>CAZFWV010000171.1:9149-13800 GCA_964522605.1 uncultured Pirellulaceae bacterium
GGCAATCCGTCCCACAGGCAATCCGTCCCACAGGCAATCCGTCCCACGGCCACATCTCCCACAACGCCTGTCCTGGCGTGCGGGACGGTTTGCGGCTATTGTCGAATGGTGGCGCTTCGGTGACGTGCGGGAGAATTGGGAATTGCTTGGATTCATCTTTTCGGCGGTGGCGATTTCGCTGTCCGGTGTCATGGCACCGGGCCCGATCACTGCAGCAACGCTGACGGCCGGCTCACACCGCCGCAACGCGGGAGCGGGAGCGGTGATTGCTCTGGGCCACATTGCGATCGAACTGCCGCTGATCCTGGCCCTGGCGGCCGGATTGGGTGGGCTCTTGGAATCGATTCCGGTGCGTTCGGCCATCGGCCTGGCCGGGGGGGCTGTCCTGATCTGGATGGGGGGCCAGCTACTCTGGAATTTGCGAGGCGGCCCGGCCGATACTCCGACTTCGGTCGATCGGCATCCGTTCCTGACGGGCGTCGTGCTGACTGCGGCGAATCCGTATTTCCTGGTTTGGTGGGCAACCGTCGGTTTGACGCTCACCCTGCAGGCGCTACACTTCGGCTTGCTGGCACTGCTTCTGTTCGCTCTCGTGCACTGGCTGTGCGACGTCGGTTGGCTGACGGTGTTGAGCTGGGCGGGATTCAAGGGGGCGGAGCTCTACGGGGCGCGGATGCAGACCACGGTGTCCCTGATTTGCGGGCTGGTTCTCTGCGGTTTCGGCATCCAATTCGCGGTAAGTGCGGCCTCTCAGCTGTCGCGGCTCATCTAGATTCCCGAGCGGAGGAAATCGTGCAGCCTTCAAGTGGTGGTGTTTCCGGAGTCTCCGAACAGGATTCGTGGCAATTCGTTTATCGTCAGGCAAGGTTCGTTTAACCCGCAGCCGTCAGGCGAGGACAAAAAAGGCAATCGTCCTCGCCTGACGGCTGCGGGTTAAACGAATCGCCACGGGGAGGGTGCTGTAACTCGATCCGAGCCACCAACTTAAAAGCCGCACGACCTCGGACAGCGTGGCGCGGCATGGGGCGTACGGAGCCGCGACTTGCCGGTGAGGGGAATTTTGGGCGATAATGACACGTTGGGTTTTTATTGGGCTGACAGACTGATTGCCCTCGCAACAGGGGCGGAAGCGTAAGACCACAATGTGGCCACAAAGCGATCAAACACAGCAGTTGCTGGATGCCGCACGCGACGGCGACGTCAGCGCCGCCGGACATCTTCTGAATCGCCACCGCGACGCGTTGCGGCGGATGGTCGAAATGCGGTTGGATCGGCGAATACAGCAACGAGTCGACGCGAGCGACATCGTCCAGGAGGTCATGATCGAGGCGAACCGTCGCCTGCGTACTTACCTGGAAGATCCCGCGATGCCATTTCATTTGTGGCTTCGTCAAATGGCTCGCGACCGAATCATCGATGCCCATCGGCGACATCGGGCAAGCGGGAAACGGAGTGTGGACCGCGAGCAAGCGATGGTTGCCGCGAAGACCCTTGATCGTTCCACGGTTGAGCTGGCTGGGCAACTGTGTGATCCCGAGTTGACTCCGGCGGCCGCCGCAACGATGGAAGAGTTGCAGCGACGCTTTCAAATCGCCATCGAATCGATGGACGATAATGACCGCGAGATTGTCTTGATGCGACATTTTGAACAGTTGTCGAACCAGGATGTCGCCCGGACTCTGGGATTGACGGAACCGGCGGCAAGCATGCGGTACCTGCGCGCGATGCGGCGTCTGAGAAAGCTGCTGGCCGAACCGTCGGACGAGGGGAGTCTATCGTGAGCGTACCGCAGCAGTCTGCGGCGGCAGATTCCGCGCGCCCCTTGGACGCAGCCGAAGAAGAGAAATTGGCGAATCTGCTGGCAGAACTGTCGGACCGTGCGGCACGCGGCGAATCGGTCGACATTGATGCGGAGGCGCGGAAACTCGGGGACCTCGGCAGCGAACTGCGGCAACTGTGGGGAGCGGTCATGTTGGCCGACGCCCTGGGGTCTCACGTCGGTCAGATGTCGAGTCGCGAGGAGGCCGCGCCGGTTCGACAAATGGCGCCGCTGAATCTGCCCTTCCAGTTCGGCGATTATGAGTTGATCGAAGAAATCGGACGCGGCGGAATGGGCGTCGTCTATCGCGCTCGGCAATTGTCGCTCGGCCGGGTCGTTGCGGTGAAAATGTTGCTGGGTGGACCGTGGGCTTCATCGGCCGACTTGGTCCGCTTCCGAGCGGAAGCCGAAGCGGCCGCGCGTTTGGAACATCCGCATATCGTGCCTGTGTATGAAGTGGGGGAGTACGATGGCCGCGCGTTCTTCAGCATGAAATACGTTTCCGGGCAAACTCTCTCGCAATTGTTGTCGCGTGGACCACTCCCAGCGCGCGAAGCGGCTCGGATCCTCTTCCTCGTCACTCAGGCCATCGATTTCGCTCACCGCCAGGGTGTTCTGCACCGAGACTTGAAGCCATCCAATATTCTGTTGGATGAAGCAGGACAGCCGCTGCTGACCGACTTCGGGTTGGCCAAACGTTTCAAGGATGCAGCCAGTCTGACCCATAGCGGCGCCGTCCTGGGAACGCCCGCCTATATGGCTCCCGAACAGGCCTCGGGCAATCGCGGTCAGATGGGGGTGACAAGTGACGTCTACAGCCTGGGAACAATCTTGTACCACATGCTCACGGGCCGGCCACCGTTCGAGGCCTCGTCGCCGATGGAAGTCGTGCTGAAGGTCCTCGAACAGGATCCGCCGTTGCCGCGCGAAATCCGACCCGACGTCGATCGGGACTTGGAGTTGGTGGTCCTGCGATGCCTGCAAAAACCGCCCGATCTACGGTATTCGTCGGCGGCTGCCCTCGCCAGCGATCTGAATGCCTACCTGCATGATGAGCCGTTGTCGGCGACCAGCGGACGCTTCTCGCAAGTGCTGACACGGCTCTTTCGGGAAACCCATCACGCGACGATCTTGGAAAACTGGGGCATGCTGTGGATGTGGCATAGTCTCGTGCTGCTGGTCGTCTGCCTGTGGACCAACGCGCTCTACCTGGCCGGTGACCGGAACCGCGTGCACTATTTCCTTTACTGGACCGCAGGATTAGGCACCTGGGCGGCCGTGTTCTGGGCCCTCCGCCGACGCATGGGACCGGTGACCTTTGTCGAGCGTCAAATCGCGCATGTCTGGGCCGCCAGTATGGCAAGTATCGCGCTCTTGTTTCCCGTCGAGTACCTGATGGATCTGGAGGTCCTGAAGCTGGCCCCCATCCTGGCCCTCACGAGTGGCATGGTCTTTCTGATTAAAGCAGGGATTCTGTCCGGATCTTTCTACCTGCAGGCCGGAGCGTTATTTGCCACGGCGATTGGCATGGCCTGCTGGCCCGATTATTCGCACGCGATGTTTGGCGTCGTTTCGGCCGCCTGTTTCTTCTTTCCCGGCTGGAAGTACTACCGCCGCCGAAACGCCTCTCTCCGCCGGCTTGCCGCGAGCGAGGAATGAGCGGGAGGGGCGAGAAGGAGCCCCCCGCCGTCTCCTTTGGGCGTCAGGCATCCGGACGAGCTCAAAATCTCCCAGGCCGCGTAGTTCCGCGCGCTTCCGCGGCTCCCTCTTCCCCCCTCATTCCCCTCACAATCTCCAGCGGAGATAGAAAGCCATCCCGCGGACATTTTCTGCATGGCCTGTCCTCGCGTCTTCTCGCGTCTTGCTCCATTTCCGCGCGTTTCCGCGGCCCCCCTATTCTCTCCAGCTCCTCACAGCCTCCAGCCGAGTCAGAACGACATCCTGCGGGCATTTTCTGCATGGCCTGTCCCCGCGTCTTTGCCCGTCTTGGGCGGCACAAGCTGATCGGCGCTGGTCCGTACCATCCGTCCGATCCGTGGTTTCCTCCCCCCGCTGCTCCCTCCCCGACAAACGCCCCGTTCCCGCATGGCCTGTCCCCGCATCTTGCCCGTAATCCGCAATCTACGCTTTACCGAGACCGGCGCGACCGCATCCGGTCGTCGTGTTTTGCGATCCCTTTTCCAATCAGGTTGCGAGTCATGGGAACAAACCGTCAGCGCAAGAAGCTCTTTATTGATCCCGCTGTCCAGGGAGCCCTGGTGCGGCGACTGATGCTGCACTGGATCTACGTGATGATCGCCCTCTTTTCGTGCTTGTTGATTGGCCAAATCTTGTCGACTGGCACGGAGTATTCCCTGGGAACGTATTTGGCTCTGATGTGGCAGAAGTACGGCATGTTGTTCGTCGTGATGCTCTGCTTGTTCCCAGCCTTTGCCTACGACTCCGTCAAGCTGAGCAATCGGTTTGCCGGGCCGATGTTCTCCTTGCGACAGGCGTTGCAGAAACTGGGTCGGGGCGAGGACATACCACCGCTGAGATTTCGCCGAGGAGATTTTTGGACGGAGATCGCTGCGGACGTCAACCGCGTGGCCGAACGGCTGCGCGAGCTTCAACGCGAGCGTGACACCGATGCAGACACGGAAAGCAGGGAAACCGTTTCTTCCTCATACTCATCCGCGGTTGAATGACAAGATGAAACAGAAACGTCACAGGAACACTCCCGACAAACGATTCGGTGCGGCCGTCGTCGAACTTGCCGTCTGCTTACCGGCGATCGTCCTGCTGATCTTGGGATCGATCGAAGCCTGCACGATGGTATTCGTCAAACAGTCC
>CAZFWV010000172.1:0-2411 GCA_964522605.1 uncultured Pirellulaceae bacterium
TCGCCCTCCCGGTTTTGAAATACGCTCTCGCACATCTCTAATTAAACCACGGAACTCGCATGATATGCCAATCTGGCTTCGAATCGTTTGAGCTTTTGCGCCCGTTTCGTCGGGTCCGCCCGTCGTGCGGTGCCATGCGATGCTCGCCACGGTAAGGATCCTGGGGCGGACTTCGTTGTCTCACTCCGTCCCGGACAATTCCGGTGCTGCCATCGCGACCGACTCCCGTTCCCCCGGGGATCCCAGATACCGATCGACTTCCGACAACAATTCATCGGGGTCAAGGACGACCGTTTCCGGTTCCGGCATAAGCTGCAACTCATGCTGCAGAACGCGCGTGGCAACGTCCAGACGCTTCTGCAATTGGTCCAGGAGTCGATCGGCCCGGGCTAACTGGCCTGGATCTAAGTCCAGAACCGTCTCGGTAGATCGGGCCTTGAGTAACCGGTGTTGTGCCGCCAGCGAATCGATCTTCTGTTCCAGCAGCGCCTTGCGCGAGCGGACCTTCTCCAGTGCCTCGAGGGCCGCCGCCAGCGATCGCTCACGAACCTGCAACAACTCCCGCTTGCTCGCGAGCAGATTCTGGCTTTCCTTGTACTGTTCGAACTGCTGGCCTAGTCGCTCCAGTGCGCTGGAATGCGAGACGTTGCGGCCTGCCACCGCATAGGACACGTCCGGCTGGTCGAACGACGTACGCAGCCGACGCAACTGCGCGGATTGGGCCACCAATCGCTTTTCGTCACCGGCGATCTCCTGTTTTAAGGCAGCAACTTCGACCTCTTCATGAGCAATCAGTCGAACCTTCGTCCGAATCTCGGGCAGCATCGCTTCCAGCAGATCTCGCGCCCGCTGCAGCTCGAAATCGATGGGCACCGAATCCTTGACCGCCGTGCGCACCTGGCGGGTTGAACTGGTGAGGTAGCTGGGCAGGTCCGTACCGAACAGCAGAACGCCCAGCACGACCAAGCCTGCAAGAAGTGCACTACTCCACCTGAGCCATCGCATGATCATGATCCATCCCCTGCCTGCCCGTGCGGTTCAGCCGACCTGCCGCACGGAAGATTCACTGTGAACACCGGTCTCCATCAGACCGGCCTGCATGGGGATGGTCGCGCCGCGACTCGAAATATTTCCAACAAATGGAAAAAATTTGGACGTTCGGGAGAATCTCGCCAGAGAAGCTGTTTACAGATCTGAATAAGGCGCTCGTCGGAGTGCCGTGCCGCGCGGCTGGATTGCCGCACCAAAAAAAATCGCGGAGCGTCGGGAAAGACCGCTCCGCGAGGATTCGAAGTTCATCCCCGGTCGACCGGCTCAATTCACAGCCCGACCGGCAACTCCCTTGGTCTCGCTCGTAATCTGTCGCGCGGGTTCCGTCGGTCGCAGGGCACGAGTTGCCTTACCGGCTCGCCAGAGCTCGGAGTTGCCCATCTCGTTCAGTTCTGCCCGCAGCTTCTCCTGGTAATCTGCCGCGCCGCAGGCCTCAATCACCCGCTTGGTCTCGGCACCACTCCGTACCCGTTCGTAAAGATCTTTGAACACGGGCAGCACGGCTGCCTTGAATTTCGGTCTCCAGTCCAGAGCACCGCGCTGTGCCGTGGCGGAGCAGTTGTTGTACATCCAATCCATCCCATTTTCGTCGACCAGACGAATCAGACTCTGCGTCAACTCCTCTACCGTTTCGTTGAATGCCTCGCTGGGGCTGTGCCCGTTGGCTCGCAACACGTCGTATTGCGCTTCCATAATGCCCGCAAGAGCTCCCATCAAGACACCGCGTTCTCCCGTCAGATCACTGTAAACCTCATTTTCGAACGTCGTCGGGAACAAATATCCCGAGCCAACCGCGATGCCGATGGCAATGCACCGTTCATGGGCTCGTCCGGTTGCATCCTGCGCGACGGCGAAGCTGGAGTTGATCCCGGCGCCCGAGAGAAAATTTCGGCGGACCGACGTTCCCGAGCCCTTGGGAGCCACCAGGATCACGTCGACGTTGTCCGGTGGAATGACGCCGGTTAGATCTTTGTAGACAATCGAAAAACCATGGGAAAAATAGAGTGCATCGCCCGCGTTCAGGCAGGGCTTGATCGCCGGCCAGATCGCTTTTTGGGCCGCATCGGAGACCAGCATCTGAACGATCGTCCCGCGTTTCGCGGCTTCTTCCACGTCGAACAGGGTCTCGTTTGGAACCCATCCGTCGGCCACGGCGCGGTCCCAGTCGCGGGGGAACTTCGGCGACTGCCCGATGATGACGTTGAAACCGTTGTCCTTCATGTTGAGCGCCTGGGCGGGACCCTGAACCCCATACCCGATGACGGCAATCGTCTCGTTCTTCAGGACTTCCAGCGCCTTGGATACCGGGAACTCATCACGTGTAATGACTTCTTCCGCAACACCCCCAAAATCAATGACTG
>CAZFWV010000172.1:2511-13752 GCA_964522605.1 uncultured Pirellulaceae bacterium
TTTGACCGGGTACGACAACACTGATGAAGAAGGAGCGAATCTGTGTTTGCCGACGGAGGAGGTCTAAGATCAGGGAGTCGATCTTGGTCGGCTCGGTATCGTCGAGAGAAGCAACAACGTCGTCGCAAGGCGCTCCGCAGGACCTGTCTGGAACTGCTCGAACCACGCATCGTGCTGGCCACGATGCCGGCGATCCAGGGTACGGTCTTCTACGACCAGAACAACAACGGGATCCCGAACGACGGGGAGGAGTTATCCGGCGTTCCCGTCGAGTTGTATCTGGACAATGGCGATGGTCACTTCGACCTGGATACGGATCCGTTGGTGGGCGAGACGGTATCCGATGACCGAGGCTTTTATCTCTTTGAAAACCTCGAGCCCGACGGTGCCTATTTTGTCCGCCGTCCGGGAGTGCGCCTCACGGATCCCGAGCTTCTGTTGCCTACCGTGATCAGTCCGCTCATTCTTCCGGGCGCCGCGGATCGGATCATCGATCGGTTTCGAACTCAGCAGATCATTAGCGCGGTACCTCCACCGCCCTCCACCGCGGAATCGACGAAAGCGGGTCTGAGTGAGTTGGAGGTCATTGGAGGCGAGCGCGATCTGCAAGCAAAATTGATTTCCGGCATTGGGAGTGTGGATTTGCGCGTCAATCCATTCGGTCTGGAAGAATTGCTTGAGTTCAATCAATCTCCGGGGACGATTGGTGCCAGTGTCGTAACTTGGGACGGGATCGATGGCGACGCACAGCTCGTGTCGATGGGGTTGGGCGGCCAGGATCTTACGTCGGGCGGACGAAATGACGGGATCGTGATGCGCGCCGGTGTCGATGATTCCGGCGCGGGAACAACGGTGGAATTGCGGATCTACCAGGGCAATTCCAGCAGGTACTCTTCCGTCTCCCGCGAATTGCCGGTGACGGGTGGCGATGCGTCCGGATTCCTGTTCGTGCCCTTTTCTGATTTTGAGGGCCCCGTTTCACCGACGCGTGTTGATGCGATTCAATTGCGAATCAATCCGCTTCGCCAGGGATCGGACGGAAAGATTGATCTGATTGCTGGCCTGGGGCCTAAGGTGTTCAACATCTCCCAGGTGGTGACGGCTGATCTGGCCGTGACCAAGTCGAATGGCCTCGAAGCACTCCTTCCGGGGCAGGACGTGGAGTACATCATCACGGCCCGCAACCTGGGACCGAATCCGGTCGAAGGGGCGCGGGTCCGAGATTTCTTTCCCGCGGCCGCGTTGGAGAATGTGCACTACACGAGCGTCGCATTCGGCAATGCGTCGGGCAATACGTTGCAGGGTCAGGGGGACATCGACGACCTCGTCAACCTGGATGTCGGAAGTTCGATCACCTACACCGTTACGGCTCAGGTTCGAACCGACGTGCAGGATTGGGTCGATAACGAAGTGGAGATTTTCACTCCAGCCGGTGTTCACGACCCGAAGCTGACCAACAACCGCGCACAGGATCGCGATCCAATTGGCGTGGGGATTGATCTGCGTGCCCAAAAAGACGACGGTCGACGCGACGTGATGATTGGGGAAACCCTGACCTACACGATCACCGTGTGGAACGACCAACTCAATCCGCCGCTCGGTCCGGAGCTCGGCACGGCCTTCGGCGCCCAGGTGGTCGATGAATTCCCGGATACGCTCATCGATGTTTCGTACATCAGTGAAGCGAGCGAAGGCGTTACGGGCAACACGCCTGAAGGCACCGGAGACATTCGCGACACGGTGAACATTCCCGAAGGCGGCTGGATCACGTACACGGTTACAGCGACCGTTGCCGATCACGCGATCGGGGCGCTGGAAAACCTGGTCCGCGTGATCGAACCGCCCGATCGCATCGAATTGACGCCATGGAACAATGCGGAGATTGACGTCAATCTCGTCCATCGCGAACTCGCAGACGTTTCCGTGACGAAGGACAATGGTCAGTCTGAGGTGATCCCAGGAGAAGACGTCGAGTACACGATTATCGTTTCGAACGCCGGTCCTGCCACTGCTTCGCAGGTCCGATTGAGCGACGTCTTCCCCGACATCCTCGAGGACGTCAATTACACCAGTCGTCGGATCGGAAATGCGTCGGGCAACACGGAAAGCGGCTCGGGCAATCTGGATGATCTGTTAGAGCTTGCGCGGGGGGCGGCGGTGATTTACACCGTCACCGGAACGGTGCGGCCATCTGCCACCGGCCGACTGACGAATACCGTACGCGCCGAGTTGCCTCCAATCGATCCCGATCTAAGCAACAACACGGCCACAGACGATGATCCTCTGGTACCGACGGCGGATCTTTCGATCACGAAGAGCGATGGTCATGCCCAGATTCATCCCGGACAAGAACTCACGTATACCATCGTCGTGCAAAACGGTGGTTTGAGTGACGCCAAGGGCGTCCGCGTCGTGGATGTTTTTCCGGACACGTTGAACAACGTGACCTTTACAAGCGTGGCGGTGGGTGGCGCTATGGGCAATACACCGCAAGGATCGGGAAATATCGACGATCGCGTCGACATGCCGGCCGGAGCCTCAATCACCTATACGGTGCAGGCCATCGTCGATCCGGCGGCAGTGGGGACGATTCAGAATACCGCGACGGTCGAGCCACCGGATGGACTGGTGGATCCCAATTTAGGAAACAACACGGCGACGGACATCACCGCAGTTGCCCGCGGCGCCGTGGATCTGCTATTGCGCAAGGACAGTGCCGAACAGGTCGCGGTTCCGGGCGAGCTTGTTCATTACACGCTGATCGTATCCAACGTGGGGCAGTCGGACCTTGTTGGTGCCATCGTGACCGACACGTTTCCGCCAGAGCTGGAGCAGGTCACCTATACGAGTGAGATCATCGGCGAGGCGGCGGGCAACACGGTCGAGGGCAGCGGGAACATCCGAGACACGGTGGATCTGGCCGTTGGAGCTTCCATCATCTACAGCATTCAGGGCCGACTTGTCGCCAGCGCAACGGGCACGCTGCGGAACCTCGGACGCGTCGACCTTCCGGACGAAGTCGATGCTACGCCCGGGAATAACCTGGATCTCGTCGTTCTGCCGGTCGTCTCCTATGCGGATTTATCCGTCACTAAGACGGATGGTCAATCGATCGTCGATGTGGGTGATCGCGTGACCTATACAATCGTCGTTCGCAACGCAGGACCGAGCGATGTCCGAGACGTTCGCGTGACAGATGTTATCCCCGCGGGTTTGCTGGATGCGACGTACACCAGTAGTGCTACGGCAGGTGTCGAAGGCAACACGCCGGCGGGAAGCGGCGCGATTGACGACCGGGTTCAACTGCCTGCCGGAAGCACGCTGACCTACCTGCTGACGGGCCAAGTGGCTGCGGACGTGTCGGGAGTCTTGGTCAACACGGCGAAGGTGTCCGGTCCGGTCGGGCCCACTTTTGTCGAGATTGACCCAAGCAATAACGTGGCGACTGACCTCAATACACTGGCGTCCGTGATCGCCTTGGGATCGGAGCCAACCGTCATCCATCCCGATGCGATTGAGCAGCCGGGACGGACCGACCGGTATCGCATCACAGCGCACAGCACGGGCAAACTGATCATCAGCAGTTGGTTTGATCATGGTCAGGGAGACCTGCAGCTTGCCGTCGACGATTTTCAGGGCAACCTGATTGCCGAGTCCGTGTCCGAGACCAGTGATGAGCGGTTGGTGATACCGGTCGTGGGCCAGCAGACGTACTACATTCGCGTGTTTGGGGCTACGGAGGAGGTGACAAACCGCTACGATCTGGAAGTCGAAAATTTTCCCGTTCCGGTGCCTCACGTCGTGCGTCTGACGCCGGAGAGCGATACCGGCTGGGTGGACGACGATGCGGTCACGGCCGATCCGACGCCGACGATTCTACTGCAAGCCGATCTGGACGAGTTCTTGAGAAGGGGGCTGGCGCTGCTTGAGCCGGTCGATCCGTCGACCGACAATGCTCATTTGCCACCTGGCGCGGGTCTCGCTGTTGAGGTCTTCATCACAGATACCGTGACGGGCGAGCAGACGATGGGTTACGCGTCGCGGCAGGGAGCAAGCGACAGTCTGTTTGCATTTACGCCGCTTGAGGAAACCGCACTGACGAGCGGACTGTACACGGTTACGGCGGCGGTCCGAGTCTTCGATGCCACGGTTACCGACGATGGTGCCCCGCCGATTAGCGGTCGGGGAACGCTTTCGGAGCCGTTCACCATGACGATCGATCGAGAGGCTCCCGCGACATCCGCACGCCCCGATCTGATTGATTCCAGTGACACGGGTGTGTCATTTCGGGACGATGTTACGTCAAAGGATCAGCCCGCTTTTCAGGGAGCGGGAGAGCCAAACGCGAAAGTCCGCGTGTTGGCGCGTCGAACGACCGGCGACATCGAGGTAATTGGCGAGGGCGTTGTGTCCACCGAGGGTCGCTGGGAGGTCACGGTCGAGCCTCTTTCGGATGATGCTTACCAGATCTGGGCGCAACTGGAGGATCGAGCCGGAAACGTCAGTGCTCTGGGGAACTCCCTGACGGTCACCATCGACACGGCGGTGCCGAATACACCGTACCTGGATCTGCTGCAGAGCCACGATACGGGGGCTTCTTCCCGCGACGAGGTGACTGCGGTCAACACTCCTCGCTTCTCGATGACGAGCCACGATTCACGCGTTCCGGTTGATGGTCAGGATCTGATGGCATTCAACTATCGATATCGCCTCTACTTGCGTGCCGATGGATCGCTCGAAGAGGACGCGTCGGACGAGACTCTGGTCTACGATTCGTTTCTCGATTTGGAGATCCCGCTCGAAAACCTGCGCGATGGTCTTACTGACTTGACCCAGTTGACGCGTGCGGTGGGTCCACTGCCCGATGGGACGCACAACTTCAAGTTGGAAATTGAAGACCGTGCGGGAAACGTCAGCCCGGACTTTTTGCTGACGGTCACGATCGATACGCAAGTACCGATGACCGACTTGCGCTTGCTTGAATCGAGCGATACGGGCACGTATTCCGATGACGCGGTAACACGTAATCAGCAACCGGTGTTCGGTGGAACGAGCGAAGCCGGGGCGCGAGTCAGCCTTTACGCGGATGGCATTCTTGTTGGACAGGGGACCGTCGGTACGGATGAGACCGATGGCACGCCGGGAGACGGACAAGGTGCTTGGACGGTGACCGTGGGACCTCTTAGCGACGGGGCCTATGAGTTCCATGCGGTCTTCGAAGATCAGGCGGGGAATCTCGCGACCAGTCAGACAATTAGCCTGATCGTCGATACGCGGGCTCCCAATGTTCCGCTGCTGGAGTTGCTTACCGACAGTGGGATCGATTCGCACGATCATGTGACCAACGACAATACACCGACGATTCGACTGACGTTGGGTGCGACGTTGGAAGGAGGTGCGAACGAGTATCCCAATGAAATTCGCTTTCGCGTCTACGATCGTTCCGGCGAGACTGATGGGGAGCGGCTGCTGCTTGATTCGTTCGGTGCCCTCGGCAGCTTGAGTGAGTTGGGGACGTTCACGGGAACGCTGCCCGAGTTGTCTGACGGCGTGCACAATTTGAAGGTCGAAGTCGAAGACCGGGCGGGGAACATCAGCCAAGCCTTTCTGCGGGATGTGTTGATCGACACGCAGGCCCCACCCCTGCCGCCATTCGAACTGATTCCCTCCAGTGACAGCGGTTTGATCGCCGACGACTCCGTCACGCAAATTGCCGCCCCCACGTTTGCCGGACGCAGCGCCATCGGGGAGACGATTTTCCTGTTCGCCAACGGATTCCTCGTGGGCGAAGGGCAGGTGGGCGGCGACGAAACCGATGGAGTGGCCGACGACGGACTGGGGGCATGGGAGATCACGATTCAACCGTTGACGGACGGTTTCTACGAAGTCACTGCCCATGCCGAGGATCGCGCCGGTAACGTCTCTCAGTCGGAATCGGTTTCCGTCTGGATCGACACGACGGCGCCGAACCTGCCGCTGCTGACGTTGTTGACCGAAGGCGGAACGCCCGATGACGATGGGATTACGAATGACCGCTCTCCCACGGTAAGTGTCACCGCCAATGATACGATCGAAGGAGGCGCGAATCCGTTTCCGCACGATCTGCTTTACCGGATCTACGATCGGCCCGGGGATTCGCCCGAGATCCTGCTCGTCGATTCGTACACGAGTCTCGGGGGTTTTAGCGAAGCGGGCTCTTTCGTCGTTCCTCTACCCGAAATGACCGAAGGTCTGCACAATCTGAAACTGGTGGTCGAGGATCGGGCCGGAAACCGGAGTCACGAATACCTATACACTCTGCAGATCGACGCCACGCCGCCCGTTGTGGGAACGATCGAATTGGCGCGCTACAGCGATAGCGGCGTCAGTGATCAGGATCGTGTCACCAACATTCGTCAGCCCGCAATTCTGGGAACCGGCTCCGTTGGTGCGGAGGTTGTCCTGTTGGCCAACGGCGAAATCGCGGGCCAGACCGTGATCGGCAAGGACGAAACGGATGGGATTCCCGAGGATGGACTTGGGGCTTGGGAAATCACGGTCGAACCCCTTGATGATGACGTCTATGATCTCGTGGCGCGAGTGGTGGATGCTGCAGGAAATGTCGCCACGTCGGGTCCGCTGAAGAT
Source organism: uncultured Pirellulaceae bacterium (assembly GCA_964522605.1). Classification (GTDB taxonomy): domain Bacteria; phylum Planctomycetota; class Planctomycetia; order Pirellulales; family Pirellulaceae; genus CAVZLD01. The sequence goes on from CAZFWV010000172.1 coordinate 9,138, forward strand.
TGAGATTGATACGCTCGTTCCCAATACGCCTTATCTAGATCTCCTGGAAAGTGACGACACCGGCCGACATAACGATGACAACATCACCGCCGCTCCGCGTCTGGCATTTTCCGGGACGACGAGCGATGCCAATTCGGATTTGCACGCCATTCTTGTTCCGGGAGGACAGAATTATCGCTTCCGTCTGTTTGCGCGTCCGGAATCGGGCGAGGAAGTGTTGATCTATGATTCTGCGCAAGATTCGGGACTGGAGGGACTGCGGGACGGCCTGACCGATCAGCGTCAAATCCTCACACCGCCGCTCAACTTGCCGGAGGGACTCCACAACCTGAAACTGGAAGTGGAGGACCGTGCGGGCAACGTCAGCCCCGACAACCTGCTTCCCATTCTCATCGATCGCACCGCGTTTCGAGGTACGGGACGACTGCACCCCAGCAGCGATACGGGTGTCGCAGGGCTTCCGGGGACGTTCGAGGATGGAGTGACGAATGTCCGGACGCCGGTGTTTGTCGGTACCGCAGAAGCGGATGCCCTGGTGATGGTGATGGTCGACGGAAAGCCGGTCGGAACCACCGTTGCCCTTCCCCTGGATGGCGACGATGCGGTGCAGCCGCCGAATCCACCCTATGCAATCGAGGGAAACTGGCAGGTGACTTCGAGTGTCGTGCTGTCGGATGGCTTGCACGACGTGATCTTTACGTTCGAAGATCCCGCCGGCAATCGCGCCAGCGCTACGATTCAGGTGCTCGTGGATACGAGTGGTCCCTCAATTCTGAACGTGACGCGGAACGTGGAAGATTTTGCCAGTGTCTTTGATCCGAAGCCGGCCAGTGGGCCGGATCCGCTGATGGATAGTCTGGTGATCCACTTCGGCGGTCGTTCGACTTCGTCTGGTGAGACGATCGCGCCTGCGTGGCCCGAAGCGATTCTGAGTGAGGAGGGGCACTATGTGCTCGTGGGCGATGCGAACGGACACATCGCGATCGAGTGGATTGATGTCGAAACGGAGTTGGCGGACGACGGTGCGTCTGTCACTCGCGCCGTTCTCTATTTCTCGTCGCCCCTACCAGATGATCGATATACGCTGACGATCTCCGACGACTTGACCGACGGAGCAGGGAATCGGTTGGACGGTGAGTCCGGTGCGCGCGCTCCATTCGAGGGGAAACCCGGTACGCAGCCACTCGCGCCGATCTTTCCAACCGGGGATGGCGTGCCGGGAGGCGACTTTGTGGCGCGATTCACCGTGGACAGTCGGCCAGAAGTTGGAACCTGGTCAGCCGGCAGCGTTTGGACGGATACGAACGGGAACTTTGCCTTCGATCCGGACAACCACGACTATACAAACCGCGATATTGTCTACCGATACGGATTCACGAGCGATGACATTTTCGCGGGCAATTTTTCGCTCCGGCGCGACGATCAGACGGACGGATACGATAAACTCGCTGCCTATGGGCGTTTTGACGGTCGCTTTCGTTGGCTTGTCGATACGGACAACGACGGTGTTCCCAATATCGACCGTGAGGATCCGTTTGCGGGTAACGGGCTGCCTGTGGCCGGACGCTTCGACGACAATGATGCGAATGGCGATGAAGTGGCGGTGTTCGACGGGCGTGCCTGGTATTTCGATACAGATCACGACTTCCGGACGGACTTGAAGCGGACAAGCTGGCTGGTTGGCTATCCGGTCGTGGGTGACTTCGACGGAGACGGATTTGACGATCTCGCGACGTGGGCGGATAACCGTTTCATGGTCGATCTGGCGAAAGGCAGCCGCCGGGGGTGGGATGGATTCCCGGACTACACGTTCAATTTCGGCTTCATCGGAGTGCGCGAACGACCCGTGGCCGCCGACATGAATCAGGATGGTGTCGATGATCTCGGGCTTTGGGTGCCTGATCGCGAAGGAGTCACGGAGCGCGCGGCGAGCGAATGGTATTTCCTTGTTTCCCACGGTCAGTCTTTACTGAAGCGACTGAGTCCCCAAGATGATCCGCTGAATAGTTGGCCCACGATTGACTTCACACCGCAACCGTTCGGCTCCGATCTTTACATTCAGTTCGGCGATGATTTCGCGGTTCCACTGGTCGGCAACTTTGATCCTCCCACATCTTCGGCACAACGGACGGACCCGTTGGCGACGAATCCGTCAAATGCGCGCGACGTCAATGATGATGGGTCCGTCAGTCCAATGGATGCCCTTCTGGTCATCAACGATCTTAACGAACGCGGCGCACGTCGCTTAACGAATTATGTGGTTGGGACGCCCTATCTGGACGTCAATTCCGATCAGTTCGTCACCCCGATGGACGCACTTATCGTGCTGAATGAACTGAACGGTGTGCGGCCGGCAAACATGCAATCGGCGCCGGTGAAAGCGGTTATTCCCCAACCGGAGGCCGCGGCCGCTGTTTTGGCCGATGAACTGTTCGCCGAAGGGGAAGCACCCTGGGATGATCTGGATTTGGCAGCGCCATCCGCGGTGCTTGGGAGGCTGACCAGCGATCCGCCACGCGTGGTACAATCGGCGGAAGGCCGGCGTTGGTCGGTGATGCTGGACGAGATCATGGTCCGATGGCAACAGGAATCGGCGTCCGACTCGCGGCGAGATTCTCAGTCCACCACGGATCAAAACGGTACAACGGCTTTGACTTCGGACCTTCTGGAATCGGGACCTCCCGCCCCATGATTCCCGCCCAAATCATTGCGCGAAAACGCGATGGAGCCGAACTGACGGCAGAGGAGATCGGTGCGTTTCTTGCCGGCTATGTGAACGGTCAGGTACCGGATTACCAGATGGCCGCTCTGGCGATGGCAATCTGCTTGCGCGGCATGTCGATCGAAGAGACGGTGACGCTGACCGAACAGATGCTTCACAGCGGACACGTGTTGCATTGGAGTGATGGGCGTCTTCATGTCGACAAGCACTCCACGGGAGGGTTGGGCGACAAGGTCTCGTTAGTGCTGGCTCCGCTGCTTGCCTGCTGTGGTCTGCAGGTCCCCATGATTTCGGGTCGAGGATTGGGGATTACCGGGGGCACACTCGATAAACTGGAATCGATTTCGGGATTTCGCACCGACTTGAAACGCGACGAAATCCAGCGTCAGGCGGAAGCCATCGGTTGCGTGATCTGCGCCGCGACCGCCGATCTTGCTCCGGCAGATCGTCGGCTCTACGCCTTGCGCGATGTTACCGCGACGGTCGAATCGATCCCGCTGATTACAGGCAGTATTCTGAGCAAGAAACTTGCCGAATCGCTCGACGCCCTGGTGCTGGACGTCAAGTGGGGTTCGGGTGCTTTCATGACAGATCGCGGCGCGGCTCACAAGCTGGCCGATTCACTCGTTCAGGTTGCCAACCAATTGGGCGTGCAGACGACAGCACTCCTGACGGATATGAACCAGCCCTTGGGCCGCATGGTTGGAAATGCGGTCGAGGTCGATGAGGCCCTCCAAACCCTTGCGGGCGAAGGTCCTGAAGATCTTGTGAGCCTGACCGTTGAACTCGGAGCCGAGTTGCTTGTCGCGGTCGACCAGGAAGCTGAACTCGAGGCGGCTCGCGCTCGTCTTCGGAATCTGCTGATGAGTGGAGCTGGCCTCGATCGGTTCCGACAAATGGTCGAGGCGCAAGGTGGGGATTTGGAGGCGCCTCGGCCGATTGCTTCGGTTTCCGAATTCGTGGCCGATCGCGATGGTTGGCTCGTTGGAGTCGACGGTCACGAATTGGGACGCGTGATGATCGACTTGGGCGGAGGTCGGAAGGTCTTGACCGATCAAGTCGATCATTCCGTCGGTCTGGAAATGTTGACGCGAATTGGCGATCCGATCGAATTGGGTCAGCCGCTCGTGCGTGTTTTTGCTCCACTGGGAGATTTCGAGCGTGTCCAACCGATGATTCATCGCGCCTTCATCATCGGCGAACAACCGGCCGACTCTCCTCCGTTACTCTGCGGGCGAATCTGCTGAAAGCATGGCATGGTATTAACGCCTCAACAACGCCGATCGCTATTCGATGCCGCGCTAAACGCAAGGCGGAATGCGTACGCGCCTTTTTCTCACTTTGCCGTGGGAGCAGCACTGGTGGATGCGACAGGGCTGATCCACGTCGGATGCAATGTCGAAAATGCTTCGTACGGGCTCACGGTTTGTGCCGAACGCGTGGCGCTGCAATCGGCGGTAGCATCTGGAAGGCGGGATTTTCTTGGCCTGGCGGTTGCCGCCGCCGGAGGATCGGCGCCATGCGGTGCCTGTCGCCAGGTGCTCGCGGAGTTCTGTCGCGATCTGCCGATCTGGCTAATCGATACCGAGGATCCTGACCGGATTGTTGAGACGACTCTGGAAGAACTCTTGCCACTCCGTTTTTCTCTTTCTCCCAACAATCCGTGAGACTTTGATTCGGATCGTGCGTCGGAAGGTCTATGATGCGCGCGTACGAATCACATTGCAGACGCGCTCCGAAGTTGCATAGTTGGCTATTGGGGGCGTGCAGTTTTCATTTTTAGTTGCTGGCTCGGATGAAGTTGCAACACCCTCCCCGTGGCGAATCGTTTAACCCGCAGCCGTCAGGCGAGGACAGAAGAAGGAACGGAGGATCACCCTCGCCTGACGGCTG
>CAZFWV010000173.1:0-9143 GCA_964522605.1 uncultured Pirellulaceae bacterium
CCCGCCGCGCGGGGCGATGCCCACGCGGTTAAACGAATCGATGGCTCAGAAGTAACCTCGGCGTCTCGGTCCTCTCGTTTAACCCGCAGCCGTCAGGCGAGGATGATCTTCCGTTCTTTTCTCTGTCCTCGCCTGACGGTTGCGGGTTAAACGAATCCGTCAAGAAGTCAGCGAGTTGGCACTGCGGAGCGTCTCGATTAGACGCTCCACCTCGCGCTCGAGCTGCGCACTGGATTCCTGCACTTGCTCGGATGCGCCTTCCGCACAGACTCGCTCCAGCTGAAGTGCCGCTTGATAGCAGCGGTTCGCTTCAAAGTTGGTAACGACCCCCTTCATCGTATGGGCAACCGCAGCAATTTCCCGCAGGTTGCCTCCCGTAACGGCTTGCCGCAAGTCTTGGAGAAGGCGGGGCGTGTCCGCAAGGAATGCCTGAATCAGATCGGCCAGCAAGTCGGGATCCCCATCGGCCAGAGTGGCCAGTAACTCCGTGCCGGAAGGAGGAGCGGGCAAGCCGGCAGGCTCGGCGGACTGAGTCGTGGAGCGACGCTTTCGCGCGACTTTGTCCAGGCACGCCAGCAGAGACTTCATCTTGATCGGCTTCGAAATGTAGTCGTCCATTCCGGCTTCGAGGCAGCGGTCTCGGTCACCGATCATCGCGTGCGCCGTCATCGCGACGATGGGAACATACTGATCCGTGCCCTGCTCCCGCTCGCGAATCATCCGCGTCGCGACGAAGCCGTCGACGACCGGCATCTGCACATCCATGAGCACCACATCATAATTGTCGAGGAAAACCTGCCGAACGGCGGCCGCACCGTCCTCAACGCTCGTCACCGTGTGCCCCGCTCCCTGCAGGAAGCGTTCGGCCAATTGGCGATTCACGCGGTTGTCTTCGGCGAGCAAGATCCTGAGGGGACGCATTGGTTGACTCGAGTCGCGCGGGGATTCCGCGGGGCTTGTGAGCACGCTGCGGAGCTGCCGCTGAAGAACCGCGGTGAACGAGAATGTGGTTCCAGTGCCTGGTTCACTTTGAAACCAGATCTTCCCTGCCATCATTCGCACAAGCTTTGCGCAGATCGCGAGTCCGAGCCCGGTTCCTCCATAGTCGTGATCTTCATCGCGCCGGACCTGCGTGAAGACGTCGAATACATTCTGCTGTTGATCAGAAGGGATGCCGATTCCGGTGTCCACGACGTCGACACGCAGCGTCACGGATTGATCCGTCATTGATTCGCTGGTGACCAAACAGGTAACGGACCCCGTTTCCGTGAATTTCATGGCGTTTCCGAGCAGGTTGACCAGGATCTGTCGCAGTCGCAGAGGGTCGCCGATCAGCTTGGTCGGAACCTCTGGGTCGAGGCGGCTTTCCAATTCCAGCCCCTTCTGCTTCGCTCGTACCGAGAACACGCGACACACGTCACTCAATGTCGTAGATAGATCGAACGGACGGGACTCGAGATCCATCTTCCCGGCTTCGATTTTGGAGACATCCAGGATGTCGTTGATCAAGTCCAGAAGGGCTTCCGTCGATGAGCGAATCATCTCGATGAACTCGCGCTGTTCGACATTCAACGTCGTATCAGCCAGAAGGTCCGACATTCCGAGGATGCCGTTCATCGGTGTCCGAATTTCATGACTCATATTCGCGAGGAACTCGGTCTTGAAACGGCTCGCCGACTCGGCGCGATCTCGTTCGTGGCGTAGAGCATCTTCCACGTCTTTCAATACCGTAATATCGTGAACGATGCCCAGGAACCGTCGCTCGCCACCGGACTGCAGTTCACTGACGGCCAACTGCATCGGAAACTGAGTCCCATCCTTTCGCCGACCGCGAACTTCGCGGCCGGTCCCGATGATGCGCGATTGCCCGGTATGCAGATAGCGCTGGATGTAGCCGTCGTGCTGAGATGCATCCGGCTCAGGCATCAACAAGTTGACGTTCTGTCCAAGGACTTCCTCCGCAGCAAATCCGAAGATGCGTTCCGCCGCCGGATTGAAGGTGTGAATCCGAGCCTGTTCGTCAATGATCACGATTCCATCTACGGCGGAATCGATCATTGCGCGCGTCAGGCTTTCCTTTTCCGCCACCTGTTGCTCGGCGGCCAATCTGGCCTGCCGCATCCGATGCCCCTCGATGATCGTTCCACAGGTTAGCAGTAGCGGCTGCAGGCGATCGATGAGCTTCTGGTCGTAGCCTGCTGCGCGATTGGCGATGCCGACCATGCCTACCATCACCTGAGCAGCGAAGAAGGGAATGCCAAGAAAACACTTCAGCGGCGGATGACCGTGCGGCAAGCCGCCACGTCGTGCGTCGGTTGCCGGATCCGCAGAAATGACCGGCTGACCGGAGCGAATCACCGCACCGAAAAGCGTCTCCAGGTTGCGGAACTCCATGCCACTCGGTGCGTGCTCGTCGTAGAATGCTCGCGTGGCTTCGTCCCAGGCTATGCTGCTGATTGCGCGAGTTTTCAGATAGGGCCGATCCTCCTCGCCGTGCAACACTTCGCCAATGAAGCCGAATTCACTCTCGGTCAGACGCAACAAGTCTTGCAGGAGGATTTGAAAGGGCTGCTGACCATCCTGCGTCGTGATGTATACGTTCTGCGCACGACTGACCGACTGCAGTAGCTCATTCGTCCACTTCAGCTCGGCTCGAGACACCTGCAGTACCGACTCGGTCTGCTCGAGTCTCTGCAGGCGTTGTTCCAACTGTCGAATTCGGTCCATGGCCGCAGGCGTGCCCCCCACGCGACAATGTATCGCAAGCAGGAACACAGATCGCTCCCGCTTACCTTCGCATGGTGCCGGCTCTACCTTCTTCTGGCAATCTCCATGCCCCAGCGATCGCACGATCGATCAGCCCATCGGACAATTGCCATAACATGATACACCCCCCCGTGCGGATTGGTAGATAACTGCGGCCCGCGGTGACTTGGGACCGCGGCGAGACCGGATTCGGGGATCGGCTGCAACGGCGGGTTGCTCAGCTGCGCAGGGTAGAGATCTGGGAATGGATCGCGGTCAGTGTGGCTCCGATCGAGTCATGAATCACTCGATCGGCCAGGGCATCGAGACTCGTAGGCTCGCGATTGATAATCACCAAGCGGGCTCCCGCCTGTTTTGCGAGCTGTGGCAAGATGTTGGCGGGACTGACGACCAGCGAGGAGCCCATGGCGAGAAACAGGTCGGCCTCGCGACTGAGCCGCGACGCTTTGTGCAGTACGGAGGGCGACAGGGGCTGACCAAAGGAGATCGTCGCGTGTTTCAGGCGCCCACCGCAGGCGGGACAGACCGGGACGATGTCCTGCTCCAGAAACTGCCGAACCAAGGGATCCGCGTCGTACGTCTCGTGGCAGTCCAGGCAGGTGATGAGCCGCGCTGTGCCGTGCAATTCCACGACATCCCAGCTGCCCGCGTCCTGATGCAGGCCGTCGATGTTTTGGGTGATGACCGCGCGCAACCAGCCGGAAGCCTGCCAACTGGCCAGCAGACGATGCCCGATGTTGGGCTTGCTTTCGATGAAATCGGTGTGCGAGACGGCTTTTTGCCGCCAATACTCGTACCGCGCGGCGCCGCTGGCCAGAAAGTCTTCGAACTCAACGGGCTTTGAGCGAGACCAGATTCCGCCGGGCGAACGAAAGTCGGGGACGCCACTTTCCGTGCTAATCCCCGCCCCCGTAAAGGCCACCGCCCGCTGACTGTGAATCAACCACTCCGCGATCCGTCGGATTCCGGACGCCCTCCGCCCACCGCCACCGACATTCGATTCACCCATCAGCGAACCATCTACCCCAGCAGTCCATACCGCTCATCGTAGGACGGATTGGCAATCCGTCCTACATTCTTCCGCAACTCTCGCCTCTAGTCGCGAATCGGTCGGAGGACGATGTTCCGATACTCGATCGGGGCCCCTTCTGACTGCAGGCTGATCGCACCCTGAGTTACGTTGCAGTTGGTTGCGTGATTGACCAGATCTCCATTCACCTTGACGATCACTTCGTCGCCGCGACAGGTGATTTCCATCTGGTTCCACTCACCCATTGGTTTTTCTGAATCATCGGTCAGATTCAGGTGACGCCGGTCCTTCTTCCGCTCGGCCTCGTTCGGTACATCGAGCTCGGTTCCAATCACCCAGAAATCGCCCGCGTGTCCTTTCTGTAACTGAACCTCGATCGATTTGGGCCAGACTCCCAGCGCACCGGGGGTACTTGTGTGAACGAGGACCCCGTTGTTTCCGCCCTCGGTTCCCGGCGGCCAGCGCCATTCGAGCGTCAGGACGTAGTCGTGGTAATCGTCCTTGATCGTCCTCAGGTAGCCAACCGGCCTTCCCTTACAGGCCAGTACGCCATCCTGGACGCTCCAGACGTCTTCCATTTTCGCATTCGGATCCTGCAGATGAAACGTCCATCCCGTCAGGTCCTTGCCGTTAAAGAGCAGCTCTTCACTGGCTTCCTGCGACCGCGCGATGTCGCTCGTCGCCAGCGCAAACAGGCAGGCGACGGTCCCGATAACCAAGTACCGCATCATTGTTCTCCTGACATGAAGGTGGCTCACACGTCCGCCTGAATGAGAATCGGTCCATCGCCCGTTGACGAAGTTCAGGCCAAAACCAATCTAACGCACCTCGATCGAACTTGCCAGGTTTTGCCCGCCACGATTGGAGCGAAGGTTTATCGAGTCCGCCGCAGGCCGCAGTTCGCCAGCCGTGTGCCCCCTACGATCGCCAAGGCCGCGAACGCTCCAGACGCGACGCGCAAAGCCCCTTGAGCAGCGCGGCATTTTCGCGGACCTGGAAATCAAACATCCCCACGGTCAGGAAGTCGGCACCCGCTTGTAAGGCTTTGCGAAAACCGACGGCGGGCGTGATCGCTCCGGCTCCCAGCACCTTAAAGGCAATCCAGGGCCGGTCGACCGATTGCATGAACTGGGCAACCTCCTCCGGCTTCTGCGTGTGGTAGTCCACGTCGTTGTAGGTCTTGAAATAGAAGTCGAGTGGTAATCTCTCCCGCTGCATCGCCTGCGGCGTCTCGAGAGAATGAGATCCCATGCCAACAACCACGCCGTTTTGCCGCGCATGGTCAATCACCTTTTCGAGCACATCAATGCGCTGCGAGGCGACCAATCGGTCGGCAGTCATCCCCTGGACAAAGACTCCAACCGCACCGTGATCGATTGCCATTTGGACATTGTCCAGCGGGTTCGATTCCGTCGGATAAGTCTGCGCAATCCACTGGATCTTGCCTCCCCGCTGCTCGCGGTAGCGACGGAGCAGGCCAATGACCGTGTCGTCGCAACGCAAGACGGCCGCATTCACGCCGTTCTGTTCGCAGACCTCCAACGTGTCGAGGATCCGTTCCGGGGTGAAATATTGCTTCATCAGTGACGAGACGTAAACCAGGTCGCGGGCATGGGCAAAACCACTGAACAGGTTCCCCCCGCAAATCAGCCGACTGACCGACAGGTGACCAATCCGGCCCTTCGGCAGATCCTCCACGCGGTCCACTGGGGCCGAAGAGCCGGATTGTTCCCATGCCTGCAGCGCCTGCTCCTCGTGGCTCGCGACACCGGCCAATCCGGCGCCGGAAGCTACGGCGAGAGCCCGGCCCAGGAACCGTCGACGATTTGGAGCATCCTGATGTTCTGCCACACGAAACCTCGCTTTCTTGCTTCTCTCCAGGAACCGGACCCGCCGCCGACTCCCGCCCAACCTTCGATCGAACCCAACACGAACATCTCGGGCCCCGTGTCTCACCGACCCCATGCCGCGTCCCCTAAGGGATGACTCAAGAATCACTGCGTTGTTTTCCAACGAGGGTGGCTGGGGTCGAGCGCAGCGAGCCCCCAGATCACGCGGCTGGGGGCTCGACGCTCGTTCCTCGCGTCTCGACCCCAGGCACCCCAATGCCGAACGTGTTCTTGAATCCTCCCTAAGTGTAAACAGCTCGGCACCCGCCGACAAAGCCGCCCCAACGCAAGGACAGGCACTGCCGCCCAGGGCAGTTGCTAGCACAGGCAGCCGACGCGGGGGAGCCGACGCGGGGACAGGCGCTGCGGTTGCCAGCAGGCACCGCTCAACCCGGGGACAGGCGCTGCGCTTGACCGAGAGATATCATAATGATATCATTACGATATCGTTCAGACGGTCGTTCTTTGCAAAGGAACAGTGCGATGATGGAAGAGAAAGTGTACCGGCCCGTGTCGGGCTGGGTCCCCTTGCTGGTCTGCCTGGCCCTCGTGATCGGCGGGCCCACGCTCTTCGTCCTCACAGTGGCTCAGTCGACGAACCAGCCGGAGATCCCCCTGGGGCGAATTGTGTTGGCGGTCCTGATGCTGTTGTCAGGACTCCTGGGATTTGCAGGCTTCCTGGCGATCCCACCCAACGATTCCCGCGTGTTGCTGCTGTTCGGTGCTTACAAGGGAACGGTCCGAAAATCCGGTTTTTTCTGGGTCAACCCTTTCTTTGCGAAAAAGAAGCTGTCGCTGCGCGTGCGCAACTTCGAAACGGGATCGATTACGACCCCGGAGCGGAAAGATGCGGCAGGGAAAGTGATCGAGAGCAGAAGTCGCACGGCGGGTCGTCCCTCGAAGGTCAACGATCGCGACGGGAATCCGATCGACATCTCCGCTGTTGTGGTGTGGCGCGTGGTGAATACGGCCGAAGCGCTGTTCGAGGTGGACGACTACGAAGATTTCGTGGCCGTGCAGAGTGAAGCCGCCTTACGCAACCTGGCGAGTCGCCATCCGTACGATAGTGAGGACCACGAGGTCTCCTTGCGCGGAAACACATCGGAAGTCTGTGAACAACTGAAAAGTGACATCCAGGATCGCCTGGAAGTGGCGGGTGTCGAAGTCATCGAAGCACGAATCAGCCATCTCGCCTACGCACCAGAGATTGCAGCCGCGATGCTCCAACGTCAGCAGGCACAGGCGGTTGTCGCGGCACGCACCAAAATTGTCGAAGGCGCGGTCGGAATGGTCCAGATGGCGCTCGATCATCTCGCGGAGGGGAAGATCGTCGAACTGGACGAAGAACGCCGCGCGGCGATGGTCTCGAATCTGCTCGTTGTCCTGTGCAGCGACCGCCACACTCAGCCGGTCGTCAACACCGGATCGTTGTACCACTAACCCTGCTGAGCATCCGGGCGAAGCGGGGCTTGGAGGTTCAGAAAAAGCGTGTCGCCGAATTTTTGAGGATTCGGACGTATTTCGCCCGGGGGGAAGCCACCGCACGGAACTCCCGAGTTCTCCCGAGTCCGCCGACGCGCCGTCAAAATTCGCAACTTCATCATTTGGAAGGAGGGCCAGCGGTGGCGGCACGCGACTCATTTCTGCTGCGAACCGACCCAGAGACCCTCGATGCACTGCGACGTTGGGCGCGCGATGAATTGCGAAGCGTGAACGGTCAGATTGAGTATCTTCTGCGACGTGCCTTAATCGATGCCGGTCGACTGCAGTCCGGTCCAACCGCCAAAGCTCCCAATCCGCCATCCAGCGAGGATTCGACATCGACTCCGTAGGACGGATTGGTAATCCGTCCACGAAAGGACGAAATGTAGGGCGCGGCACTTTTTCTAACCGTCGCGGTTGGTAAGATCCGGGTACGATTAAGTGCATCGATTGGGGGCGGGTGTATGTGGACAGGGACGGATTGCCAATCCGTCCTACGTTCTTTTTCTGCACGAGGCGTGTGGGCCAGGATGATCTGCAAACTGTTTGTGACGAAGATGGGCCAACGATGTAATTTGTACCCCGTGTTTCCTCGATTGCTGTTTGCGCTGTTGCTGCTGCTGGGCACTACCAGTTCTCGGGCCGCGGAGCCAGCACACGGCACGTCCGGATCCATGCCGACCGTCGATCCGTCGGTCTGGCTTGTTCGTAGCCCGAGCGTTCAGCTGGACCTGCAGCTTAGCCTTGAGCAGCAGCGAATCCTCCAGCAACGGCTGCGGCAACTGGACCCCGAGCTATGGACGCTGCGCGACCTTTCGCCCCAGCAGTCGCCGGGCGCGGACGCATGGCAGCGCTGGCTGCGAGAGTTTCACCGTGAGTTGGCCTCGATTCTCCGACCCGACCAGCAGCAACGTCTGCAGCAACTTGTGGTCCAGGCCTGGGGCGTTCAGGCCTTTCGAGAATCCGATTTCGTCCAACAACTGCAGGTCACCGATGCGCAACACCAGACGATCGTGCAAATCCTGGATGAAACGGCCGAGAAATTGCGGAGCCTGCAAACGACCGATGCCGAAGACCAAGAAGCTTTGCTGCAGCAGATCACCGAGCTTCGAACCGAAGAGCAACAACGAATTCTGGCTCTGATCACGCCCGAGCAACGGGCGCGCTGGATTGAACTACGGGGTGATGTGTTCGACCTGACGAAAGTCCAGTGGACCGGCATCTACGCGCCGGAACTCAAAGAATCCGACCGCTGGATTAATTCCGCACCTTTGACGCTGGAAAGTCTCCGCGACCGCGTCGTTGCCGTGCACTTCTGGACGTTTGGCTGCATCAACTGCATCCGAAATTACCCGGCTTACAAATCGTGGCACGAACAGTACGCCCATCGTGGCCTGACATTGATTGGAATCCACACACCCGAGACGGACGGCGAAAAGGACATCCAACGCGTCTATCAAAAGGCAATGGATCAAGATTTGCGATTTCCGATCGTCGTCGATAACCAACTGAAAAACTGGCAGGCATGGGCGAATCGGATCTGGCCCAGCGTCTACCTGATCGACAAGCAAGGCCGCATTCGATACTGGTGGTACGGAGAACTCAACTGGGAAGAAGTGGAAGGCGAGAAATGGATGCGCGAGCGGATCGAAGAACTGCTCGCGGAGGAGGAGTAGGCGGGAGGCGGGAGGCGGGAGGCTGGAGACGGGAGGCTGGAGACGGGAGGCTGGAGACGGGAGGCTGGAACCAGTTTCAATACGTGAGCCGAAGGCGCTAGCCTCGGGCCAACTCTCGATGTGACTCGGCAAATCGTGGCCCGCGGCTAGCGCCGTCGGCTCACAAACTTGCTCCGTAACGATTTTGAAACCACTTGTAGAGACTGGAGACTCCGACTACAGCCTGCAGCCTGCAGCCTGCAGCCTCCCGCCTATTCCCGCCTATTCCCGCCGTCCCACGTGATCCCAGCGTGAGTCGAA
>CAZFWV010000173.1:9243-13719 GCA_964522605.1 uncultured Pirellulaceae bacterium
TCCCGCCTATTCCCGCCTATTCCCGCCGTCCCACGTGATCCCAGCGTGAGTCGAAGCGGTCGAGGTCGAATTGCTCGGCCGTCAGAACTTCATTCTGTTCCTGACGGACGTTCTTTTCGGGCGTGTTATTGAACCGCACCGGTGGCACATCCCGGTCAGGCACGACCAGGACATTTCCGCGCACAAGCACTTGCTCGGCCCGATGGAACCGTAGTGGTGACCGTGTGATCCCGTGGATTAGATTCTCGTCAATCGTGATCTGATCCGTACCTTCATCCAAGAACATCCCGTTCGACTCGGCCCGTCCCGCATTCAGCGGAACATCGTGAATATGGTTTTCGGACAGGCGCGTCCCGGGTTGCCGGCCGAGCGTGTAGATTCCGCCGCCGTCACTGAGGATCTGCATCACATGATGGATGTGATTCCGCGCGACGAGATGTTGACCGGCGGGTGTCGGCGTCGGATTCCACATCCATCCGAGGGAAACTCCCGTATAGGGCAGCTCCGTAATCTCGTTGTGAACAATCCGAACATGATGCGCCAGGCCGACCCAGACCCCAACCGCACCAAAAAACTGCCGTCCGCAACGGCGAATCATGTTGTCGGCGATTACGTGATGTGAGGCTGCTTGTTCGGGTGAGGCCTGCCACCAAACGTCCTGGCCGACCCGTCGCGACGTGTCTTCGCCCAGGTTCACTCCATTTCCGCTGATCTCCTCGATCACGCTGTTTTGCAGCCGACAACGATGCGTTTGCGATCCGAACCAGATTCCCGATTGGCCGATGTTAGAAACGTGACATTCCAGCAAAGAACAATCCTCAGCTTGCTCAAACAGGATTGCCGCTTCCATCATTTTCCGCTGATGCTGCTGAGCCGAACCATCGCGACGCTCATGAACGGTTGACTGTCCCGATGCATACCCCTGCTCGGGTGTCGACCAACGGCAGTGTTGGAACGAGATGCCACGAAAGTGCACGTTTCTGACTGCTTGCGCCTCGCGCCCCTGCACGATCACCAACGAGCTGAGATCGGGAACGATGACCTCGACATGCTCGGGACTTTCATCCGGCAGCGGCCAGTAGGTCAGTTGGCCGAGCTGCGGATCGCAGAACCATTCCCCGGGTGAATCCAACAAGCTGCGATGGTTTTCGACGAAATAGCGAGGGTTTTTTTCAAAGTGATCGATCGCGTAATGAGGCGCGCGATTCCCAATCGGGTAGGCGACGCGCAGACAGTTTGTCGCGTGGTTCACGGAGGCGATCTCGATGCGGGAAATCGACCAATCGTGGAGGAACACAAGCTCACCTCCATCGAGCGAACGGGGCAGATCTCCCGCCTGGGCATAGAATCCGGATCGACGGTCGGGCAACGCGCGATCAATGCGGAAGTAACCCGCGTTCGGATGACGCGCTCGAGGACGCCTCGCGCCCTGCACGAACAGTTCTCGGATTTGCCCGCCTCGGATGATCTCTTCAGGCAAGCTCACCGTCCACGTGCCATCCGCCGAAATCTGCCAACCATCCAATCGACGTCCACCGGAGAGAATCGGTTTTTCATCGGCATCGGCATCGGCCGCAGCAGCGAACACCAATCGTCCTCCGTCCGTCGGTAGATGCTCAGGTCCAATGGCCAGTGGTTCACTGAGATAATGGACTCCGTTATGCAGGACGACGCGGTATTCACCGGCCTTACCCTCCTCGTGCCACCGCGCTAGTTGTTCCATGGCACGCGACACGTGGGCAATCGGTGCATCTTTCGTTCCACCCTGTTGATCGTTGCCATGTGGCGCAACGTGGATCACGTGGGTATCGAGTGCCAACGTGTGAGAAACCGTCGCGGTGAGCATCAAGAGCAGCATGCGAATGCCTGTCGAACTTCTCATTGCACAGGGCGCCATACTGAACCCTCCGGCAGAGGCAAGGAACACGGTTCCGACTTTCGTCGCGGTGCCCGCCTGACCGAACGCGGGGAGAGACTATGAGACCACCACGGTGGGGATCTGTCCGGGCACGTAGACGCAATCCGGTTCCGTTTCGAGCGCATCACCGGTTACGGCATAGGCGCGCGAGCGACTCCCGCCGCACACGTAACGGTACTCGCAGATCCCGCAAGCACCTTTGAAATGGTCCGGATCGCGTAACGAGCGAAATGTCGGATGGTTTTGATAGACGTCGACAACGGAGTTTTCGGGAAAGCGACCGCACAACAGTGGCAGAAAACCAGCGGGATAGACCTCGCCACGATGGCTGACGAACATGATCCCCTTGCCATCCCCCACGCCCGGCGGTGCTCGATGGCGAGCCGAGCCGAGCCAGTTTGCGGGGGCCGGCCCCGTCGTGAATGATTCACGAGTCTGCTGGAGAACAAACCGACGATAGTGCGGTGCCTCGGTCGTCTTGATGGCGAACGGGCGACGCTGCGACTGGCTCCACAGCTCGGCAAAGACCGTTTCATATTCTTCGGGACGGATCCGCTGCTCTTGCACGCCGCGGCCCACAGGGATCAAAAAGAACACCGACCACATCGCGATTCCGTAGGAGGAGAGGAGCTCCGCCATCGGCTCGATCATCTGATAATTCCGACGCGTGATCGTTGTATTGACTTGCACGGGCAGTTCCAAATGGCGTGCGTTTTCCAGCATCTCCAGCGTGCGCTGAAAACTGCCCGACCATCCCCGGAATGCGTCGTGCGTTTCTGCATCGGGACCGTCCAAGCTGATTCCCAGGGCCTGAATTCCCGCCTCCTTTGCGGCCTGGAACGCTTCCTGTGTGGCGAGTGGTGTGGCGGAAGGAGTCAGCGCCACCCTCAGGCCCAAGGAAACGGCATGTCGGATCAACGTGAACAAGTCAGGCCGCTTCAACGGATCTCCACCGGTCAGCACCAAGTGCGGCTGCTTGGGGAAGGAAGCCACTTGGTCGATCAGCGTACACGCTTGATCGGTTGACAATTCCTCGGGATCGGCGTTCTCCTGCGCCGACGCACGACAATGCAGACAGACCAGATCACAGGCCTGGGTCACCTCGTAATAGAACATCATCGGGGCCGTGGCAAAGTCTTCCGCGGTATAGGGATTCGGACCCCCGTGTGTACGGTGTTTCATGTGCGGTATCTCCCCGATCATGAAAAGCATTTCTCGGATATGGTTTCAGGATTAGCAGGCCGCAGGCAACGGTCGCCGCGGCGTGGCGAATCGACCGAGGTTCGACGCGCCTGGGAATAGATGACAAGGTGATCAGTGCGGTACGGCCAAAGTCACCTTCGGTAGCGTGATCGTAAATGTCGTGCCGCCCGGTTCGCTACTGACAAAGGTGACCTGTCCCCCGAGGTATCGTTCCCCGAGTAGTTTCATGCTGTGCGTGCCAATTCCCCGACCCGAACTGGCTTTCGTGCTAAAGGAACGTTGAAAGACCTGCAGTTGGACTTCCTGGGGCATGACGCCCGGATTGTGAACCGTGAAGACGACATGCCGGCTGTCCCCATTGGTGCAGCTGACCGTAACCGTACCACCGATCGGTGTCGCTTCGAGCGCGTTCTTGATCATGTTGCCCAACACACGACCAAGCAGTCGCGCGTCGGTCAGCAGGCTGCCCTGCCACACTTCCCCGGATACCAGTCGTCGCCCATGGGCAATCGAATGGCGGGCATATAGCTCCAATAACCGAGGCAAGAATTCTGCCACGCGCAGCGGTGCAAACTCCGGTTCCAGGTCACCCGACTCGGCATAGACCAGATCCCGTTGCGACTGAATTTCCTCCACCATCTGGTCGGCCAGCAACTGCAGGTCCGACAGTTCCCGTTCCTGTTCGGAATCCACCGGAGCCTGCTCGCGCAAGAGCTCCGTCCACCCGCGAATCCCTCCAGCCGTATTCAACATATCGTGAAAGAACATTCGCGTGAGAACGGCAAGTCGTTTCTGATCGCTTACGTCCTTCAGACAGCAGATGGTATATCGCTGGCCATCAACCAGCACCGTTGTGGCGTGGACCAACAGATCGAGAGCACCTCCGACCGGTTCCTCGAGCACGATTCGACATTCCCGCGTCACGCGATCGTGCGTGGATTGGCTCTTCAAGAGCGCATCAACGGCGCCGCAGACGGAACAGTTCAGCGAGGTTCCGCATCCGTCCGGACCTTCCGCAACATGCTGACATCCGAGCAATTCCCCGGGGCGCTGCCCGATCGTCTGATCGAGCGAGCGAGAGAATAGTCCGAGCGCGATTTGATTGGCCGCGACCACCTGCCGTCGCTCGTTCAAGATCACAACCGCTTCTCCGAGAGCATCAATCGTCTGCATGAGAAGCGGCGTCGCGCGCACGACATCCGCCCGGCGGCGTAGTTCGTCCAACGAATCTCGGCCCGCCGGCGCGAAATACGTCTCGGGTTTCTCTGAAAGCTGGTTCTCGGGAATCATCCGGAAAGCACTTTCCTAAGTCTGGACAACGCGGCGGGACCACAGTCGGTCTGTCGCCACCAAGT
>CAZFWV010000174.1:0-13675 GCA_964522605.1 uncultured Pirellulaceae bacterium
CAGCAATCACTCACCTGAGCCGTTTCGGTTTGACATCCCTTTGAAGTTCGTTATTCTGCGCAAGTCACTGCGTGGACAACCTCGTCCTCCAAAAGAGGAAGGAATTCTCGTGCGACCAACGTTCCTTTTTGCGGGCGTGTTCCTGCTGGCCGGATGCACTTCGGATGCGTTGGCAGCCGGCCAAGGCAACCGCTTGACATACCTCGATCGACCGGCAGATCCGTATTACGTCGGCACCGAGTTCCCGCGTCTGATCACGCCTCAGTGGATCGGGGAAGAAGGCGTAGAAGCCGTCATCGTCCTGGCAATTGATGACTTGCGCGACACGGCCCGTTATGAAGCCTACCTACGACCGATTCTCGATCGATTGAAGCAAGCGGAAACGCCCGCTGGAATGAGCATCATGACGGTGGCAGTCGACCCGCACGACGCACAACTGCAGACCTGGCTCGCGGAGCATGTCACACTCGAAGTCCACACGCTGGATCATCCGTGCCCCTTGCTTGCGGGCGGCCGATTGGATGCGGCCCGCGCAACGTATGAAGGTTGTCTTGAGCGGCTGACCCAGATTCCCGGCAATCAGCCCGTCGCGATGCGCCTGCCCTGTTGTGATTCTCAGAACACGCCCAGCCCGCGATTCTGGAGCGAGATCTTCTCGCGCGTGTCACCGCAAGGAAACTTCCTGGCCCTGGACAGCTCGGTCTTCAACGTCACGACGCCCGCGGATCGAAGCCTGCCTTCTGAACTCACCAGGGACACGGACGGGCGAAGCCGATTCGAGAAATATCTGCCGTTTCCATCTTTCGTCAATCGCATCGACAACTATCCCTATCCTTACGTGATCGATCGGGTCTGCTGGGAAATCCCGTGCATGGTTCCCAGCGATTGGGAAGCGCAGAATCTCCAGCAACCGTTCAACCCCCAAACCGTCGCCGACTTCAAGGCCGCCGTGGACGTGGCCGTGCGAAAGCGGGGGACCTTCAGTCTGGTGTTTCATCCTCACGGCTGGATTCGGAATGACCAAATCGTCGAGTTGGTCGACTACGCTGTCCGGCGCTACGGTAATCGAGTGCGATTCCTCAACTTCCACCAGGTTCTTCAACGATTGAACCACCATTTGCTCGCCAATGCACCCTTGCGCAACGACGACGGCTCCGCACGCAAAGTGCGGATACTCGATATCAACAACGACGGGATCATGGATGTCGTGATCCCCCATGCGGACGGTCGCCTGTCGACGCGCCTGTGGTTGCCCGATCAAGAAGTTTGGCACGAGTCCACTCAGTCCCTTCCGGCAACATTCCACCGATTTGGCGTGCTCGACGAAACGGGAACCGCCGGTCTTATCGCCGTTCGACAAGATGGCCTCGGCTTCTACCAGTTCCAGGGAAAAACCTGGGTCGAGCAAGCTGATCGCGTGGATTGGGAGTCGTTGTCGACACGATGGCGCGAACGAATGGCCACGCCCGCGGAGCTCGATGCGCTGCGTTTGCGAGATGTCGATCACGACGGAATCTGCGAACTGCTCGTGTCCGAGGACGAAGAGAGTCTGATCCTAAGACGGTCGGCAACCGGAACCTGGCGGCCCGCGCCGTACAACCTTCCAAAGGGAGTGGTTCTGGCACGCGCTGAAGGCAAAGACGCGGGGCTGCGTTTCGTCGATGTCGATGGCGACGGATACGATGACTGCCTATTCTCCGACGGCCAATCGTACTCCTTACATCGTTTCGTCTCTCCCCAAGCCGGTTGGTCTCAGCCTTTGCTCCAAGGCAACCGTCACGACCCACCCACCGACCGCCCAGTGATCCCTGCCATCATTCGAGCGGACGGTACGAACAACGGTGCCTGGTTCCATTCCCGCCATCTGTGGGTCCAAAATGAAGATACCGATCGATTACCCGACCGCGTCGATCGGCTATCGTTCGACGAAATGCTGCGTGCGTCCCAGCCCGCCGGCGCGCAGTGACCCGATCCGTCATCGAAATCGGTGATCGCAACAATCGGGAGCCCCCCCCGCGGGCCGCCGGTCCGTTGAGCCGCAGCCGTCAGGCGAGGCTCGTTTAACCCGCAGCCGTCAGGCGAGGTTCGTTCAGCCCACAGGCTCACGCAGCGCGCAGGGAGCCGCCCATTTCCGGGGGGGCGACGGCCAGCGCCAACCGGATCCAGAAGCCGTCCTCGCCTGACGGCTGCGGGTTAAACGAATCGCCGCGGGGAGGATGCTGTAACTTCTCCCGAGCCAACAACTTAAAAGTTGCTGATGTTCTGCTTCTGAAACACAATGATCCTGCTGGCAATTCCCCCCTCCGATGCGTGCACTTGGCGCGCACCTGTGACACAGCCGCACACGCCAAGAAATCAGCGGAAAAACGAGTTTGCCTAATCAGAATTTTTTTTGTATTTCGTGCATTCCTTTGATTCACAAACGGTCCAAGACCCGCTATAACTATCTCTCGCCTAAAGTACGTATCTTCCGAACACAAGAAGATTTCTTATTGATCCAAAATCGGAGTCCCGTTCAGTGGAGCGTTGCTAGTGAGAGCAGACACCTGACCTTTAGTTAAGGACTAAGGTTTCGGTTTACCTAAAACCGCACTGATCACCAAGCCTTGCGACTCGGTGTGACGTGTGTAGGCAGCAGGATGCGGTGTCTCTGTCTCTAACATCCATTGAATCCTAGGGGAACTCCGATGATGAGATCTCACGATCATCTAGGGATCAAACTTCTATTGGCCGCCGGTGTGGTGGCCTGCAGCGTCGTGGGCGTGGCGACCGCCAGTCCGCGATATGGTGGCGAATGCCACTATTGTCACACGAACCAACAAGAGAATGCGCTGAAGATCGAGGGCTTTAAGACCATCCAAGATGATCTGAAAGTCTTCGAGGTCACTCCCGGGGGTTCGGTCGATTTCACCTTTAACGTTGATAATCCCGGAGACCCGGAATACTACCGACTCGTTGTCCGCGGCCTCGATCATCTGAATGGTGAGAGCAATGAGGAAGGGCTGGCGATGTACTTGCCGCGACTTTATACGCCCGATCCCGATTGGGCGACAAAGGGCGGGACAACGCAATCGCAGTATCTGTTCCGCGAGGGACAGTTCTACGAAGTCGGGCCCGAAGACGAGCCAATGGCGTTCGTGTACAACCTGACGGTTGGCCCGGACGTTGAGCATGGACTCTATGAGCTCAGCGTGAATGTGGGCGGAGGGAGTCCCGAGAACACGCAGCTCGGACAGATGGCGACCGGCGGTTGGTTTTATGATGAAGAGTTTCTGCTGCGGGTCGTTCCGGAGCCAGGGTCGGCGATGCTGCTTTTGATGGGGGTAGTCATGCTCGGAAGCCTGCGAAAGAGCGGCCGCAAGTCAGTGGCCATGCTCGCCATCGTCTCGATGGTTGGTCTGATGACGACGAATGCGGCGCACGCCTTCCCGAGTCGGTCGGGCAATTGTGCCGTGTGTCACAACATCCAGGGCCCATCCGAGGCAACGGGCGATTTTGAAATCAAGGATGCGGAGGGAACCGCGACGGATGCGTTCACGGCGGCCCCTGGCGACGAGGTCACCTTCCGTTTCGACTTTACGCAGCTCGTCGAAGATACGCAGAATCCCGGAACTTTCCGCCGGGGTTACATGATTCTCGACAAGTTGGATCTGTTGAACGTGGGCCCGGACCAGCCACCGGTCACAGACGAGATTGCGACCACGCCTCGCAAGTACACCCCGACGAACGTTGGTGAGGAAGATGGTCAATGGCACGATGCCAGCCGCCGCGCTGGCGTCGATTGGTACATCGGACCCTTCGGGCAGTACTTCGCCCAAGATTCGACGGACCCAACCGAGTCGATGTTATTCCCACTCACCCTGGGAACGGATGTTGAACCGGGTACATACCACCTGGCAGCAACTCTATCCGGGGGTCGCGTGACGGATGAACTGTACCTGAACGGCTGGTACGTGACGAAGAATTTCACCCTCACCGTCACGCCGCCAGGCCTAGACGCAACGGTCACGATTCCCGAACCGAGCAGCCTGATTCTGCTGGGTCTGGCCGTGCCGATGCTCCTGCGACGAGCCCGCCGAAGGCGTTAGGCGTCGCATGATTGCGAAAAGATCGCTCAGCCGCCCTGGTCATGGGACTCGTCCCGGGCCAGGGCGGTCTGCTTTGCGCTACCCAGCAGGCCGACTGGTCGCACGGGCTTAGCCTGCTTGCACTGCGATTTGTCGCCGAAGTCCCCCGTATGTAGCCGAAGTCGTGAGACTTCGGAGGTTCGGGGGTGCGATCCGAATTCTCACGAATTCGGCTACGAAGCGAACTTCGCCCAATGCATACAGACGAATCCGTGTTTCCGCGCGAGGACCTGTGCCTATTTTTTTGCTTGACATTTCGACTCGACAGCCTTCCCAACTTTCGTGTATCGTCTCGCCCGGCAAGGCACGAATTCAGGTCATAGGGTCAAGCTCTCGTCGAAAACCGGTCCCGGCCTTCTGGCCGTTCTCAACCGACCGCTCGGCAATCACTCGCTGCCGAATCGGGAGCATCCCAGGGTATGCGCATGTCTCTTGTTCCCCATGGTGTTTGGAGAGCTCTTGTTTTGTTCACTGGTTCTCGAACTCTCCGCCGAACAAGAAAGCGAGGCAGACGCTCGCTCCGTCCCGCGGCAGCTCCGACGCTGGAAGTGCTGGAACTGCGTCACCTGCTTGCCGCTTGGACGGGTCTGGATTCGATCCTTCCGAGTGCGCATTTCCCAACGGTAATTCGCGACCCTGTCGAGCCGAGTTCTACCGCCTCTTTGGCTCCGCAGGAGGCTCACCCTGCCCGTCCTGAATCCCCTCCAAGTGTTCCGGAGACCACCGCCGCTTCGAGTTGTCCTGACGAGCATGCCGCTGTTTCGGCGTCCGCGTTTCATGCCGTTCCACTCGATCTGAATCTGGATGGTCGCTTCGATACCACGGATCTGACGCTTGCCCTCCGAACGCACGCGACGGTCCTCAGCGAGTCGGGCGTTCCGAGCTTTGAACAGACCGTTGCGCAAGTGATGTTTGAATCCGCAGATTTTGTCAACACGTTCATTCGGTCGGCGTACGAGTCGCCGAGCATTCCAACGAACGAACAATGTGAACCGGTCGAAAACATGGAACGACGCGAATTTACCTATTTCGATGCAGGCGGTGAGATCGTTCGGGAGGTTGTGGATTATTCCCTCGTCGGTGGCCAACTCCACACACGCACATCTCGGGAGTTCGATCTGCGCGGAATCGAGCGAAACCGAACCGTCGACTCTTTCGAAATTCCCTCAGGCCGGATCACGAATCGATCGGAGTTTTCGTACGATGCCGGTGGTCGAAAGGTCTCGGAACGTTACTTCGTCTACGACAGGCGCGGGTCGGTGCGAAGTTTGACGGTCACCGTCTACAACTATGCGGGCGGGCCCGTCTTTCAAGTCACCAGCGACTTCGATCTGGACGACCTGAGTGAGGTTACGAGAAAGAAAGTGCATCGGCTCGACGATCAAGGTCGTTTGATTGACTTGGAGGTCACAAAGTACGAACGGGCAGTCAATGCAGTGAGTGCCCCCCTCTTGCCCGGCTCATCAACCATGGAGGACGACAACGGCGTGGTTCAAGAACTCCTCGGGACAGCGGAACCGGTATCCGATCGGATGGAATGGAATTATTTGAAGCAGGTACGGGATGCATACCTGACGGCCCGACGGGAACTTGCGCCGGATTACCGGCGGATTCTCCAGATGAACGAGCTGCGAGTTCAGGGCCAGCTTGAACAACTGATCGGCGCGGCGCATCTATCGCCGGCTGCAGCGGACCGCTACCGACGACTGAACCTCTATTTTCACCTCGTACGGGATCTTGCCTCACTGGAACCAGACGAGGCTC
This sequence comes from uncultured Pirellulaceae bacterium, assembly GCA_964522605.1. Lineage (GTDB taxonomy): Bacteria > Planctomycetota > Planctomycetia > Pirellulales > Pirellulaceae > CAVZLD01. The sequence goes on from CAZFWV010000174.1 coordinate 5,892, forward strand.
CGCAAGAACTGTACGAGCGGTATTCTCATTTTGTCGACCCGGTATCGGGAGCTTGGCAGTCCTGGTTCGTCGAATTCGCGCAGCGCGAACACCTGGCGCTGCCTCTGCCGCCGATCCGGCCGACGCTTCCCGCAATCGATGCTCCGCGGACGGACCACGCTGACTTGGCCGAGCGATTCCGTCACAATGTGGGCTCCAACCCGGTGCAGTACTTCCAAGCTTTTCGTGTAGCGGACAAGGCTGGAACCGACCGACTCCTCGAAAGCATGCGGCGCGTAAAGGCACAACTGAAGATGTTGGAGTTACGATTGGACGCAGGCGCACCCGCGCTGGATCTGATCCGAGCTCAGGACCGACCCGACACAACCGAAGTGGGCGCGGAAAAGATCCAGTTGGTCACATCCTGGTACTTTTTCGACACGGACGAGCAGGGCAAGTATCTGCGCGATACACCCAGTGAGGCGGTGATTCGACAGAGCGTTGAAGACCATCTGACGAATGAAGAGCTGTTCTATGCGTTGAATATCGAACATTGGCCACTCGACGGTGAGCCGGAGGTTGTCGCAAACAACCTGAAGAAGCTCAAGTACGTCGCGGATCTCATTCACGACTGCAATCCGAATCTGTTGATCGGCTTCTATCGTCTGCTGCCTCGGCGTGATCCAAACGCGGCCTATTCGGGTGCCGGCACAGATCACCACGAAGAATGGCAGGCCCACAACGACCGAGTCGCCGCCCAACTCCAGGATTCCGTCGACGTGCTGTATCCGTCGCTGTATGTCCTCCACCTCGGTGATGCGACCAAGACGACTGCAGAACGGTGGACGACGTTTGCCGAAGGCAACCTTCGCGAGGCACGGCGCGTCGCTGCAGGAAAGCCGGTGGTGCCATTTGTGTCACTCTACTATCACCCCAACGGTACGCGCAGCAAGGGTTCAAACCAGCCCCAGAATCTCAAAGGGTGGCAGTGGGTTGAACCGGAACTCCTGCTTTACCAAATGCTGACACTCAATGAAATCGCCGATGCATTCGTCCTGTACAACGATCTGCCAACCACCTGGAACAACCTCAAGGACGCGCAAATTGCCGATGCGATTGATCGATTTGAATCCGCGCGCGATCTGAGCAAAATCCCTGCACTCCGGTACGATTTTCAACTGCTCTACCTGCGGCATCGAAATGAGCTACTCGCCCGGGAAGTCGTGGAACGACAACTAGGCGAGATCCAGCAGACTCGCTCGGTATACCGCAACATCCTTCCGCGCATGGCGAATCTATTGACGCGCGAGGTCGACCAATTGCAGGACCAATTGGACGGAATGCTTCAGTTCTGGGACTTGCTCTCGGCACCGTGAGTCGAGGAAAGGCACTGGCAGAGCCCAGAGGCACCCCGCGCGCAAGACAAGGTCCGCATTTCAAATTGTCTTCGGGGAGGAACCCTGGCTGTGACGCACTCGTCGGCATCCCATTCAGCCGGATCAGGTGAGCCAGCACCCCATTTCATGGCAGCCGAAGGTTGCGCAGCGAGTCGTCGGGGCTGCGACCAGCCATTGATTGGGAATTGGCTATACTGTTCGAATCTGATCACTGCTTCAAAGCCAAAGGTTCGCAGAAAGGTCCGCCATGGTTCACCGAAAGTCGATCTGTTGTGCGTTTCTGGTTGTGCTCTTCTTCGTCGTCACGCTGCCCGCGATGGCTCAACCCGCCACGGAACTCGCGCCCGATTCGCTCGCGTCTATCCCCGCCGCCATGCAGAAGTTCGTCGACTCGGGAGAAATCTCCGGCGCCGTCACGCTTGTGGGGCACAAAGGAAAGATCGTGCATCTCGAAGCGGTGGGAAAGGCCGATCTGACGTCCGGCCGACCAATGCGCAAGAACTCACTCTTCTCGATCGCTTCCATGACGAAGCCTATTGTGGCCACCGGCGTTTTGATCCTGCAGGACGATGGCAAGCTCAACGTATCCGATCCCGTCAGTAAGTATCTGCCCGATTTCCGTTCCGTGCAACTTACGAACGGCGAACCCGCCAATCGCGAGATCACAATTCGCGACGTGTTGACACACACTTCTGGATTGTCCGGTAATCAGATCTTCGAAGGATCCCTGGCCGACGCGGCAGCGGAACTTGCGCGGCGCCCGCTCGCCTTCCAGCCCGGAACTCGATGGGAGTACAGCCCCGGTTTGAACGTCGCAGGTCGAATCATTGAAGTCGTGTCTGAGATGCCGCTGCAAGACTTTCTCGCTCAGAAGATCTTCGAACCGCTGAAGATGAACAACACGACGTTCTATCCCTCGCCCGAGCAGATTGAACGAATCGCAACGCTGTATGAACCGGGTTCGGAGCCAGGAACCTTGACCCCGACGCGCAATTTCATCGTCGATTACTCGAACGTGACGGCACCAAACCCGTCCGGAGGACTGATCTCCAACGCACGGGATCTGTTCCGCTTCTACCAGATGGTCTTGAATCGCGGGAATTGGCGCGGCCAGCAGATTGTCTCGGCAGAAGCCGTGCGGCAGATGACCGAATGTCAAACCGACGATCTTCAGACCGGATTTACTCCCGGTAACTGCTGGGGCCTCGGTTGGTGCATCGTTCGGGAACCCCAAGGGATAACCGGCATGCTCTCACCCGGCACGTTCGGCCATGGCGGCGCGTTCGGAACACAAGGTTGGGTCGACCCCAAGACGAAGACAATTTATGTCCTATTGATTCAACGCACGAAGCTGCCCAACAGCGATGGATCGACGATTCGGCACGAGTTTCAGACGTTGGCCGCGCAGTCCGTTGAGTGATTCCCAACGCACACAAACCACGGTCGGCAGGCCGCGTGATTGCGTGGCCGCCGGCTGAAAATCGGGAAGCGGCAGCTTGCGGCGTGACGCCCCGGGCCGCCCACGCTGCGACTTGGCAGTCAAATGGGGCGAAGAAGCGTGCGGGGCGAGCCTTCCAGTGCCCTTATTCGTTGGGCGATTCACGCTCACCGTCCGGAGGCGGCTTGCGAGGCTGCTGGGGCGTGTCGGACGAAGCGTTGGGCTGTGGCTGTGATGCTTGAGTACCGGCGGGCGCGGTCGCCTGGGGAAGACCAAACGTACCCCGCAGCGCATTGCGAATCTCACCGTAATCGGACCCCGGACGCAGACGCACGACGCGGACGTTGTCCGCCGGCTGCGCGGCTCGGTCCAGGTCTTCGATCATTGCCACCACGAGCTGCATCAAGGTTTCTCCTTCGGTCGACACGAGCAGCGTATTCGTGGTGTCATCTACGCCAAGCGACAGCTTTCCCTGAAACGATGCACGCGTATCGCTTTGCGTCTCCGTATCACCGTCTCCGAAGGCGAGCCCCTGGGCAAAAATGCCGCCGGGCTCCGATCGTTGCCGCTGTTGATCCTGTGCATTCTGTTGCTGAAACGCCTTGTCATTCCCGCTCAACAGATCTCGAAAAACGTCTTTCACCTGGTTCGCAATCACGCTGGCCTTGGAGTACTTGATCGCAATCAGTTTCGTATGGCGCGACTTCTCTTTATTCACCGGCTCACGAATATCGTAGAGCTCGATCAATTCTCCGACCGTCAGCAGTTGGCTATCCGTGGCATTGCGCACGATAATCGTATTCGTATCGATGTCCGAGATGAAGCGGATCGGCCGCCGATCAGCCAGCCCGAGCGATTCCTTGTCCTGAGGTTGATCATCGAAGATGAAGAAGAATGGGAACCGTCCGCGGTCGTCTTCCTCTTTTTCGTCAAAGAAGTCTTCCAATTGCAGCACAACCCAGGACGCTGAAGCATACTGCAACTTGAACACCGCATAGTCTTTCGTCGGCGGTCGCAGGTCTTCCAGCAGTTCTTCAAAAACATCGAGTGCCGTCGTGTCGGTCGAATGAAGGATGATCCGCCCGTCCGCCTCGCGTACAACCGTAATTGGCGGAGCTTCGCGCGCCGGCGTCTGTTCTGAAGGCCCCGGCACGAATCCGGGGAGTTGATCCTCCGCGCTTTGCGATCGGCGATCGGGTGAAGCCTGGTTGCCTTCGACCTGCGCCAACAAGGACGTCGATGCGACTCGGTACATGCGAGCCTGGTGGTTCGATCCGGCTCCTTCGCGATAGGTAACGGTCGGACGGTTCGACGGATCGGCGGGGGGCAACGACTCGGGCTCGACCGGTCGCGCGCGGTCCTCGGGCACCGCGGAATCCTGTGGGGCGGGCCCCGGAGCGGGAAACTCGGGTAATTCAATCGGATTCGGCGCCAAGACGCGAAACGCCTCGCGCGCACGGCGGAGTAATTGATCCGCGGACTCCGCGTCGATCGAATCGAGCACGCGCACCTGCTCCGCTCGGCCGCTACCACCGGAGACTTCGCCCAATTCAGCCAACAGTTCCAGAACGCGCTCATGCTCCGTTTCATTGCACCAGAGCAAGAGCCAATTGTGTTCGACGTCAGCTCCGACGCGAAAGCGGTCTTTGGACTCCTCCTCCGCATCCCTTCGATTCCACCAATCGCCGTAGAAGGGGTAGCGACGCCGATTCTGATCCTGATCATCCTGCGGCCCGATCATCAGTTTCTCGACGGTTGTCGCCACTTGGTCCGCTCGGCGTCTTCGCAACCGCACTACCTTAAACGTCCGCGGACTCCCATCCAGCTTCTTGATCAGCTTCTCGACGGTCAGATGATCCCACGGTGGACCACTCACAATAATCGCGCGACTCTTCTGATCCACCTTCAGACGCGTCTCCGGGTCCATCGCTCCTGTTTCCAGCAAGATTTCCACGACCTCGTCCGGATTCAGTGTTTCCAGACGGTAAGTACGGATACTACCGACGATCGCATCCAGGGAGACCGCCCGGCGGTCCGGGACATCGAGCAGACGAACGGCTTCGGCAATGACGGCCATTTTGTCGGGCGGTGCCTGCACAATCACACTGTTCCTCTGCTGATTCACGACAATCTGGATTTCTGCCTCATCCCGCTCCGGCTTGGCGGCGTTCTGCTGTCCCTGTTGCATCTGTTGTTGCATCCGCGCCTGCTGCATCTGCATTTGCATCTGCTGCATCTGCATCTGTTGTTCGGGGGAAAGGGCAGCCTGAGGCTTTTTGGAGGTACCGAGAAGTTGTTCCAGCTGCGATTGCACGTGAGTCGCGCGAACGTGCTCGAGCACAAACTCACGCAGTAGTCGCTCCTCACTGTCAGGAGACTGCTCTTCATGCAGGATCCGTTGGATCTGTTGCAGGTTGCGCGCTGCATCCACAACTTCGATTCGATTCGTCGTGCGTAGGGGAACCAACTGCCCGTTCTTGCTGATGAGGGGCTTGAATTCGTTCGCCGCATCTTCCGCAAGCAACCAGTCGAGCTGGAAGGACACGCAGACGAATTCGTGAGGCATACACTGCTTGAGTTGCTCCTCCGTGACACGGGGTACAAGTGCCGTGTTGATTCCTTCCGTCGGGACGATCGTCAAGAGTTCACCTTCTTGCAGGATCGTGTAACCGCGCGCCAACAGGTGGCGGTTGATCAGGTCGCGGGTTTCTTCGATCGTGTACCGGCGTTGGGTGCGCAAATTCACGTAGTCGCCCGGCAACTTCTGCCAATCGACCGCCATTCCCGAAACTTCCCCAAGCCATTCGATCAACTGCGGCCAGGGAGCGCCATCAAATTGGAATTGAAGCCGCCCCTCCGTGTCGGGACGCACCTGAAACGCAGCTGGATTTCCCGGACCCGAAGGCTGATCAGAACGCAGGACTGGCTTGGGAGCCTGGTCCTTTGAAGCATCGGCCGGTTGCCCACCTTCACCGGGCTTGGCTCCACCCGGCGACGGACCAGACGTCTCGGCATTCTCAGGTTTTGTTGGGTGCGGCCGACCGTCGTTCGGCTGCTTGTCCCCCGCCGGGCCGGCCGACGCATCGGGCGAGGGCGGTGAATCGGCGGCGGGAACCGCCATCACCGGCCCCGCCGGCGCCGCAGACACCTCGACCGGTCCCTGCCCCATCGCAACTGCTCCATACACCAAGAGCAGGCCCATGCCAGCCAACCGTAACATGGGACCGGGAACCGAGTAGGTGTCCACGTCTTTGCTCCGTTTTTCGGGAAATCATCCCAGGCCGGCTCGGATCCATGTCCGTTCTCGCAAACGAGTGATCGGTGGATCAATCCCGTTCGGTCACCAAATCCGCGGCACAAAAGAGAAGTGCATTTGCCCTCCGGATTATAGAGGTCAACCAACGGACGTTCAAATCGCACAACGGACGCACAACGGAACAGAATTCTAAATCCAGGCCGACCGGTCGGTTCCTTCCGCTTGCGTTCGACTTTAGGAAGCGATAGCCTTGCCCACAACCACGCAAACAATGGACAAATCCGCGATGTCAACCACACAGCACCTCGTCGTCCTGTTGGGGGTCCTTGGATCAACCCTCCCTGCAGCGGAACACGACCTCGTCCCACTGCGCGAAATCTCCCAGGATCAATTGCGCGATCACATTTACGGCGGTTGGGTAGGAATGCTGATCGGGGGACTCGAAGGCCTGCCACACGAATTCAAGTATCGAGAGCAACCGCGTCAGTCGCTGCCAGAGTTCACATTTCTTGCCGACGGTGCCGTATCGGACGATGACAACGATGTCGAATGGACTCATCTCTGGTATATGGATCGTGAGAACGAGGTCTTCTTGCCGTATCCGAAGGTCGTGGAGATCTGGAAGGCCAATATGAACCAGGGCGTCTGGATCGCGAATCAGAAAGCGCGACAGTTGATGGATCAAGGGATCGTTCCGCCCGAAACCGGTTCCCCAACACAAAACGAATTCGCGAGCTTCAATCTGTCGGGACAGTTTGCGATTGAATCCTACGGGCTGATTAGCCCAGGAATGCCGCAGACTGCGGCGAAGATCGGCCTTCATTACGCGAAAATCGCTGTCTCAGAGGAACCGTTGCAGGCGACTCAGTTCTGGACCAGTCTGATTAGCCTGATGCCCTTCCACGAAGGCACGATCGACCAAGCACTGGAACTCGCCCTGGCTGCGACCGACACACGAAGCGCGATGCGGGCCGTCGTGACCGATGCGCGACGAGCTTTTGCAGATTATCCCGATGACTGGAAGGCCGCCCGTCAGCAACTTGACCAACAATGGCGAATTGAGCGCAAGTGGAATGACAACTCAACGCCAGTCAACGGAGCTGCCGTGTGCCTCGCACTCCTGTACGGCGACGGCGATTTTTACCGCACACTGCAGTATGCGATGGCCCTCGGCTATGACGCGGACTGCAATGCAGCCACCGCAGGATGCGTCATCGGATCTCACCTCGGATTCCGTCACATCGAGGCCCTACCTCAATACCGAATGCCCGATCTGTACCTGAATCGTACGCGCCCATCACTCCCAGCGAAAATGAAAGTCAGCGAGCAAGCCGACGCATTGCTGCGAATGGCAGAACGAGTCATTCTCGCCCAAGCGGGTGAACGAGTTGAACAAAATGGTGAAGTCATCTACCGCGTGCGAATTCAGCAACCCCGTTTGATTGAAGCTTCGCCCGCGTCCATCACCGGCGCAGAATGAACCAGCACACACTTGCCCGAACCACCCGACGCACCATCCGCAAGACCTCCAATACTTCCTCCTCTTTCTCCCCCTCCGCGGCCCTCTGCGCCTCCGCGTTCTCTGCGTTGAGAATTTGAAAAAGGGAAAAAAACGCAGCGCAGCCTTCGGCTGCAACCAAACGGCGTGCTGCCGCGTTTGGCGCAATGGGTGTGCCACTGGCTTTGCCAGTGTCCTCTTGAGTCGAGGAACAGC
>CAZFWV010000175.1:0-13628 GCA_964522605.1 uncultured Pirellulaceae bacterium
CTGCGGCGATGAATCAGGCGGGCAATCATCGATTTGCCCGTTCCGCTTTCTCCCGTGATCAAGACCGTGGCACGTGTATCCGCGATACTATCGATCATTTCAAACATTCGCTGCATGCGATGGTCATGACCGATGATATTATCGAGTCCGTATCGAGAGTCGAGTTGCGTTTTCAGCCGCCGGTTCTCTTCGATCACCTGACGCTGAGAGAGCGCCCGATCGATCGACATCTCCAACTCTTGATCGATTAACGGCTTCGTCAGCAGGTCAAATGCCCCGGCGCGCAACGCCTCGATTCCGGTCTCGACCGTCCCATAGCCGGTGATCAAGATGACGGTGGTCTCGGGATGGTTTTGGCAGCAATGGTGCAGGACGTCGAAACCGTCGCCGTCACCGAGTCGCACATCGGCCAGTACAAGGTCGTACTTGTGCTGGTCCACTCGGGCAATGGCTTCGTTGCGTCCTGAGGCCACGTCAATTTGATAGCCTTGATCGCGCAGCCAGCGGGACATTGAATCCCGCACGTGGCGATCGTCGTCGACAAGCAAGATCGAGGCTTGTTTCATCTCGCACAACCGGTCTAACCAATATTCTCGTCGGAGTAGTCATCAGAACGGGAAGATACAGCGATCGTCAGATATCTACGTTACAAAAACGCAACAGTCAAAGCGGACGTGTCGCGGGGAAGCATCGCTCAGCAAGCGAACCGAAGACGGCTTGTTCTGCCGGACCGTGCAGGCACTTCCGAACCACCAATCGCGCTTACCGGGACCGTCCCGCCGAGACGGAACGCGGGTGCGCCTTCTCGTAGATGGCTCGCAGCCCCGCGGTGCTGACGTGCGTGTAGATCTGCGTCGTGCTCAGGCTCTTGTGACCAAGCAGTTCCTGCACACTGCGAATGTCGGCGCCGTGATTCAAAAGGTGGGTGGCGAAACTGTGTCGCAGCGAATGCGGAGAAGTGCGCAAGTCCAACCCGGCGGTTTTCAGGTGCTTTTCGAGCATGCGGGCGACGCTGCGTGTCGTCAACCGCGTACCGAAACGATTGACAAAGACGGGAGTCGCGGGGCCGATGGCCTGCCGCTTCGCCAGCTGCGGTCGGACCGCTAACCACTGGCGCAAAGCACGCGCGGCGTACGATCCAATCGGTGCGAGCCGTTCTCGGCGACCTTTGCCGCGGACTCGGAGCAACCCTTCGCTCAGATTCAGATCTTCCGTGTTCAGCCCAACCGTCTCACTGACCCGCAATCCAGCCGAGTACATGGTTTCCAAGATCGCTCGATCTCGCTGGCCGAGAGGCGTTCGATGCGGCGGTGCGGCCAGCAGCCGACCGATCTCCTCGGTGCTTAAGAAGTGCGGTAGTTTTCGCGCAGGACGAGGGTTTCGCAGCGGCCGCGCCGGATTCTGGCTCGTCAGTCCCTCCCGTTGGGCAAACCGAAAGAAGGTCCGCAAGCAGGCCAGCCGCCGCGAGATCGATGACTTGGCGTACCCCGCTTCATGAAGTGCCGACAGGTACTCCCGCAGATCCAGCGTCGTCAGCTGCGCGACGGGCGGACAGCCAGGACGATCGTCCGACAGATAGTCGACCAGTGATTCCAGATCTTCCCGATAGCTTTTGACCGTCAGCGGTGAAGCATTGCGCTCTACTGTCAGAAAGCGTAGGAAGCGGTCAAGTGCTTGCTGCATGCTTCGCGGAAAGTACAGACGGTTTCACAACACCGCGGGCGAGGCTGCGGCCGAGCGGATTCTTGTCGCATCGCTGGCTTGGCAGGAACTTCGCCCTCCCGATTCATCGTTGGAAACGGCTGCTAAAAAATGCCCGGCTCGTCGTTATCCGTGGGCTGAGGCAGGAAGATGCGATTGTGAAGCGGATTGGGACCCGGTGATTGGCGACGGATCCTCTGACTCAGAATGGCCGCATCGTACCAGCTAAAACTCAGCTCGGGATTTGAGGCATAACGCCCCAGGACCCGCAACGCCCGCGCTCGATTGTCATCATCGTAAAGAAATATGTACTTCTCTCCACCCTTGACGAGCGCGAGGACATTGATGTCGTCAGACACGGCGAGTCACCTCCTGTTGTCGGCCCCAAGGCCTTGCTTGCGTTCCTGGTCGCTCTCGGCCATTACCGTCATATCGGCCGTCATCCCCGGACTACACCACATGCGCTGGTACGGATCTGCGAATCATGCGGGCGGTGCAGCGCACCATCGTCCAGATCGATGTAACCGAGAAAACCAGTAACCAAGCTGCCAGTAAGCCACTGATGGAATGCTAGGCGCGATGGCATCACACGAGAAAGCTTGCGCGGTGATGCGTGACAATCCGACCGCTTTCCGTGCCCGGTCGGGCTGCTATCAGTGACGCCAAAGGCAGCAGACATCTGGCGGAATCACGCAGATTGGCGTTGAGTCCGTGCTTCGAATCGTCTACATATCCGCCCGATCGCACCGCGCCCGCGGACGTCATTCGACTCGTGATCCTGCCCCTTCAGGAACTATCTGTCATGCTCCGAACGATCTCCGGATCCCTGTGTTTGACTATCGTCGTTGCTGCCGCGGCGCAAGGGGAGTCGTTTCCCTATGTTGCCTACACGCAATCAAACCCAACCGCAGTTCGCAGTGGACCCGGCGAGGCCTTCTATGTCACGGATGAGCTGCAAGCGGATCAGGCGGTGGAGGTCTATCGTCACAAGGGAGACTGGTGTGCCGTACGACCGCCAGAGGGGAGTTTCAGCTACGTCGCGGCGGAAGCGGTCCAGCCGGCCAGGCGGCCATCCCTGCTGCGCGTGACGGTGCAGGACACGGCAACACGTGTCGGTACGCGATTGAGTAATGCCCACAATGTGGCATACGTCACACTCGATGAGGGCGAAGTCTTGCAGGCTCTGGGGCCCCGTTTGACGTTGGGAGGCAAATCCTGGTACAAGATTGCCCCGCCCTCCGGCGAATTCCGCTGGATGCACCGCGATGACCTGAAACGCGAAAAACTGGAGGTCGCCACCGAAGTGGCGCCTCGGGAAATCAAGTTGACAGCCGACGCTCAGCCGCTGCCCGGACCAACGCCCGAACCTCAAGAGACCGGAAGTGGCGTGCAGCCGGCAGCCCATGCGAAGACAGAAATCCCCCTGCAGAAGCTGGGTGAACAAGGCTCGATGGAGACGTTTCCGATTCCCACTGAGGAAGTAGACGAGCAGGTTGCACAAGTCGCCGCCGAGGAACCGGAAGATTCGCCCGCCGAAACCGAGACCTCGTCGGCTTGGAAGGCCGTCGATACGAGCGATCAGCCACCTCCGCCCCCAAAGCCACCGTTGGAAGCCGATGACGTTACGCATCAACTGGCGGTCCTGAATCTGCAGCTCTCCCGGACCGTTCTGCGTCCGATGGGGCAGTGGCAGCTCGCCCCGCTACGGGACGAAGTCGAGCAGATTTCCCGTGCCGCAACGGATCCATCGATTCAGGAACAGGCAGCGCTGCTGATGCGACGGATTGCGGAGTTCGATCGGTTGGAGCAGCGGCACCTGGAGATAACGAAATCGGAAGCCGACGCACCCCGCGACGAAGCGACCGCCCCTGCGGCACAATTCACGGGCCAGGGCTGGTTGATTCCCGTGATTACCTCCCGCGCCGACCTGCCCCACTTCGCTCTCACCGATGACCACGGCAAGATTTTGCACTTTGTGTCCTCCCCACCCGGGTTGAATCTGCGGCGGTACGTCCGAAAACGAGTCGGGATCGTTGGCACGCGCGAGGAGAATTCGGGCACGAAGCGCTCGCACGTCGTCGCCGACCGCGTCGTCCTGCTCGACCGGCATGATAGCAGCTTGCGATGAGCAAACCCGCGGGGGCCCCTCCCGTCACAGAGGTCGCGCAACTTTTAAGTTGCTGGTGCGGATGAAGCGACAACGCACTCCCAGGGGCGATCCCGTTCCAACAGGTCGTACTTGAGCATCCAGGCAATCGTTGCCGTAGCCATTTGTGGCGAGATGCCGCGCGACTCCTTCTGCAACAGATGTCGCAATTCGCCCAGATTAGAGACCTGTTGGGCTGCGGCGATCACCTCGGTCAGAATCGCGACATCAACAATCCGCTGGCCCCCAGCATAGTTGGTCAAGGGCAGACTCATCAGGCTCTTCAGGCGATCAACAGCCTCGTGTGTCGCAACAAGCGGAGTTTCGTCGGGCAACCAACAACTCGGATAACCGACGAAGGACAGCTCCGGCGGAGGATAGATCGCGGGAACGTGCGGCGATTCCCGCAAACTTGGCTCGATCGCCCGCCGGCTGCGCAGCTGCTCGTCCTGGCTGCTCCAGATGTCTTCGTACGCTCGGACAACCTTCGACCAACTGAAACGCTCCTGAGCGTGCCGGCGGCCCGCAGCTCCCATCTGGCGTCGCAAGGCAGGATCGGCGACCAGACGCGTGAAGGCTTCGCCGGCGGACCGATTATCGACTACGGTTGCTTGATTGCACTGGCCAATGAACCGATCGTAATCGACGGCGCCCATGAGGAGGCGGGCTGTCAGATCCGCCGTGGCCCCCGGGAGCATCGCCGTCGGTACGAGAAAGCCTGTCTTGCCATCGACGACGAGGTCACGATAGCCATTCCAATCGGATGCAACGACGGGCAGTCCGGCGGCCATCGCTTCGACAATCACCAGTCCGAACGTCTCCTGAATGTTATCCGAGAGCGACGTGAATATATCGGCAGCGCGCCAGACGCCGTAGCGCATCCGCGGCTTTGTACCGTCGACAATGGTCAGGCGGACGTCGGGCGCAAATGTACGGGCGCCGTCAATGAAGGTCTGCATTAGCGGTTTTCCCGTTGCCCATCCTGACAGAACAAGGTGGATCTTCTGACCCGTCTGTCGTGCCGCCTGTTGCAGACCGGCGAAGATGGGAAACGGATGTGCTTTCCCGTGCACGGAGAGTCGGCCGACGAAAAGAACGACAACTTCATCTTCTGCTGCATGGATCGTCGCCCGGTGACGTGCCCGTTCCGCGGGAGTCGGCGGAGTGAACTTGTCTGTGTTCACACCCAAGGGCACCAGTTCGAGTCGTGGTTTCAATCGCGGATGACCACCGAATCGATCTCGCAAATAATCCGTGTAGCATCCGAACAGGGAACGCAGCATGTCGATCACTGACTGTGACGTACAGATCAGCGCGTCGTATTCCTCAAACGGTGCCGTGACTAGTGAGATCAGCCAGCGATTGGCGCGGGCCGAGCAGAGCGTGTGCGTCAGTCCGCAAATCGCGAAACGATGTCCACCACAGAACTGACGAGCCCACACGTACCGTTCGTCCGGTGGTTGAGGCGTGTAGAGCACCGTAGCCGGAGGCGCTTCTCGGAATGTTTCGAGAAAGTCTCGTTCGGGAACAATCTGCAGTCGTCGCGGGCGTTCGGCGCTTGAGGGATGGCGGCGACAATAGTCAATGATCGATTGGCGACTCGGCGAATTGCGAACCAAGGCGACAAGCTCGCTCCAATTCCCGTAAGTCAGATACGCATCGAGAAACTCCTTTCCGGCAACGTGACGCCCCCAAAGCCCACGGGATGACGATGCCGCTTGGGAACGATCCGGAAGCTCCACATACGCATCGTCGTCGTAGAGCATCGCGATCTTCATGCGTGACGACTCGCTTCGCAGTCTGCGGAAATACAAGAACCGGCACTGTTTTACCAGAGCCCGGTCCACACTTCACGTAGGCTCGTGCGGATCCGCTTCCGACGCCGGGAGGGCGCGAAAATTTCGACGGCAACTTTCCAAGTTCCCAGTGGTTGCCCGTCGAAACGGGGAAGACGGTTGTCAACGGTTCCTGAGGGCGCTGCTAGTCAATCGCTTCGCCAGGTTTCCTGTCGGTGATGTCGACGCTGGCAAACAGCAGGAACCAATCTTCGTCGGACGAGCCTGTAAGGTCATCCACAGCCTGATCATCGAGAACGGCTGCTCCGTTGAGCTGCACAAGGTCCATGGGCAGACCGGCGGGCGCGGGGATCCCCTCTCGGAGACGACGAACTCGCGAAAGATAGCCGTCGGAGGAAGTCCATTCGGCAAGGATCGCTCGCAGCGCCGGTTCGAGCGCGTCATAGACCGTTGCGCCTCCGATCAGGATGTCGTCGTCCGCTCCTCCAACCAAACGGTCAACGTCGGCACCTCCAATCAGGAGGTCGCGCCCCGAACCGCCCACGAGACTGTCGTGCCCCGCTCCGCCCAGGAGAATGTCGTTGCCGCTGCTCCCGAGCGCCCGGTCATCTCCGTCTCCCCCATCCAGAATGTCATCTCCCGCTCCACCGGACAGATCATCGTCACCGCCGAGTCCGTACAGAATGGCAGTGCCGGTGAAGGGGGATGCGTTCAGATTATTCGCGTCGGCTCCGCCCGTGAGCCGAGCGATTTCGATGCTCGCAAGCGAATCGTTCCCTTCGGCTCCGATCGATAGCGAGGCATCTGACAGCTTCATGTTGCTGTTGCGAACCTCGACAACCGTGTCGACCCCGGGCCCGCCGTCGAGCGAATCGACGCCTGTGAAACCGGTCAGCGTGTCGTTACCCATTCCCCCGACCAATACGTCATCGCCGGCGAGCCCATTCATTTCGTTGCCGAGTGAGTTACCGATCAAGAGATCGTCAAACGAGCTGCCAATTACGTTTTCGAAGGTGCCGTGGAGCGAGACTTGACGCAGGGCGCTGTCGACGATTTGCGGCGTTCCATCATCCTGCCCCAGGTCGATCGTGATCCCCCTTGTCGCCCCGGAGAAATCAAGCGTATCGGTTCCTCCCGAAACAACGTAGCGCTCGATCGCCTGGTCAGAGCTGTTGGGAACCACCACGTAAGTATCGTCGCCTTGGTCACCTGACAATCGGTTGTCTCCGCGACCGCCGACGAGTTGGTCATTGCCAAAACCGCCTTCGAGCGTATCGTTTCCGTCACGTCCGATCAGGACGTCATCCAGATCCGTTGCGTTTCCCGTGTCGAATCGATAGAGGAACAATTCATACTGACCCGTGTCAATATCGAAGCACGCATCACTTCCCTGGAAGGGACCCTCCGGCCCACAGAACGTTTCAAAGTCGGGACGACCGACGAACGTAAAGGTATCGACTTCGACGTAATAGAGGCCGTCGTGCGGGATTCGAAAGTCGACCAGCAGCGAATCGGCGGGTTCGAAAGAATCATCATTCTCTGCGATGCCGTCGTAGAAGGCCAATACGTCACCGGCTTCATCAAGAACCCGAACGACAGGATCGATCGGAGCACGAATCCGATCCAGGACTCGCGAAATGACTTCGAAGGTAAATACGTCACCGCCCTGCCCGCGAAACGCGTAAACATCACTTTCACTCACGCCCTCGGACGGCTGCAAGTCGATCGTTCCCACGACCGTGAGGGCCTCAACGGCGAACTGCTTGACCTGGTTCAGACCCGCCCGAAGCGTGTTCGGCACGAACAGCCCCGATAGCTGGATCGGCTGTGCTGTTGCGGGGCTGCCGTGAAATCCGGGGGCCTCGTTCAGCACGACACCCGACTCGGCGAAAGCGAGCTTGATAGCCGAACGCTCACTGAAGAATGGATTCGCTACCGCATCGTCCAGAGTGGACCCGACCGAACTGGGGCTCGCCATCAGATGCTGGACCGTTTCAAACGCATCCACTCGGCCTGGGTAGGTGGGCAGGAATCCCTCGCTGCCCGGGGGATCGTGGATGCCGAAGCCGATTGGACCAAATGAATCGGCGTGGCGTAAACCGACGAGGTGTCCCAGTTCATGAGCGGCAATCGTCGCCGAGGCGGCCACAACGTTGTCACTCGTGAGCTGGGGCTCGTTCTCACCCCCCAGGATAATGTTGACATCGATCGAGGCCGTGCCACCAAGATTCAAATTGCGGAAATCGACTTCATCGGCCTGCCCGGCCTCGTTCAGATCGCCCAGTTTATTGAAGAACAGCGTCGCGAATTCGGTCGTCGGGATTCGGTCGGCATCCTGAGTGAAGGCGAAATTGAAGGCGGCATAGTCGGCCGCAATGCGGGCTTCAATCGCATCCCGCTCCGTGGGACTGTAGTTCCAATCGCCCGCTTGCGTCTCGCTGTCAAAATCGAGCAACACCCATTGGATTGGGGAATTCAGGATTGGTGGAAGCGTCGTCGGGGGGAACGAGAACAGGTCAGCACCGAGCAAGCGATTGTCTCGACTGTTTCCCAGGATCTCGTCCGCGAACTCCGTCCCGACTACGTTCTCGACGCCCGTGAACTCGACGGCCGAAGGATTCCAGGGATCGACAAATTGCAACTGCAGGATCCCCGGATGAATCGTCTGCAGTGCGAGACTTGCCAGGTCAATCGTGACGGCGCCCGATAGTGCAGAGAAATCCAGCGTATCGGTGTCCCGGTTGGGCGGCTCAATCACCTGATCGGTGCCCAGATTGTCGCCCTGGAAGATGTAGACGTCGTCTCCCTCCCCCCCGTCGAGAAGATCATTGCCTTCGCCGGCAAAGAGCAGATCATCTCCGCGCCCCGTGGAGATCGAGTCGTCTCCGTCGCCGCCGAAGATGATATCGTTGCCATCCCCCGTGTTGATCAGGTCATTTCCCGCGCCGCCGTTGACCAGGTCATTTCCGGCGGCACCAAAAATCACGTCGTTGCCGTCACCCGTATTGATCAGGTCGTTGCCCGCGCCGCCGTTGACCAGATCATTGCCGCCACCGCCGAAGATGATGTCGTCCCCATCCCCGGCGTCGACTTCGTCGTCACCTGAACCGCCGTCGACGAAGTCGTCGCCGTCGCCACCAAAGATGATGTCGTTCCCGTCACCCGTGTTGATTAGATCGTTGCCTCGTCCCCCGTTGACGACGTCGTTGCCACCGCCGCCAAAGATGACGTCGTTGCCATCGCCCGTGTTGATCAGGTCGTTGCCTCGTCCCCCGTTGACGATGTCATTGCCGCTACCGCCGAAGATGATGTCGTCGCCGTCATCGGTAATGATCTGGTCATCACCGTCGCCGCCGTCCACAACGTCGTTTCCTTCCCCGCCAAAAATAACATCATTGCCGTCACCCGTATTGATCAGGTCGTTGCCCGCGCCGCCGTTGATGATATCGTTGCCACCGCCGCCAAAGATGACGTCGTTGCCGTCGCCCGTGTTGATCAAGTCGTTGCCTGCGCCGCCGTTGATGATGTCGTTGCCGCCACCACCGAAAATGATGTCGTCGCCTGACCCACTTGTGACGACGTCGTCGCCGTCTCCAGCATAGATGGTCACACCGACGGCGGACTTCGAGACGTCGATGACGTCTGCGCCTTCGCCACCGGAGATGACCAGGCCTTCGATCCTCGCGGGGTCGATCGTTGTTGTGCCGACAACGATCACGTCAGCAACCGTGATCTGATCGGGTAAATCCCCCGCGTTGACGGTCAAATCGTCGCGATCATCGCCTCCGTCCAACCGCAGCAGCGCGGCAACGGATGGCGGGGCAAGGTTGATCGTAAAGGAATCGTCGCCCCGGCCAGTACGGACGTCGATCAGCGTCGGCAGGTCGACTCCGTAGGCCTGGATCGCGACTGCATCGTGACCACTTCCCGTCGCCAGGTCGATTGCTTCGACGGCGGCGTAATCGATCGCGACTGGTTTGGATGTTGTTTTCGTGAACGAGTCGTTGGACAGTTCGTACGACTCATCCGCAGTCTGACCCGAATCGCGGATCTGCACGGTATCGCTTCCCAGACCGGCGTCGATGCGCACTCGACCTTGGATGTCGTCGAGTGCATCAACGGAGTTGCCCAAGTCGATCCGGTCGTTTCCATCGCCGGTGCGGATACCCGTGATATCAGCGCGGGTGCCTGTTACCGCGACGTAGTCACTGCCGGATCCCAGCGAAAGATGCAATTCGTTTAGATTCGTGTAGGACGCAAGACGGCCGCCGGTCCCGAAGAAAGTATCGTCCGACGCCGCTCCCACCGTACTCGCGGTTACTGTAACGCGATTCGGCAAAATGTCTGCCGAATCATCGAGTGTCAGCGAGTTCGAACCAGCTCCACCATCCACCGTCAGCGGGGCGGTCAGCCGATTGACCGCGCTGATCAGCATCGTGTCGTCACCGGTGCCTCCCTGA
This sequence comes from uncultured Pirellulaceae bacterium, assembly GCA_964522605.1. Classification (GTDB taxonomy): domain Bacteria; phylum Planctomycetota; class Planctomycetia; order Pirellulales; family Pirellulaceae; genus CAVZLD01. Next base: position 10,104 of record CAZFWV010000175.1, read on the forward strand.
ATCACTACGGCATCCCGCGCGGACTGGACGACAGTCGAGTCGTTGAGGTCCTGCAGATCCAGCGTGATCAACTCGATTAAACTCGTGTCGCACTCAACCGTGACAGGCCGAATCTGTGTACCTCCCGAGATTCCGCGCACTCGGCAGCCGTTCGGCTTGTTGATTACATCGGTAATCTTGTCGTTCAGATCGTACAGCGTGTACGTGTCGCCTTCCAGCGAAACCGTCAACGCATTGGAGATCCCCGTTGATGCACGGTAGATCAGTTCAGTTCCCACAAACTGAATTGTCGAGAGACACAGGCGACGCTCGAGAGATTCGGGGCCGTCCTGTGCGGGGGAGAAACGCCAGCGGGGACGACGAATGCGCCTCGTTCGAAAGGCGGCGGGTTCCCGAAGAGGCACTGACCGGCGGAATGGATTCGCCATACTCGCTCATCATTTGAAGTGACGATCGTAACGCAAAGAACTACGCTGACCGAAGCTCGACTAGTATAAGTGACTTCGTCAATTCGGGAAGACTTTCGACTCGCCCTTCACAACGAATTCATTTTTTCACCCTGGCGGGTTCGGAATGCCAACCTCTTGCCATTGCGATACGCCAGGAAGCGGACCAGTTTGTCACCTTTCGGTGGGACGAGTGTCGGCGCGAGTCGATTGGAAATCAATCATGTTCAGATCGGGGTCGGTTTCGAGGGCGCGCAAGTCTCCCCAACCCCGCTCGCTGGCTCGGTGGAGCGCCGACTGAGCCGCCAAGAGATACTCGTCACGCATGTCGGTTCGGCTTGCCCTTGCCGGTTGACTTTCTGCTGCATCCCTTCCCACAACCGCAGCGCAGATCGCATAACACCGGGCCGCATGCAAGGATCCGCATGGTTGGGCCAATCGCTGTTCGACTACGCTGGCGATCGAAGCGGCCTCGAGATCCTGGCCACAGCGGGCGAGAACCATCATCAGATCGACCTGGTACAGCACATCCTGGGGGACGGACTCCACAAGACCTTGCCGCAGCGCAAGACACTGCTCGAACAATCGGCCGCTGGTGCCTGGATCGTTGACTTGTTGCGCGGCGAGTGCCTGCCGGTAAAGCGACTTTGCCAAGAGACTGGTGGATTCGATGTCTTGTGCGTCCTGAGCCCGCAGTTGCTCGCCGATCGTGCCGGCCTGTTCGTAGTAGGTCTGAGCGGTTGCGGCATCCTGAAGCAGCCGTAAATGGAGATCCCCCAAGCTCAGCAGACAATCCGCCAGCTGCTTCTGGATGCGAAACTTCGTGATTCGCTCTTGGCCCAGTCCTTTCTGCAATAGTGTGATCGACCGTTCGTAGGTCGCGCGTGCGGCGTCCAACTCACCTTTTCTCCAAGCCACGTCCGCTTGTCGTTCCCCTCGCAGTGCCATCTCGAGATAGTCTTTTGCGCTTTGAAACTCTGCATCCGTCGGGATGGCCGCCGCCCAAGGATTGGATTGCTCCAGGTCGTCCTCCGCGGTCGAAAGATCACCGAGTTGAAGGTCGATTCCACACAGGAGCAGGTAAGATACCGATACATCCCATTTGGCGTTCATCAGCGCCCCAGCGGTCGTTTTCGGATCTTGCTGGAGCAGTCGCACCCATTGCTTTCGGTAGTCAAGTCCCCGTCGATATTGATCTCGAGCTTGATCCAACTTGCCCAGGCGGATGAGTGCGTCGGCCAGCTTGTTCGCGCAACTGGCCATGAAGCGGTTCGAGTTGGGCCGATTTGGTGCCTCCTGATGCATTTCCCGAGCCAGGGCTTCCATCTGCTCATACTCGCCGAGAGCGTCTTCGACACGACCCGAAGCCAATAGGGCATCGCCGAAGCGTTGATGGAGCGCGATCTGGGTGCGACGGAGGATATCCGCAGTCTGTGCGACATCGAGCTCTTTCCGCGATTGAAAATCCCGCAACTTCTCCGCGGCCTGGAACAACAGTTCGTCGCGCAATTCATGCAGCCCTGGCCGGTCGCGCAACCCGTCGTGGAATGAGCCGATGACATCATTGAGCGTCTGAACGGCGAAAGCCTCGTTGACTCGGGCCTGATCGCGTGCCGCTTTGGCAGCGGCCTCATTTTCCACAGCGACTTCCTTTTCTGTAGAGATCCTAACGAGGGCCGCATTCAATCCGACCAGCCAGCTTACGAGCAGGATCAAGACAATCGCCAACAGGCCCGCGACGGCGGGATTCCGCCGACACCAACGTCGCGCGCGCTCGAAACGGCCGACCGGCCGCGCGGTAATTGGCTCGCCGTCCAAATAGCGCTGTAACTCGTCAGCCAGGTCCTGAGCGGTGGCGTAACGCTGTTCGGGCTCCTTCTCCAGGCACTTGACACAGATTGTCTCGAGATCCGGATCGATCGCGCGGTTCAGCATCGTCGGTGCACGCACCGGTTCACGAGTCACCCGGACCAGCGTCTCCATCACCGTTGCGGAGGAGAACGGCGGCTGGCCGGTGAGTAGGTGATAGAGAATCGAACCGAGGGAGTAGACATCGCTGGCGACGCTGACCTTACGAATATCTCCCGCTGCTTGTTCCGGCGACATGTAGTCGGGTGTGCCCATGACAGCACCCGTCTGCGTCGCTCCGTCCTCTTCACCCAGTCGCTTGGCGAGACCGAAATCGGTGATATGCGGCTCACCCCGGTGGTCAATCAGGATGTTGGCCGGCTTCAAGTCGCGGTGCAGGATGCCTCGCTTGTGCGCATAATCGACCGCGCGGCACAACGTCGACATCAATCGCGCCGCTTCCAACGGAGGTCGAAAGCGGTTCTCTGGCTGACGATCCAGCGGTGCCCCTTCGATGAACTTCATCGTGAAGTAGGGCAGCCCATTCGCCTCCGCGACGTGGAAGATCGGAACGATATTCGGATGATCGAGGCTCGCAACGGCCTCCGCCTCCGTCCGAAACCGCCGAATGCTCTCCGGTGAAGCGAACCGACCAGCGAGCATCATCTTCAGGGCGACGATCCGATGGATCCGCTTCTCGCGCGCCTTGAAAACGACTCCCATCCCGCCGCGTCCCAGTTCTCCCAGGAGTTCGTAATCGCTCAATCCGCCAGCGACCTCGACGGACGAGGCGTTGGAGACCGAATCGATCGTCCGGCCCGAATCGTCCGTGTCCAGCGTCGGCGACGGATCGTCGACTTCCCCTGCCCGATCCGTCGACTGCCCCTCGGTCTTCGGAAGGCCTGCAGGTGGTCGCTTCAAGCGGTCCTCTTCACTCATCGAAATCCCTCGTGTGGCACCGGGGAAGTCTGCAAACTGTCGGTCGCCGGTGCGTGTTTCCGGTGCTGGCATGGCGATGGGGAACTGAGAGTTGAGGCCGTCCACGAGATCCGTCGCGTTTCGTCGGCGGGTCTCGGCAAGGCTGGCCAGCGTTTCCCAGGTTTGCTTCTCACGTCCGTTCCGATTTTCGTTTAACGGCAAGCCGAAGGCGACTGCGACTGTCTCGTGTCCACCGACGCCTCCGGCTCGCCGTTAAACGAAAACCAGTCGCCGACTGCCGACCCGGTTTGTA
>CAZFWV010000176.1:0-2587 GCA_964522605.1 uncultured Pirellulaceae bacterium
CGAGTCGGATTCCCCTTCGCCGCAACCCTGATCACCGATCCGCCATGTCGACTTACGTTCTAGACAACGAATCGGGGCCGCCGATTCCCACGTTGATCGGCTCCAGCGCGGCGATGCACGAGGTATACCGCACCGTGCGCCGTGTCGCTCGCTCGAGCGCATCCGTCCTGTTACTTGGCGAGACCGGTACGGGAAAGGAACTCGTCGCAACGGCCATTCATCGCTTGAGTCTCCGCCGCGGTGGACCGTTCGTGCGAGTGAATTGTGGAGCACTGAGCGAGAGTCTGCTGGAGAGTGAACTGTTTGGTCACGTCCGCGGCTCATTCACCGGAGCGATCACGAATCGGACGGGCCGCTTTGAAGCCGCGCATTGCGGCAGTATCTTTCTCGATGAAATCAACAGCACCTCGCTGAAACTCCAAGTCAAATTGCTCCGCGTCCTGCAGGAACGCGAATTCGAGCGCGTCGGCGATACCGAAACGATTCGCGTCGATACGCGCGTGATCGCGGCCAGCAACCGGGAATTAATGCAGGAAGTCGCCGAGAATCGGTTCCGCGAGGATTTGTACTGGCGATTAAACGTGGTCCCGATTCACATCCCGGCCTTGCGTCAGCGAAAAGAAGATGTCCCGGAATTGGTCGCTCACTTTCTGAATGTGTACAACGAAGCAAACGATCGCTATGTCGTCCACATCCAACGGGCTGCGATGGAGGCGTTGCAGGACTACAACTGGCCGGGAAACGTTCGCGAACTGCAGAACTACATTGAGCGCGCGGTTGTGATGGCGGAAGGCGACGAACTGACCATTGATTTGCTGCCGCCCACCGTCACGAGCGGCACCGCGCCGCTGCACGCGCCACTGCGGGGAGCAGACCTTGAGTCACTGACGTACGCAGTCGTCGAGCGCGGGCTGACCGAATCAGGGCCGACCGAAGACAACCTGCACGCGAAAATCGTCAATCGCGTCGAACGTGAATTGATCGCTCAGGTGATGCTCAGCTGCAACAATATCCAGACCAAAGCCGCCGCTCGGCTGGGTATCAATCGCAATACGCTCCACAAGAAACTCAAAGAGTACGAACTCGACACGGGCGGGTGAGCGTTCCCGCGAGCGGATCCCGTGACCGACGCCGCGGCGACCCCGCAGCCCAACGCTGTGAAGGAGAAGAGGAAACCACGGATTTGACGGAGGGTACGGATCGACACGGACAGATCCGTGGAGATCCGTTTCCTAGCCTACTTGATCTCGATCAGTTCGCCTCCGTCGCGGCTGAACAGTCCGAGCAAGTCGTCGTCGCCGAGTGAGAGAGAAAGGCGCTGCACGGACCCATCGGCCAGGACGGCGAAGAAGGTGCCCGACCAGATCTGACCTAACCCCTCCACCGGTTCGTCGGGGTTGTAGCGCAGATCTTCGGGTGCGGTCCAGATCACCGCTTGTTCGTCGTCCGCTTCGACGACCATGATCGTCTTCGACGTGCCATCGCGGACGTCCTGGATCCGCGTGCCGCGACCGGTGTCGGCGATGACGGAACTGGGGCCGACGACGGCCAGATAGTTCGTGAATCCGTCTTCGCGTTCCGTCTTGATTCCCGGCGAGTGGAAGATCTTGGGCATTTGAGGAATCAGCTTCCGGTTCTGCTCACTGTCCCAGGATTCATTCAGCTGGAACTGCCGATACAACGCATCCTCGCCTAGGAACGGCAGAATCGCGACGCGCCAGCTGAGACCGCCCTGACCATTCTGTTTGGGCGTGGATTCCGTGGGATAATTTCCCTTCTGGCTTTCGAAATTCATGATCGCCAGCGCGATGTTCTTCAGATTGCTCTCGGTCTCCGCGCGATAGACGGCCCCGCGAACGGAGCTCCGGATGTTGTTCGACCGCACGGGCAAAGCGCTGGCCGACACGGGCGAACTCTCGGAATCCCGCGTCTCCTCGTCGGCGGTCGGATCCTCTTCATCTTCCTGCGTCACCGGCGGGACCGAGCGCGGAGGCGTCCGTGGATTGCGATTCCTCGGTCCGGGATCCTCCTCGTCGAGTTCGTCCAGCGGTTCCTCCTGCGACGAACGTCCGCCCGACTCCTGGTCCGCCGTTTCCGCTTCTTCTTCCTCCTTGGCTTTCTGTTCGGCTCGTTCCTTCTGCACGAGTTCCCGCACGTAGCGCTGGTCCTCGCGGCTCAACCTCGTTAACGGTAACTGGATTTCTTTTCCATTCGTGAGACGGAGGGCGACTTTGCCTTCCGCGTACGACACGTATTCCGCTTTGGTAGTGAACTTGCCGGTGCTGTCCGTCCAAGTGCGGACTTCACCGCGTAATCCTGTCGTCGACAGAGCCAGGCAGAGGACCGGCAGCAACCAGAAACAGCGCCCGTTCATGGGAGCACTCCTCGATGACGCAGGATCAGGATCGGGGATGATCGGAGGCGTGTGGACTCGACGACTCCTGCGAAGGTCGCCGGGGTGATAAGAGTCATGATATCAGTTCGCCGCAAGAAAGGAAGAAATCGGCGCGGCCGGGACTTGGGGCGGATGGACCGAGCGTGGGTGCAGGGTGGATTGGCAATCTGTCGAAGTTCGTAGGACGGATTG
>CAZFWV010000176.1:2687-13605 GCA_964522605.1 uncultured Pirellulaceae bacterium
TTGGCAATCCGTCCCACTTAACAATCCGTCCCACCTGACGGCGAACGAGGTTCCTGCCCCCTTTTCGACTTTGAGTTCTAGATCCGAGGCGGTCTGGGGCGTTAGAATAGAGGGGTTTGACCCTTTTCTGCCCAAGGATTCGCCGTGCTGTCCGGGATTTCCGTCGTCTGTTTCGCCGCCAGTTATGGCGTCGCCGTGCTGCTGGAGCTGACGCGGTTCTTCGTCCGCACCAAGATCCGCAACGCCGTGATGATCGGCTTTGCAGTCGCGGGTCTGTTTGCGCACAGCGTTTTCCTCACGTTGCTTGTTGAACGACGCTGGGAGCAAGGTCTGCCGATCGCCACCTGGTATACGGGCTGCCTGGTTCTGGCCTGGGCCTTGGCCGTTGCCTACCTGTGGACCGTGTTGACGGATCGCAAGTCGACGGCGGGCCTGCTTTTGCTGCCGACGAGTCTGGCCCTGATTGCCGCGGCCAATCTGTTTCCGCAGGTCGACGATACGGTGCAGATCTGGAGTCTGGTCCATGGACTGTCGCTGGCGGTGGGCACCGCGTTAATCGTGGTGGGTTTCCTCGCGGGACTGATGTATCTGATTCAGTCCTATCGTTTGAAAAACAAGTTGCCTCCGCGGTCGGGATTCTGGCTGCCGAGTCTCGAATGGCTGCAGAAGCTGAACGAGCGTTCCTTGTATGCCTCAATTGCGTTGGTCGGGATGGGACTCGTGATCGGTATTCTGCTGAACGTGATTCGAGCGGGTGGTGGAGCGTTGATTCCTTGGTCTGACCCGGTGATCCTCGCTTCCCTGGCCTGGCTGATCTGGCTGGGATCCATCTGCATTTTCAATGCGGTTTATCGGCCCGCTCGGCACGGACGAAAGGTGGTATACGAGACGGTCGTAAGTTTTCTGTTTTTGAGTCTTGTGTTAGGGATCATCCTGCTGAAACCTTCGGGACATGGAACCGAGCCGCGGCTTGATGCCGCGATGGAAAGGTCGCCAACAGCTCACCCGGTGCAGGCCCACGTGGAGTCGTATCGGTCATGAAGCTGCAACTGGTCGGCTGCAGTCATCACACGGCACCCATCGAAATGCGCGAACGGTTGGCCTTCAGCCGTGAGCAAGTTCCGATGGCCCTTGCGCAACTGCGCAGCAGCTTTCCAAAGATTGAAGCGGTTCTGCTTTCGACCTGTAATCGGGTCGAGTTGTACACCGCGGCGGAAGACAGCTCTCTGGCGCCGAGCGAGGAGCAGGTTATCGAGTTCCTGGCGGCTTTCCACGGGCTCCAGCCAGGCGAGATTGCGGGCGAAATGTTCCGCCGCAAGCGCGATGCGGCCGTCCGGCATCTGTTTCGAGTTGCCGCCAGCTTGGACAGCATGGTCATGGGCGAAGCCCAGATCCTGTCTCAGGTGAAGGAAGCCTACATCCTGGCCTCGGAGGGTGAGTTTGCCGGCCCCATGATGCACGCAGCCTTTCAAACCGCCATGCGCGTCGCGCGCCGCGTGGCGAATGAAACCGCGATTCATCAGAAACGGGTCAGCATCCCCAGTGTCGCCGTCGCCGACTTCGCCAGTCAGATCTTTGAACGTTTTGACGATAAGCAGGTTCTTGTGATCGGCGCCGGAGAAATGGGCCGTGAGACACTTCGCTATTTGGTCGATGCCGGTGCGCGAAATGTAACGATCATGAATCGCAACCCGGCGCGCGCCGAGCAGCTCGCGCGCGACTTCCAGGGCCAAGTCGTACCTTGGGAGCAACTTGACTTGCTACTGCAGCAAGCGGATCTGATTGTGAGCACGACAGGGGCTGCGGAGCCGATCGTGTCGCTCGAGCGGTATCAGGCGATTGAACCAGAGCGCTACCAACGGACCCTGTTCATCCTCGACTTGGCCGTGCCCCGCGATTTTGATCCGCAGATCGGGGACTGCCTGGGAGTCTACCTGTACTCGGTCGATGACTTACAGAAAACGTGCGAACAAAATCGCAAGTTACGGGCCAAAGAGTGGCCGCGTGCGCAGCGGATCATCGAATTGGAAACCGAACGGTTTCTCGCGCAGTGGAATCATCGGATGACCGGTCCGACAATCCGCCAACTCAAGGCGAGCGCGGATGAAATTAAGCAGCAAGAATTGCGGCGGCTACTCAACAAGCTCGAAGACCTCGATCCTCAGGTACGCGGAGAAATCGAGGTCTCCTTCGATCGGCTCGTGAACAAACTGCTCCACCCACCACTTGAATCGTTGCGCGACGAAGCAGAAAAGGGAACCCACCACGGCCTGCTGGAAGCACTTAAACGGCTCTTCCAGCTCCAGGAGTGAACTCCGCGGGACGATCGACCTATTCTTCGTCCTCTTCGTCTTCCCAGTCCTCGTCATCCTCCCAGTCGTCGTCGTCCCAGTCCTCGTCGTCGTCCTCTTCCTCTTCTTCGTCGTCCGCCTCGACTTCTTCCCACTCTTCCTCTTCAATTTCGTCTTCGTATTCCTCGTCGTCCAGGTCGTCTTCGTCTTCGTCTTCTTCGTCGTCGAGCTCGTCGTCTTCTAGGTCGCCTGCGTCGTCATCCTCGTAGACTTCATCCTCATCCTCGTAGTCTTCATCATCGAGCTCGTCGTCGTCGACTTCTTCATCCGCCTCCAGATCGTCTTCCTCTTCCAGCTCTTCGTCCTCGTATTCTTCATCTTCGTATTCGTCGTCGTCGTAATCGTCATCTTCCATGCGGATCTGACGCGGGTCCGTTGAATCGGACGGCTTGGCAAAGTGGATTGTGTTCATTGGAAAAGACCTTCTCTCTTGTTCCACCACGGCGCTCACGTCAGAGTCCTCCTGCGCTTGTGATTCAGTTGCTGATGATTCCCGATCGACCTGCGCGGGCAACGCAGGAGACGAAATCTGGTGGTTGTTGTGTAGTGTGCAAAACAGGTCGGCTTGAGGCAGGTCTTCGAGACTTCTCAACCCGAACACCTGCAGAAATCGCTTCGTTGTATTGTACAAATAGGGACGACCCAGTTCATCACTGCGACCCCCGACCCGCACCAGATCACGATTCAAAAGCTGACTGAGGATTTCCCCGCAGCTTACACCGCGAATGGCTTCAATCTCGGCCCGCATGACCGGTTGACGATACGCAACCACTGCCAGAGTCTCCATGGAAGGTGCGGACAATCGTTCCTCGGAAGGAACATGGTCTAATCGGCGAAGCCACCGTGCGAACTTTGGTCGTGTTGCGAGCAGGAAGCCACCGGCGACTTCCTGGACGCGAAACGCGCGGCCTCGTTCATCCAGCTGGCGGTTCAACAAACGCACCAGTGTACGGGCTTCCGTGCCGTCCGCCAAGTTGGCATATTGACTAAGTTTACGGCTCGAGAGTGGCTCCCGCGCGAGAAACAGCACGGCCTCGAGACGGGCCAGTTTTTCGGGACTCGCGCCCCGTTCTACAAAACGTCGCAATGTGCCAGTCGTCCGCTGGCAGGGATCGATTCGCAGCGAAGACAGCCGACCGGGCGGCAGGCCGATCGGGCACCGATAGCGTGCCGAAACGCTGCGTAGTTGCACGGCGGGTATCCGACTGTTCCAACGCATCAAACCGAATCCGCGTCAATTCAAAGGCTGTCCTGGAGTTAATCCGGCGTGCGGCATCCGGTCAATGCCCCCCGGCGAGCGCAACCGGCCGAGGGGCAGGTCGGATTCCGATCGGGATTCCGCCGACGGTTCACCGATCGCCGGGAATGGGTGCAGCGATCCTTCTGCGGAGTGCACTCGCTGGGACCATCGGCGTGCGGCGAGCAGCACGTAGTCGGCGGCGGCCTCCGCAGACCCACTGAGTGCTTCGATCGACGTCTGGTCTCCCGACCGGGGGCCCTGCCGCAGATCGCAGCGAAACTGATACACGGGGCACGCACCGTTCCACCGCTCCAACCGCATATACACAGCTCCCAGGTCCAGCAACTGCTGACGGACCCGACGAAACCAGGCTTCCTGGTCTGCTCGCGATAAAGGAGCTGCTGTCTGTCGAACTCCACCGCGGATCGCACCGGGCATCGGTACGACCTCGGGTGCCGCGGAAACGGGACCCTGAACGCTCGGCAAACGCGGTCCGATGACCGCCAAGGTCGGCAACGCCATCAAGAACACCAGAATGACGGTGCGCCGATTCCTTTCGCCCATGCAAGTAGCTCCCGTGCGGATTCGCGCCGATGCAAAAAAATGCCCTGTGCCGCGATTTGTCGCAGAATTCCCTCGTATGTAGCCGAAGTCGTGAGACTTCGGAGGCTCCGGGAATGCGATCCGAATTCTCACGAATTCGGCTACGAGGCGGACCGCGTCCAATGCAAGCAGGCTAAACAGGTTTAACCGCGGACGATGATACCATCTTGCCCCGACGCTCCCAATCTCGGTCTCACCGTTCCGTTGCCAGTCTGTGTTGGGGCGTGATAATGGGCAATTATGGTCCCAGATCCATCCTATCGGTCAGGTCGTGCGAAAGGTCGCCTACAACGGTTGATTCTCTCGTTCATTTTGACCCTGGGCGCTTTGATTTTCCTTGAAATTGCTTTCGGTCGGGTGACCGGATCGGAATTCTCACCGGACCGCTTCGAGCGCAGGACCTTCACCTATTATCAAATCCCGTGGCTTCAGGTTCAGATTTCCCCGGCCATTCGCGATGACGTCACGAACGAGCTGGAGCGGCACGTGCGTCGAAAGAAGTTGATCTCCGCATCGCCGGTCAGCAGGCAGTGGGATGTCGTTTCGCTTTCCTTTGCCGCAGATCGCGGCGCCGAGAAGGGACAGGCACAGATCCTCTGTCGTTATCTGGATCTGCAGGATGCGGAGCGTAACCTGTGGTGGCTCGAGTGGAGCCGGCAGCATCCCGAACGCGCCCAATCGCTCTGGGAAGCGGTCCAGCAAGCCGCCCAGCTGGAGGCGTACTTTTTTGTGCCGGAATTATTTGACTTGGCACTCCGAACGCAGGACGCCGACGAGTTTTCTCGTCAATTGAATGCGTGGCTGACGCGGCAGTATTCCGAGCTGGCTGCGGACTGTCGCGCGGCGGGGCGGACCCTTGAGGCAGAAAAGTATGCGGGTGCGGCGGAAACTCGCGCGGAACGTGTTTCTCGCCAAGATTCGGCGGAAGTATCTCCAACCACGAAAGCCTTTCCGTAGTGCGAATCGCCGGCCACGGTGCGAGAGTTCGATGGAACCGATTTACCTTGATCACAACGCGACCACCCCCATCCTGCCGGCTGTCGCCGAGGCAATGCATGCTTGCTACCAGGAAGGACTCGCCAATCCAGCGAGCCCTCACGGAGCGGGCCGTCGTGCGCGACGACGGTTGGAGGAGGCGCGCGAGGGAATCGGGCGTATCCTGCAAGCCGACCTGCAGTCACGTGCGGCGAATGATTTGATCTTTACCAGTGGCGGAACTGAGGCGAACAATTTGGCGCTGCGCGGCCTGGCGGGAAATCAGCCCGGACGGCTGATTGTGTCGTCGATCGAGCATCCGAGCACACTGGAGACTGCGCGTTGGCTGCAAAAACGCGGATGGACCGTTCAGTTGCTCCGGGTCCTCCAGAATGGCCAGGTCGACCTTGATCATTTGGAGACGCTACTGAAGCCCCGCGACTCCGAGCCTCCTCCCCAAGTTGTCAGCGTGATGTGGGCCAACAACGAAACGGGAGTGATTCAGCCCATTGACGAGATCTCTCGGCGCTGTCGAGCGGTGGGAAGCCGGTTCCACTGTGATGCGGTGCAGGTCGTGGGCAAAATTCCCGTCGATTTCGCGCGTACGGAAATCGATGCCCTGACGATCGCAGCCCACAAATTCCACGGTCCCGTGGGAATTGGCGGGTTGTTCTTGCGAAGGGGCGTGCATTTGGAGCCGATCTTGTTTGGAGGTCATCAGCAGCGGGGACTACGGCCGGGTACGGAGCCCATCGCGCTGGCCGTGGGCATGCACGTCGCGCTCCAACTTTGGGAACAGCAACGGGAACAGCGAATCCTGGGCATGCGCACGGCTCGAGACACCTTGGAGCAGCGACTCCGCCAGGAGGACCCCAAGGTGGAGGTCAACGGGGAGGAGCCTCGTCTGCCCCATGCCACCAATCTCTCCTTCCTGGACCTTGACCGACAAGCATTGTGGATGGCGTTGGACCTCGCCGGCGTACAGTGTTCCACGGGATCCGCCTGTGCCAGCGGGGCGAGTGATCCATCGCACGTCCTGCAGGCGATGGGTTTGGATGCGGCACGAATCGAGAGTGCCCTGCGGTTGAGTGTCGGAGCGACGACGACGGTCACGGATGTGGAGTCGGCGGTCGGTCGTATCCTGAACACTGTCCGACACTTGCGGCGGCGGGATTCGCCGCTGAAATCGTCCTCCTCCGCTCGCGAAACGCAGCCGGAAGGGATATAATCGGCGGATTGAATTTGAGACGCTTTACCTGCTCTAGCGCTGTGACCAGTCTAGGAATTAGGGTGCCACTGGCTACGCCAGTGCGACGATGGTTCAAGTCGGCAAACGCGGGCACTGGCGTAGCCAGTGGCACCGAACCTGAAATCCAAGCCTTGACAGAGCACTAGCGCGGGAGATCCTTCACGGAGGCAGGGTGATCTCCGGAATTACCACGTTGTCGTTGGAGCCGCCGCCCGGTTTGGCTCGGCGTCGGGTTGCCGCTCGCGCCGACTGTCCGCCGGTGCTGCGCGAGTTTCTGCTGGGCCCGGAAAACCGATTGGTTCTTCAGGGAATCGGCTGGTCCGAAACACCCGAATCGGAAGCGCTGGAATTCCCCTGCAATCCGCTCGTCCTTTACGGGCCGACCGGTTGTGGAAAATCTCAGCTGCTTCATGCCCTATCTGCGACTTGGTCGCGGCAGCGGCCGGATGATCCTGTCCTATTGATTCACGCAACGGACTTCGCGCGCGGCTACGCGACGGCGGTGAAACTGGACGACGTCAGTCGATTTCAGCAGAAGTATCAGCTGGCAGGGCTTGTTCTGCTGGACGGTATCGATGCCTTGGAACCGAAGGGTGGGGCACAGCAGCAACTGGCGTCGATTCTCGACCATCGGGTGCGCGCCGGACGACCACTGATCGTCACCGCACAGCAGCCACTGTCGGCCCAAAAACTCCAATCGCGCTTGATCAGTCGCCTGTCCGCTGGTTTGGTCGTTCGCCTGAGTTCACCGGTTGCGGAGACCCGGCGCGAGATCATTCGTCGACTTTCGAGTCAGCGCGGTCTACCGCTTGCTCCAGACGCAGAACAGATGCTGGTCGAGCACCCCTTCTTAACGATCCCGCAGTTGGTCGGCGCATTGAATCGATTGCGCGCCATGCAAGACGATGCCGGGGATGCATTTTCGGAGCCGATCTGCGCCGACCAGATTCGCTCCTTCCTCGCCGAAGCCCCCCAACTCGAGATTTCGCCCAAGGAAGTCATTCGTTCAACGGCGAAGCATTTCGGATTACCAACCCGTAACCTGACCGGAGCTTCTCGTCGAAAGATGGACGTTCTGGCTCGTAGTCTTGCGATGTACCTGATCCGGGAGTTGACGGGCGCGAGCTTTCAACAGATCGGATTCCATTTCGGCCGTCGCGATCACACAACCGTGATGCACGCCTGCCGGAAGATTCGTTCGGCTCAGGATACCGACCCGGCGATCCGGAGTGTGACGATCCAGCTGCGTCAACGAATGGGATCCGATCCTAGCCCGCTGCGGCCGCCCCGCACAGCAGCGTCGGGCAAAGAGGGCTGATGCGGTGGAAAAGGTGTTACTTGGAAGTCGATTCTCTGGTGACGAATGAACGGCCCGCCCGTAACAACAACCCGTCCTGTTTTCGACTGACGATAATCCTCCGGCATAGCGACGACAGCGGACAATAGCCTAACCGTTTATCCCCAACATGAAGAACCCAACGCGAGACGAATAAGTCCTTCGTTTGCAGAGAGTTATCACCGCGATCACGTCGCTTATCGACAGTTGAAGGACGTAGGTTCCTACTACTTATTTGGAGAAAGAAATTAATTAGGAAGCGCCATGAAGATTCAGTGCAATCGCGAACAGTTTCTAGCGGCGTTCCAGACTGCAGCAATGGTTGCTTCGACGCGAAGTCCCAAGCCAATTTTGCAGAATGTGAAGCTGGACGTTCACGAAGAGAAAGCGATTCTGCTCGCCACGGACATGGAAATTGGGATTCGTGTTGAAGTGGGTGGAATTACGACAGAAGTTCCCGGCAGTGTACTGTTGTCCGTGGTGCAATTCGGTTCGATCCTTCGCGAGTCGACCGACGAGACGTTGAACATTGAGACGGATGGTCAAGCCGTGATTGTTCGAGGGCAACGAAGTCGGTTTCGGCTTCCCTCCATCGATCCGTTGGAATTCCCTCACGTTTCGGAGTTCACGGCGGACAGTTACCATCTGTTGCCGGCTCGGTTGATGAAGGAGTTAATCCGGCGGACTTTGTTTGCCACGGATACCGAGAGCACCCGGTATGCTTTGGGGGGCGTCCTGCTCGAAATGAAAAACGAGACGATCACGGCCGTGGCAACGGATGGCCGTCGCCTCGCGAAGATGGAAGGGGAGGCTCAAGTGATTGGCCAGCCGGGGGACGAGGATGTGATGACCATCGTTCCTTCGCGGTCGATGCAACTGATTGAGAGATCGCTGACCGATGGAGAGACCGAAGTCAAAATCGTCAGCCGAGGCAATGATTTCCTCGTCAGCAGTCCCAAAGCAACGATTGTATCGCGACTGGTGGAAGGACGGTTTCCGCATTGGCGCGATGTCATGCCCGATCGACCGAATTCGGTCAAAATCGATGTGACGGTTGGGCCGCTTCACGCCGCGTTACGACAGGCTGCGATCGTCACGAGTGGAGAAAGTCGCGGTGTTGATTTCACGCTGGGTGACGGTAGTCTCGTGCTCTCTGGCCTGACCGCAGATGTCGGGGAATCGCACGTCGAACTTCCAATTCCCTACGAAGGCAATCCGATCACGTTAACGCTCGATCACCGATACGTCACAGACTTTCTTCGGGTGCTGGATCCGGAGCGGACGTTTTGTCTGAACGTCGTTGATGGGGATAGTGCGGCGTTGCTGCAAACTGACGACGGATACGAGTATCTGATTATGCCGTTGGCGAGAGATCGGAAGAAGCAACCACAAGCTGGCGCGGCAACGGCCGGATCGTCATGAGAAGACCTCCTCGTTCGTCTCGCGGCGAAGAGCGGCCGAAGCGCAAGGCCCCGCTTCGGCTGGGGGAGATCCTCCCGCAACTGATGGCGCGTCGTGGCTATGCGCGATTGATTGGCTCCGAAGACTACAGCGAAGCATGGAACCAGGTTGCGGGTACCCTCGCCCAGGTCAGCCGCCCGGGCGTACTACGCCGAGGCGTATTGCAGATCACGGTGAACAATTCCGCGGCCGTTCAAGAATTGACTTTTCAGAAGAAACAGTTGCTTCAGAACCTGTGTGAGCAACTGCCCGAGCAAAAAATTCGCGACCTCCGCTTTGTGGTGGGTTCCATCGACTGAGCGGTCGGTTCGCACGTTCGGAACCTTGTCAGATGAAGGTGGCAAGACGACTATGACAGAACAAGATCCAAGCGTACCGGAACGGCCTGAAGTTCGCCGGGTGGCAGCCAATTCCGAATACACGTCGGAAGATCTGCAGCATCTTTCCGATCTGGAACACGTGCGCGAGCGTCCCGCGATGTACATCGGCGACACGACCTCCCGCGGGCTGCATCACCTGGTCTACGAAGTGGTGGATAACTCGATCGATGAGGCCATGGCGGGCTTCGCAAAGGCCGTCCAAGTCACGATCAACACGGACGGTTCGGTCACGGTAGAAGATGACGGCCGTGGAATCCCCGTGGATTTGCACGAGCAGTTGTCTGAGGAGTTGGGCCGAGAAGTCTCGACGCTGGAAGGCGTCATGACCGTCCTTAAGTTCGGTGGAAAATTCGAAAAAGGGGCCTACCAGACCTCGGGTGGTTTGCACGGGGTAGGCGTCACCGTCGTGAATTTTCTGTCCGAATGGTGCGAGGTGGAAGTCTTTCGTGACGGACATGTCTATCAACAGGAATATCAGCGTGGCGTTCCGCTCGGGCCGGTCAATCGGATTGGCGCCACGAAAAAGTTGGGAACTCGAACGACCTTCAAGCCCGACGCGCAAATCTTTCAGACGACCCGATTCCTTTTCGATGTGCTGTACAAACGACTGCAGGAGTTGGCGTTTCTGAATCGTGGTGTACGGATTCTGTTCCGCGATGAACGAAATAACGAGGAGGAACAGTTTCACTACGAACGCGGAATCGTCGAGTTTGTCGAGTATCTGAATCGAGCGAGTGAACCGCTCCACCCGGACGTGATTTACCTCGAAGGGGAAACCGACGGAGTGGGCTATGAGATTGCACTGCAGTATTCCGCGGAATACACCGAGAACATCCACACGTACGTGAACAATATTCACACGCATGAGGGCGGCACGCACGTATCCGGCTTCCGAGCAGCTTTGACCCGCTCCCTGAATAATTACGGTCGCAAAGAAGGACTCTTCAAGGACGTGACTCCTTCCGGGGATGATTTTCGAGAAGGTCTAACCGCGGTCATCTCGATGCGCGTTCCCCATCCACAATTCGAAGGACAAACGAAAACAAAGCTCGGAAATGGCGAAGTGGAAGGGATCGTCAATTCCGCGGTCGGAGAATTTTTGGCGAGCTATCTGGAAGAGAATCCAAAGTCCGCGCGGACAATCGTCCGTAAAGGAATCCTCGCGGCGGAAGCACGCGAGGCTGCGCGGAAAGCCAAAGCGCTGCTGCGCGAACGAAAAGGTGCTTTGAGCGGCGGCGGATTGCCAGGCAAACTGCGCGATTGCATCAGCAAGGAAATGGAAAAGTGCGAGCTGTACCTGGTCGAAGGTGATTCGGCCGGCGG
>CAZFWV010000177.1:0-13589 GCA_964522605.1 uncultured Pirellulaceae bacterium
CGGCTCGCAATAGATCGGGACCGGATGGCCCAGATAGAAAGGAAACAATCGCAGGTCATCCAATCCGAAGAGGTGGTCTGCATGATCATGGGTAAAGAGAACGGCGTGCACAATTCCGATCCGCTCGCGTAATAATTGGAAGCGCAGGTCGGGAGGCGTATCGATCAAGAGGATGCCGTTCGGCAACCCGACTGCCACGGCACACCGCGTGCGACGGTCGTGCGGGTCCTCGCTCTGGCACACGGCACAGGGGCATCCAATACTGGGAACCCCCACAGAGGTTCCGGTCCCGAGGACCACCCATTGATGGCGGATGTCGGAGGTCGTGTAGGAGACTGTCAATGAGAAACCTTCGTGAAATGGTCGTGAGGGGGAAGGACCGTTTGGGTTTGCTTCCGAGCGGTGAGAGATCGTGAGGCAAACGCGGTTGACCACATAGTGGAGTCGTTATAAGCTACTGTGCAGAAATAGCTTACGTTAATCGGTCTGCGCCACATTCGCCCCGGTAATGGGGTGAGTCTGGACTTTCGGAGAAGCCCACCAGCAGGGCGCCACAGCATCATGAACGTTCTGGAACGCATTTGGGAATTGATGGGCCTGTTCTTCACGTGGGTGCTCCGCGGTTTCGAACGCGGCATCACGTCGGTCTTCGGCTCCCAGAATGCCCGATACATCAAGCGTCTGCAAGGCAAGGTCGATGCGATCAACAGTCTGGAGCCGAAGTATGAGGCGATGTCGGACGAGGAGTTGCGACAGCAGACGGAGAAGTTTCGTGCGCGACTGGCGGAGGGCGAGACGCTAGATGATCTGTTGGTCGAGGCGTTCGCGGTCTGTCGAGAGGCGGGGCGGCGGTTTCTGGGAATGCGCCATTTCGACGTCCAGTTGATGGGCGGCATGGTACTGCACAGCGGTGCGATCGCGGAAATGGTGACGGGCGAAGGCAAGACGCTGGTGGCGACTCTGCCGGCCTACCTGAATGGGCTTTCGGGACAAGGCGTCCATGTGGTCACCGTCAATGACTACTTGGCGCGTCGCGATATGGAATGGATGGGTCCGCTCTACTTAAACCTCGGACTGACCGTGGGAGCGATCCAGAGCGACATGGATTCGGGAGAGCGACAAAAGGCCTACGAGTGCGATATCACGTATGGAACGAACAACGAATTCGGTTTCGATTACTTGCGTGACAACATGCGGCCGGCCGCGAAGGGTGACAATCGCTATCCGCGAGAATACCAGCAATCGCAGGGACGTCTGCATTTCGCCATCATCGACGAAGTCGACAACATCCTCATCGATGAAGCGCGTACGCCGCTGATCATCTCGGGGCGCGCCCACGAGAATATTCGCAAGTATGCCGATGCAGATCGAGTGGCACGGCAGTTGCGCAAAGGCGAACATTTTGAGGTCAATGAGAAAGACCACACGGTCAACTTGACGGATGCGGGGGTTCGTGAGGCCGAGCGGTTGGCCGGAGTGGAAAGTTTCTACACGGCCGGCAACATGGAGTGGCCGCATCTCATCGACAATGCGCTGAAAGCCCATTACCTCTACAAGCTCGATGTGAATTACGTCATTAAGGAAGGGCGGATCGTCATCGTCGATGAGTTCACCGGCCGACTGATGGAAGGGCGCCAGTGGAGTGACGGTTTGCATCAGGCGGTCGAGGCCAAAGAGGGAGTGAAGATTAAGGAGGAAACCCAGACCCTGGCGACGATTACGCTGCAGAACTTCTTCAAGCTCTACGGCAAAATTTGCGGGATGACCGGAACGGCGATGACGGAGGCGAATGAGTTCTGGAAGATCTACGGGCTGGATGTAATTGCAATTCCGACGAATCGTGAGCTCGAGCGTCGTGAGTTTTCCGACGTGATCTACTGCACGGAGGAGGAAAAGTACAAGGCGATCGCGGACGAAATCGAGCAACTCCACAAATGGGACTCGATCACGGTTGGCAAGGAAACACGCACCGGGACGATTCTCAAGCAGGATGAAGAAACGCTCGTCTTTCAGCCTCGAGGTGCGCAGCAGCAGGAAAAGATTCCGCAGAAGAAGGTTCAGCACATTCAGCGCAAGGGGCGACCTGTGCTGGTCGGGACCACCTCGATCGAGAAGAGCGAGCGGCTCTCGGGAATGCTCGAACG
This sequence comes from uncultured Pirellulaceae bacterium, assembly GCA_964522605.1. GTDB lineage: Bacteria > Planctomycetota > Planctomycetia > Pirellulales > Pirellulaceae > CAVZLD01. Next base: position 2,145 of record CAZFWV010000177.1, read on the forward strand.
ACGCGGCATTCCCCACCAGGTATTGAACGCCAAGCATCACAAGCGCGAGGCGGAAATTGTGGCCCAGGCGGGTCGTGTCGGAGCCGTTACGATTGCCACGAACATGGCCGGCCGCGGAACGGACATCATCTTGGGCGGCAATCCGGAAACGATGGCTTGGGCCGTGCTCCAGGACAAATACGAGACACGCCTCGATGTGCCGCGCGAAGAATGGGATCAGTTGGTCAGCGAGATTGAAACGCGGGAGCGGATGCGCGAGGAAGGCAGTCACGTCAAGCAACTCGGCGGATTGCATGTGATCGGGACGGAACGGCACGAGGCGCGACGAATCGACCTCCAGTTGCGCGGCCGTTGCGGACGGCAAGGTGATCCGGGCAGCAGCCGCTTTTACCTTTCGCTGCGCGATGACCTGATGCGCATCTTCGCCGGCGAATGGGTCGAGAAGATCCTCAAATCCTGGGGCGGATGGCAGGAAGGCGACGCGATCGAGAGTCCGATGGTGACACGGCGGATTGAAGCCGCTCAGAAGAAAGTCGAAGAGCGCAACTTCGAGATTCGTAAGAATCTGCTCGAGTACGACGAGGTGATGGATGAGCAGCGGAAGCGCGTCTACGGCTATCGCCAAGCCATTCTTGAAGGGGTCAACTGCAAGGATTTGATCCTGCAGATGATCGATGAGCAAGTAAACGCCAATCTCCAGCAGATCCTCAAGCCGAATTATGGTCTGGAGACCTTCGCCGCTTGGGCCGCCAATCGCCTCTCCACGCCACTTGATGCGCGCGACTTTCGTGATGTCGATTTTCCCACCGCCGAACGAATTGCGAAGGAGGAGGCGGAGCGGGCCGCCGAAACGCAGGTCATCGATGCGATCGACGAGAATCTCCCGGAAGATGAATCGCCGGAAGACTGGAACTGGGAAGCCCTCGCCAATCTCGCGAATGCGCGCTGGGGATTGCATCTTCGCGAACGGGATCTGAAGAAGCTTGGTCGTGACCAGGTGGGCGAGTTTCTGATTGATGAAGCCCGCGCGGCGATCGACAAGATTGATCTGAGCGAAGGCGCCGAATTCCTCGATGAGAAATTCCCGCTCAAGACGGCCTGCGGATGGGTCCGCCACAAATTCGGACTTGAAGTCTCGCTTGACGAAATCCAAGGACTTGAAGCGTCCGCCATTATCCAGTTGGTGCGCGACCGGGCCGTCGCCGCTTACGAGGAGAAAGAATCCGAATATCCGGTGATGGCGGGCCTCTATCGGTTCAGTCAGCGCACTAGCGCGACCGGCCCACCCCGGATCGATCGACAATCGCTCGGACAATGGGCCCAGCAGCGATTCGATGTCGCGATTGATTTGGATGAGCTGAAGAACAAGCCGCGGGAAGAGATTCATGGCTTGTTGCTCGATCACAGTCGCGCTTGGCAGAAGCGAGCCAACGAAGCGGTTCGCTCGGTTCGGGAAAAACTGAAGCAACTCTCCGGGGCTCCGGTCTCCAGGACAGCGGGTGATCGAGTCGAGACGAACGGTGCGATGAACTCGCTGACCGATTGGCTTCACCAGAGTCTGCAAGTGGATGTGCCAACGGAAGATCTGGAAGGCCTCGATCGCGAAAAACTCGAAGCGAGACTGCTCAACGCCGTCGAAGATCGCTATCGGCCAGAAATTCGCCGTATGGAACGGCAACTGGTCTTGCAGCTGGTTGACAGCTCTTGGAAAGACCATTTGCTGGCCATGGATCACTTGCGCAGTGCCGTCGGCTTGGTGGGTTATGCACAGGTTGACCCGAAAGTCGAATACAAGCGGGAAGGCCGCAAGCTGTTCGAGCAAATGTGGAACTCGATCGCGCAGCGGGTTACCGATCTGGTTTTTCGCATGGAATTGCTCGATGAACGTTTCGTCGGCTCCACATGGGTGGAGACCTCCGCCGTCCATGAAGCGGCTCCAACAACGAGCGAGATGGCCCAAGAGCAGGACGATGCGATCCGAGCCAGTCAGTCGGAGGAAAAGATCGAGACGATCCGAAATCGCGGAGACCGCGTCGGTCGGAATGATCCATGTCCCTGCGGCAGTGGGAAAAAATACAAGAACTGCTGTTTGCGAGCCCGCGCCAGCTAATCGCTCTCGGGCGATTCGGTCGCGCGCTGTCGGCCAGCGAACAGGTGTTCGAAGAATTGCTCTTGCTGCGAGTCCACCGTGTTCACCGGATGAAGTGCCGACGGTCCCGTCTGCCTGCAATCGCGCGACCTGGGAAAGGAATCCCCCGTGAGTTGGCTTCTCAACGTCGGGTACCTGTTGCTGCTGTTGTTGCTTGCGCCGTGGTTGGCCTGGAACGGCTGGAGACGAGGAAAGTATCGACAGGGCTGGGGCTGCAAGTTCTTCGGAGCGGTTCCCGAACGCTCGGGGAGCCGGCCTTGCATTTGGTTTCACGCCGTCAGCGTCGGCGAAGTCAACCTGCTGCAGAGTCTGCTGCGTGAATCGAGTCTGGTGGGCGAGTTGGATTGCGTGATCACCAGCACGACGCGTTCCGGGTACGAACTGGCCAAACAGAAATACCCACAGCATCTGGTGGCCTACTGTCCGCTCGACTTCAGCTGGGCGGTGCAACGCACACTCCGGCGTTTCCGGCCCGATTTGCTGGTTCTCACCGAATTGGAACTCTGGCCGAATCTGATTCGTCTGACCGATCGCCAGGGCATTCCAATCGCAATTGTCAACGGTCGACTGGGCGATGCGAGTTATCGAGGATACCAACGGATCCGGCGATTGATCGCCCCCATCCTGCGTCGAGTTGCGTGGATCGGTGCTCAGACCGAAGAGTATGCGCAACGCTTTGTGGACCTGGGCGCCGATCCGGCGCGGGTGATTGTCACCGGGTCGATGAAATTCGATGGTGCGGAAACCGACCGAGACAATCCCCGGACGCGTCAACTGGCCGATCTGGCCGGACTGCAACCTTCCGACGTTCTGTTCCTGGCTGGCAGCACGCAGGAGCCAGAGGAGCGATTGGCGCTGGAGACCTTTCGCCAACTGGTCGTTGAGCATCCTCGACTACGGCTGATTTTGGTCCCGCGTCACCCCGAGCGATTCGACGCGGTGGCGGAGTTGCTGCAATCGTCGGGTGTCGTATGGCAACGCCGCAGCCAACTGCCCGATCTGCCGAATCATTCGGCCCGCGTCTTACTGGTTGACACGATCGGCGAGTTAGGAGCTTGGTGGGGAGTGGCTCAGATCGCCTACGTGGGCGGCAGCCTGGGCGATCGGGGGGGACAGAACATGCTCGAGCCGGCCGCGTACGGGGCCGCTGTATCCTTCGGTCCCAATACCTGGAACTTCCGTGACATCGTCCAGCGATTACTGCAGGAGGATGCTGCGACGGTTGTCCAGGACGGAGCCGCCCTGACCCGATTCGTCGACCGTTGTCTGCGGGATTCTCGGTTCCGCGAGCATCTGGGTCAAAATGCACAGCGTTTAGTGCGTAAGAATCAAGGCGCAACGCGTCTCACCTGCTTGACGCTCCGACAACTGCTGACTCCTCCGAAGGATCGCTCGCATGTTTCGGCGGCCGAGTCGGGTTGTGCCCATGCGACGCGCTCACGAAAATCCGCTTAAATCCTGCTCACAGTCCCCAACGAATCGGCAGAATCTCGTGATTTCGGCAGCAAGCCCTGCGAATCACCGGGGAGACCACGGACACGGGCGCGATCGTGCTTTGATCCCCCTGACGCTTCCGCTCCGCGGGAATCGGCCTCTCGCTTTCTCCCGCGCCGCTTGCTGGTTGCGGATTTGGGAGGCTACCGTTTATAGTTGTGCGTTTGGGTTGTCCGGTCGTTTTGCGCCCGCAGTAATGCAAAGAGGAGTTCAAAGGTGTCCAAAGGTAAGTTTCTGTTCACCAGTGAGTCGGTCAGCATGGGACATCCGGATAAGCTGGCCGACCAGATTTCCGACGGGATTCTGGATGCCCTCTTTGCTCAGGATCCCTACAGCCGCGTCGCATGCGAAACGCTCGTGACAACCGGGATTGCCGTCATTGCGGGAGAAATCACCACGCGAGCGAACGTGGACTACTCCGACATCGTCCGACGCACGATTCGAGACGTCGGTTACATCGATGATCAGATGGGAATCTGTGCCGATACGTGCGCGGTCATGGTGTCGATGGACAAGCAGAGCCCGGACATTGCCCAGGGAGTTGATGCGGACGAGGCGAAGGGGAAGGACATTGGAGCCGGCGATCAGGGACTAATGTTCGGGTACGCGTGCAGTGATACGCCCGAGTTGATGCCGATGCCGATCGCTCTGGCCCATCGCGTCTTGGCGCGTCTGACCGAAGCACGCCAGACGGGAGAGGTTTCCTGGTTGCGGCCCGACAGTAAGAGTCAGGTGACGGTGGAATACGAAGGCAATCGGCCCGTGCGGATCGACACGGTCGTTGTTTCGACGCAGCACGATCCTTCCGTCTCCAACCAGGAGATTCGCAACTTTGTGATCGAACAGGTTGTCAAGCCATTGCTGCCTGCCGAACTCATCCGCGGGAACGTGACCTATCACATCAATCCGACCGGGCGCTTCGTCGTCGGAGGTCCTCAGGGTGACTGCGGATTGACAGGCAGGAAGATTATCGTCGATACCTACGGAGGCTGGGGCCGACACGGGGGTGGCGCCTTCAGTGGAAAGGACCCCACAAAAGTGGATCGTAGCGCCGCCTACATGGCGCGCCACGTTGCCAAGAACATTGTCGCCGCCGGTTTGGCCGAACGCTGTGAAGTTCAGTTGGCCTACGCGATTGGGGTTACCGATCCGGTCAGCGTGCTCGTCGATACCGAAGGTACGGGACGCGTGGAAGACGAACGAATTTGTCAGGCGGTTCGTGAGTTCTTTCCCTTGTCACCGCGTGGAATCATTGAATACCTCGATCTGCGTCGCCCCATTTTCCAGAAGACGGCCTCCGGCGGACACTTTGGTCGGTCGGAGCCCGAGTTTACCTGGGAACGAACCGAACGGGCGCAGGAGTTGGCGGACAGCGTACTTTCGGCCGACGCCGTATCGGGTTAGCAGACGAGCATGGACACGGGACACGAGCAGCGTGACCGGCCGAGCGTATCGGATACGCCGCAACCCGGTCGCCGATCGTGGAGAGACGCCCCCCGAGATGTCCAGGCGGCGACGGCATCCGTTGTAGCGCTGTTCATGCTCGCGGTTGTGCTGCTCGGATGGCGCCTCACGCGGACCTTGGAGCCGTTGCCGCCCTCCGGGCTTTGGCTCGCCGCTTTGGCGCTCTTGGCGGGTGGATTCTTGCTGGGGGGCCTGCGAATTCACCAAGATGTGTCCACCGTGCCCGCCGTCGGCCGATGGGTATTCTGGACGGCGTGGGCCTCTGCCGGACTTTTGGCCCTCGCCGTCTCCGTTCCGGGCACACCGCCCGTGGCGCTCGGGGCCCTCTGGCTCGTCGTGGGTGTACTGCTCGTGTGCCTGGCCAACTGTCCTGGGGCGGCCAGCGCGTCTTGCGCGGCGCCGACGATGACCCCGCTTGCTGCGGTACCCGCTCAGGGAATCGCTTCCCCCGAGGATCACGATGCGGAAACGCTCGACGATGAGGGGACACTGCCGGAGGGCGTCGATCAAGAAATCGTCCGCCTGAAGGATCCAGCGGCCGGGACGGTCATCCAGGGACGCCTGCGTGTTCCGTTCGAGGCCGGGCAACGCACCGGCTCGGTGCACGTTGCCTTCTGTCCTCCGCTTCAGACGGTCCCATCGGTTGCGGTTGAGTTGCTTTCGGGGCCCGCCGCGACGGTGAAGGTTGGGGTGAGTCTGGTCCAGGGAGCTCGATTCGACGTGCGGCTGGAACAGGCCTCTCACGAAGCGACTGCGGTCCTCTTGGCCTTCTTTGCGCAGGAGTTGCCCGCAGAGGCTACTGAACCCGGACCGCCGTCCCACAAGCTGTGACCATCAGCATTCCATCTCGAATGACTTCATAGTCGATGTCGACGCCTACGACCGCGCTGGCGCCCTGCTGCGTTGCCGCGTCAACCATTTCACGAACCGCCAATTCACGTGCCTGAACCAGCTTCTGCTCGTACGCGCCGGAACGTCCGCCAACAATGTCCGAAATTCCTGCCAAGAAATCTCGCACAACGTTCGCGCCCATAATCGCCTCACCGGCAACAATCCCCAAGTATTCCTCAATCGTTCGGCCATCAATCGATGGAGTCGTGGTTACAATCATCAGTGCGCCTTCCTGAGAACGTGTTCGAAAAACTGAATTTACCCTCCCGCGCGGAGGTTGTGCAACTTTTAAGTTGCTGGCTCGAATGAAGTTACAGCACCCGCTCAGTAGCGATTCGTTTAACCGCGCGGGCATCGCCCCGCGCGTAGCGGGGAATCCTCCGCGGCCCGTTGGGCACGCGGTTAAACGAGCGGATTGAGATGCCGAAGTTGTTTCTGAGTCATCCCTAGGCTGCACGACCTCCGTGCGGGAGGGTGGATCAGTTCCGCTGAAACAACAACTCAAAAGTGGCTGCACGCGCATCCGGTTGTCCGGCACGGATGACGATTCGTTGCCAGGCAGGCTAGGATGGAAACCAGATTCGCAGCGCAGACAACGGTCGTCGTGCACAACAGAGGTGTGAAATGAAGAAGATTGCCAGAACCGTGCTGTTGGGCGGCGTAATGACCCTGCATAGCGCAGCAAGCCATGCTGTGGAACTTAAGGGCACGATCGTTGACGCGGATACGGGACAGATCCTGGCCGCCCGCGTCTACATCCAAGGCAGTGATGGGCGCTGGTGGTTCTGTGAGTCGGCGGATCCGGAAGGGAACGCTGTCCCATACCGCGAACAATGGGTTCCGATGGAGCATGCGGTTGATCGCCACACGACCGTGTCCGCACATCCGTTTCGTGCGACCCTGGAGCCGGGGGAGTACGAGGTGACGGTGGAGCGCGGAAAGGAGTATTTTCCGCTCACGAGAAGAATCCGCCTCGGGGCGACGAATCAGCAGGTCGTTTTTCCGATTCAGCGCTGGATCAACATGGCGGAGCGGGGTTGGTACTCCGGCGAAACCCACGTGCATCGTCGGCTGCAGGAGTTGCCGAATGTGATGCGGGCCGAGCAACTGAATGTGGCGTTTCCCGTGACGTTTTGGACCACGGAAGCGTATGCGCGTCCGGGACGAGATCCATCGCCCCTTCGCCGTCAAGGGCCTTCGCCGTTCGGTCCGCGCGAAGACCGCGGAGCGGCGGTGATCGAGGTGGACTCGGAGCATGTGATCTTTCCGCGGAACACCGAGTACGAGATCTTCTCGGTCGACGGACGATCCCACGTGTTGGGTGCGCTCTTCATTCTCAATCACCAATCGATTTTTCTGCAGGGTGTGCCTCCTGTGGCCGAGGTCGCTCAACAAGCCCATCGCGAAGGTGCCCTGCTGGATCTGGATAAGCACAATTGGCCCTGGTCCATGATGTTGGTTCCCATCGCCCACGTCGATCTGTTCGAATTATCGAACAACAGCCTCTGGCGAACGCAGTTTGGGTTTCGTCAGACGACGATTGAACCGGCAGCCTACATGCGCGTCGAGCAGGATGCGGAAGGGCTAACGGAATCCGGCTGGATCCGGTTTGGTTTCGAAGCCTACTACACGCTGCTGAACTGCGGTTTTCGCCTGCGCCCCACGGCGGGTACGGCTTCGGGCGTGCATCCGGTTCCGCTCGGGTTCAGTCGCGTCTATGTGAACGTGGATCCGTTCACGGCAGATGGCTGGTGGCAAGGCTTGCGTCAGGGTAGAAGCTTCGTCACCACGGGCCCGATGTTGTTTGTGACGATCGATGGCCAAGGGCCCGGCGAGGTTTGGCAACAAAATACACCGGGGCGCCAATACGATGTCGAGATCGAGGCCCTCAGTCCACTTCCGCTCGAACGGATTGAGATCGTGCAGCACGGCCGCGTCGTCCAGGTTGCTCAGCCGGCGCAAGAGGGGAATTTCGAGCGTCTACCTCAAGGTGCCTCTCGCACGCGATGGACAACGAAGTTGACGATCGATCAGACGAGTTGGGCTGCGGTTCGTGCGTTTGAACGGCAGGCGGATGGACGGATCCGATTTGCGCACACCGGACCCTGGCATATGGAAGTCGCGGGTCAGCCCATTCGTCCGCGCCGCGCGGAGGTCGACTATCTGATCGAACTGATGACCCGCGAGATCCAACGCAATCGCGATGTTCTGTCCGCGGAATCGCTTCAAGAATTCGAACAGGCGCTGCACGTCTATCGGCAACTGGCCGAGCGTGCTCGCTGATTGCGGCGTTCGGCCGTGGATTGGCGATCGTCCGTGAAGCAGAGCAGCAGCAATCCGACCTTCGATCTCCTGCACACAAGGCGATCGACATTCTCGTTTAACCGCGTGCCCAGCGGGCCGCGTGAGACGGGCCGCGACCGACCAGCCGGCACTGGGTTGGAGAGAGGGACGATGGGCAGGTATGCGTGCAGTGTGGCCAACCCGCGCGGGGATATCCGCGTGGTGTAAGACTCGCGGGGCGTTGCCCACGCGGTTAAACGAGTTGGCAGTGGGCTGTGCGTAGTGGTGAGCGGTCGCGGGCGGACTTCTTCGCCGCCTGCTCCGGTCGTCCGTTGGTTTGACAGAGAACACGGATCGACAGGTTTCCGTCCGACACCCGGTTTCCTGTCTCGTGAGAACCTTGATAATGGCCTCTACCCGCTTGTCGCTCCGTCCGGTTGATGGTTTGTGGGCGGGGGGTGAAGTGAAAAAGGTGCCCCATGGCCCGTTGGCCGCGACATGTTTGGACGACGGTTTTCACGTATGTCACGATCTTCGTACTTTTTCCCCTGCTTTGCCTGCTCTGTTATGCCTGGGTGAGGGGTTGGTGGTTTTGATGGAGGAATTCAATGGACGATTCGCGTGGTCGCGATCCTGGTCAACTCAGTCGAGAGGATTGCAAGCGGCGGCTGGCCGAGTTTGGTCAGCAGCATCTGCTGCAATTCTGGGACGAGTTGGATGCTCAGCAGCAGCAAGGACTGCTCCAGCAGATCGCAACGATCGACATCGCCCAGATTGAGCGATTGGCCGGTGGACGTCAGGATGAGGAGGACTGGGGAGCGATCCTGCAGCAAGCGGGGCCCCCTCCTGCTTTTCGATTGGATTCTGCGGGAAATCGGTTCACCCAGGCGGCGGCTCAGGCTGCCGCCGACGAAGCGCTGGCGGCCGGCAAATTGGGGATCATCCTCGTGGCCGGAGGCCAGGGCACGCGATTAGGTTTTGACCATCCGAAGGGCATGTTTCGCCTGGGGCCGGTTTCGGATCGAAGCCTGTTCGAAATGCACATCGATCAATTGCGGGCACTGGCCCAACGACATCAGGTCCGTTTGCCTCTGTATTTGATGACGAGTCCAGCGACGCACGAAGAAACCGTCGAGTTCCTCGAAAGCCACGATCGCTTCGGATTACCTTCCGACGACCTGCTGTATTTCTGTCAGGGTACGATGCCCGCGATTGACGACGAGGGGCAGATTCTGCTCGAAGAAAAGGGACGCATCTTCCTCAGTCCGGATGGCCATGGCGGCATGTTGGCGGCACTGGACGGTAGCGGATGTTTACGAGACGCTCGCCAGCGCGGAATCGAACAGCTCTTCTATTTCCAAGTCGACAATCCGCTGGTTCGACTGTGCGATCGCGAATTGGTGGGCTACCATCTGCTCGCCGAATCCGAGATGTCGACTCAGGTCGTGGCAAAGCAGTCCCCGGACGACAAGGTGGGGAACGTGGTTTCGGTCGGCGGCCAGTTGCGAGTGATTGAATACAGTGATCTGCCTGCCGACGCCGGAGGGCAACGCGAAGCGGATGGTTCGCTCCGTTTCTGGGCGGGGAGCATTGCGATACATGTCTTCTCGATTGAGTTTCTCGAACGTTGCATGCGGAGCGACGAGTCTTTGCCATTCCATCGCGCTCGGAAGAAGGTTCCCTGTGTCGATCGGAAGGGAATCACGGTAACACCGGAAAAACCCAACGCGACGAAGTTTGAGAAGTTCATCTTTGATCTGATGCCTCTGGCCCAGAATGCGATTGTTGTCGAGGCCGATGAGCGGGAGGTCTTTGCTCCCCTGAAGAATGCGAGCGGTGCCGAGAAAGACACACCGGAGGCTTGCCGACAGGCGATTGGGGATCGATCCCGTCGATGGCTGGAATCCGTCGGAGCGGTTGTCGATCCGGCTGCAATGGTCGAGATTCATCCGAATTTCGCGCTGGATCGGGAGGAACTACGGCAGCGCGTGCCTCCGGGCGAAGTGTTTCGGGGCGAGGTATATCTTCAAGGATCGTCGCAATGATCGGTCGAAGTTCCGCCCTCGATAGATCGGGGAGCGAGCAGGCGGATCACCATCGAAGGGGACGGAGATGCTTTACGCAGTGATCATGGCCGGCGGCGCCGGCACTCGATTCTGGCCAGCGAGTCGCCGCGGTCGTCCCAAGCAGTTGCTCGACCTCACGGGCGGCCGAACGATGATTCAGGCTACCGTGGACCGTCTAAAAGGTCTGGTTGACGTCGATCAGATCCTGATTGTGACGAACGAGCAACTGGTGCCGGCGATTCACCAACAGCTTCCGGATCTCCCGGCGTCGGCCGTTCTGGGTGAGCCGTGCAAACGCGATACGGCGCCCTGCATCGGAGTTGCAGCCCATTGGGTGCGTCGGCGCGACCCGGAGGGGGTCATGGCGGTCATGCCGGCGGACCATTTGATTGAACCGATCGAGCAGTTTCAGCACGCGATACGCTTCGCCGAACGCCTCGTTCAGGATCAGCCCTCTCGTTTGGTGACTTTCGGAATCCGACCCTCCTATCCCGCGGAGAGTTTCGGATACATCCATCGAGGTGCTCCGCTGGCGTTGCCCAAGAAATCGACGCTCAGCGCTTTTCAAGTGCTTGGGTTTCGCGAGAAGCCGCACGCCGACTTGGCGCGACAATATCTTGACGAGGGAACCTACGATTGGAACTCGGGAATCTTCGTCTGGCGGGCGCAGACGATTCTGGACGAGTTGCAACGATGCGAGCCGCGGATGTCGACGCACCTCCAGGCGATCGGAGATGCCTGGGACGGACCGAATTTCGACACCGTTTTTCACGAGCAGTTCGTGGGGATCGTCGGCAAATCGATCGACTACGCCGTCATGGAGCGCGCGTCGGAAGTCATCGTCGTGGAAGCACCTTTTGATTGGGATGACGTGGGAAGCTGGCAGGCGCTTTCGCGCTTGCTGGGTGAGGACGCCCAGGGAAATACGGTTCGCGGCCGCCATCTCGGAATCGATACGTCGGGGACGATCGTCCGAACGAGCGATGAGCATCTTGTCGTGACGGTCGGCCTGCAGGACCTGTTGGTTGTGCACACGCCGGATGCAACGCTTGTTGCGAACAAGCGGGATGAAGAACGGATTCGCGAGGTCGTGCAGCA
>CAZFWV010000178.1:0-5961 GCA_964522605.1 uncultured Pirellulaceae bacterium
TGATGCAGAGGGCACGCTGATGCGAGCATGACTTTCAGCTTAGACAGCACCCCAATAGATCGCTACTGAAAACCGGAAAAACAGGATAAGAACGGATGATATCCGATTGTTCGTCGATCAAGGGGATCCTGTTGCCGACCGGCCATGCGTTAGCCAGCGGAGTAGATTTCGTACTGAATGATTCTCCCGCAGAATAGCAGATGGCTGTCCGAGCGTCAAAAGGAGTTGTCGCCCTTTGGACTACCGGCGGTAGGTCCAATTGCGGGCAGAATATTTTGTGGAGCAAAGAACTCGGGCTCGTTCGCATTCACGCTCGTGGAGCGGACTGCGAATCAGCTTCAGCGACCAGAGCTGTGCGATGGCTCGGCTCCATTCGTGGATCAGTTCCGTTGGCGAGATCGGATGGGGGCTCAGTTGCGCGATTCCGGGTAGTTCCGGAGCGCATGGCGACTGGTTGAAGAGGACGCTCCCATGTTGAAGCAGCGCGGAACGATAACGTCGCTGAGCGCTGCCGGCGATCTTGTGTGATTCGATCAGGACGTCGCCCGCGGTCCGACGTTGGAAACAGAGGAACGGCTGTCTTGGAGAATCCTCCTGGCCGGTCGGCCGACAGCCTTCCGCGGTCATCCCATGGCCGTTCAGGATTTGAATTAAGGTCTGGTGAAAGCCCTGGTAGAGCCGCTGCTGGTCGCGGGCCCAGGCGGCCGAGGCTGGCGTGGCAAAGCTGTAGGTGAGCTCATGATGGTGGACAATCGCCCCCCCGCCCGAAGCCCGACGTACAAGAGGGCACTGCTGGCTGCTGGGATGGTCTTGTCGGTCGGCGGCCGACTGAAAATAGCCCAAGGAGAGCGTGGCTTCGGCCCAGCCATAGAATCGCAGCACGGTCTGCCCTGAGTTGGCGCACTCCAGGAATACCTCGTCCACGGCCATGTTCCAGCCGCCCTCGGCAGCGGTGTCCAGGATCAGTCGGCAGTCCGTCATCCGGTGGTCGAAGAGACGGCAGCGTCTCTCTCCTCCGGCATCCATCGCATGATCGGCTTCCGTGCGGCGCGGACTTCGTCGGGGCGGCTGATGATCGTCGTGTGTGGCGCCTCATGCAGCAGTTCCGGGGCTTCTTCCGTGATGCGGAATAGCGTCTCGGCGAACGCGTCCATCGATTCCTTGCTCTCGGTTTCCGTCGGTTCGATCATCAGGCATTCGGGCACGGTCAGCGGGAAATAGACGGTGGGTGCATGGAACCCGTAATCGAGCAACCGTTTGGCAAGATCCATTGCCGTGACGCCCTGTTCCTTTTTCAGGTCGGCCGCGCTGGCCACGAACTCATGCATGCACCGATCGCCGTGGGGGACGGGCAGGATATGCTTGACGCGACTGAGCAGATAATTCGCGTTCAGGACGGCATTCTCCGAGACCTGTCGCAGGCCCTGGGGGCCGTGGGTGCGAATATAGGCGTAGGCGCGGACGAGGACACCCACGTTGCCAAAGAAACTCCGAACACGTCCAATCGAGCGCGGCCGGTTGTCATCCAACGTGTAGCCATCGGAACCTCGCGTGACGATGGGGGTAGGCAGATACGGTTCGAGGGCGGCACCGACGCAAATCGGTCCGGCGCCCGGCCCGCCGCCACCGTGGGGCCCGCTAAAGGTCTTGTGGGGATTGAAGTGCATCATATCGGCACCGAAATCTCCCGGCCGGGTGATCCCCAGGATCGCGTTCATGTTCGCGCCATCCAGATAGATGAGTCCTCCGAGATCGTGAACCCGGCGTGCGATTTCGGTGACCTGATGATCGAACAAACCGAGCGTATTCGGATTGGTGATCATGAAGACGGCGAGCTGTTCGTCCAGGTGGCTTTCCAATTCCTGCATATCCACCCGGCCATCGGACCCGCTCCGTAGGGAAACTGTCTCGAATCCGGCCATCCGTGCGCTGGCGGGATTGGTCCCGTGAGCGCTGTCGGGGCTGAGCACCTTCGTTCGATGTTCGTTCCGATCTCGGAAGTAGGCCGCCGCGATCATCAGCGCCGTCAGTTCTCCCTGGGCTCCCGCGGCCGGCTGCAGAGAGACACCCGGCAGTCCCGAGATTTCGGCCAGATCCTGCTGCAACTCCCACAGCAGTTGCAGCATGCCCTGAACCGACTCCGCCGGCTGGTGGGGATGCAGTTGGGCGAATCCGGGAAGTCCCGCCCAACGTTCATTCCGCTTCGGGTTGTATTTCATCGTGCAAGAGCCGAGCGGATAGTAATGCGTGTCGACCGACATATTCAGCGTGGAGAGATTCGTGAAGTGCCGTACCACGTCGGGCTCGACCAATTCCGGGAGCGCCGGCGGTCCCTCATTCAGGTGTTCCGGGGGAATCAGCTCCTGAATCGGCTGTTCCGGCACGTCACAAGTTGGCAGCTGGGCGCTTCCACGACCGGGGCGCGAGAGTTCGAACAGCAGCTGGGTGGCTTGTCGATTACGCATGGGGAATAGATTCCGCGAGAGAACTAGAAGTAAGACAATGGGCCAGACCTTCGATTTCCGCGCGCGTGCGCTGTTCGGTCACCGCCACGAGGAAGCAATCCTGCAGTTCAGGGTACCAACGCCCGAGCGGCACTCCCGCCGAGTACCCGGCAGCCGATGCGGCAGACAACAGGCAAGCAACTTCCCCACTACGATCACGAACCACGAACTCCTTGAAGAACGGCGCCGGAAACCGTTGCTCGAAGCGTTCCGCCGCGTTCAGTTGGTCCGCTGCATAATGAGCCTTTTGAGTACACAGCTGCGCGACGGCGCGGAGCCCCTCGGGCCCCATGCTGGCGAGATAGATGCTGGCGCGCAGCGCGAGGAGGCCCTGATTCGTGCAGATGTTGCTCGTGGCCTTATCGCGGCGGATATGCTGCTCACGCGTCTGCAGCGTCAAGACCCAGCAGCGTCGTCCCCGCCGGTCGACCGTCTGGCCGGCAATCCGACCGGGCAGTCGGCGCACGAAGCGTTCTCGGCAGGCCATGATTCCCAGGTAGGGACCACCGTACAGCAGTGGCGTTCCCAATCCTTGCCCCTCCGCCACGGCGATGTCTGCGCCCAATTCGCCGGGGGACTTCAAGAGGCCGAGACTGATCGGATCCACAACGACGATCAGAAGCGCCCCGCGCTCGTGCGCCAAGGTGGCAAGCTGCTGTACGGATTCCAGGCAGCCGAAGAAATTGGGGTGCTGGACAATCAGGCAGGCGGTCTGTTGATCGATGGCGGAATCGGCGCTGGCGAGATCGATCGTGCCGGAGGGACACGGAAGCGTCTCGATCCGCGTTCCCAGGTTCACCAGGTACGTTTGCAGAATCTGTCGATACTCCGGATGCAACGTTTCGGGGACCACGATCTTGCCGTCCCGACCGGTCGCACTGATGCTCATCAATGCAGCTTCTGCCGTGGCGCTGCCCCCATCGTAGAGGCTCGCATTGGATACCTCCATGCCGGTCAGTTGACAGATGAGCGTCTGGTACTCGAACATCGCCTGCAAATTACCCTGGCTCACTTCCGGCTGGTAAGGCGTGTAGGAAGTGTAGAACTCACCACGCGAGGCGAGCGCGTCGACCACGGCGGGAATAAAGTGATCGTAGCTGCCCCCGCCTAAGAAGCAGACACTCTGTTCGGCACTCAGGTTGCGATTCGCCAGCTGCGCCATGTGCTGGGATAGTTCGAGTTCGCCCATGGCGGGCGGCAGCTCCAACGGGCGTGACAGTCGAATCGATTCGGGAATCCCAGCAAACAAGTGCTCGATCGAACCCACGCCGATCGCCTCGAGCATCGCCTGTCGGTCTTCTTTCGTATTGGCAACGTAACTCATCAGGACTCTTCCGCACACTGTTGCTGGTAAGCCGAATAATCGAGCAGCTGATCGAGGTTGCTGTCGTCCGTGATTTCGACCTTGATGACCCATCCTTCGCCGTACGGGTCGTTGCTGAATGTCTCGAGCGATTCCGCAAGCGCCGTATTGACTTCCCGAATTGTGCCAGTGACCGGGCTGTAAAGGTCGCTGACTGCCTTGACGGATTCAATCTCGCCGATCGTATCGCCCGCTCGTACCGAACGACCCGCTTCGGGCAACGCGATGTACACCAAATCGGTCAACTGTTGAATCGCGAAGGCGGAGATTCCTACAGTGGCCATCGGATGTTCCCCGTCTCGCTGAACATGAACCCATTCGTGGGTCTTGCTGAAGAGCAGTTCTTCCGGTTTCACCTGCTTGATCCTTTCTTGTTTTCGGAGCGAACCACCGTAACTGATGAGTTCTTGCAGTTTCTAAGTTGTTGGTTCATCCGAAGCTGCAACACCCTTCCGTATCGAGGTCGCTGTGACGTACGAGTCGAGCGACACCGAAGATCGAGAAGAGGAACCGCGGATCGAACGGACAAAACGGATGTCCACGGATCGGTCCGTGCCGATCCGTACCCTCCGTCCAATCCGTGGTTACTCTCCGCCTTCGGTCCAAACAGAGCGCGATGTCCTCTGGAGGTCGAGTGAATCCTGTTCGTAAACACCGGCAGAACCAACGTTTCTAAACTGCACGACCTCCGATCCTCTAAGTGATGTGTTCGTTCGCAATGGCTCATCTGTTTGTGTCAGTTCTGAATCCTGAATGGGATCCCGATCCATAACTCCCGTGTTTGATCAAGGCCGTTGGTAGAATGGCAACGCGACGACGGTCGCGGGTTCGAGTTGACCTCGAACATCAATCTGCAAGGAATTGCCCGGTTGGCCGTGCTCGGGTTGGACGTAGGCCATGGCCAAGGGACAGGCGAACGTGGGGGAGAACGTGCCGCTGGTCACCTCTCCCACTTCCGCCCCCTGATCGGATCGGACGCGATAGTGCTGGCGTGGCACCCGTTTGCCGGTCAGCCGCAGTCCGATGCGTCGCGGCAGCTGCGGGTCCGACTGCGCTGAACGAAGCGCGGCGATCCCCGGAAAGCTGCGGTTGTCCAAATCGACAGCGAACTCAAGCCCCGCCTGAATGGGCGTGATTTCCTCCGACAACTCGTGACCGTACAACGGCATCGCCGCCTCAAGTCGGAGCGTGTCTCGTGCGCCGAGTCCGGCGGGGAGAATTCCTTCCGATTCCCCGGCGTTCATCAACTGCTGCCACAAGTCGACGGCGAACTCTTGTCGAGCGACCAACTCGACGCCGTCTTCCCCGGTGTATCCGGTGCGACTCATCAGCAGCAGATCTGTTCCGTCTTCGATCCAGGCCGCGCGATAGTACTTCAACGAGCGCAATGGTTGAGACCCGACGACACGCTCGACAATCGACAGAGCCCGAGGGCCTTGCACCGCGATCATCGCCGTGGCCTGCGTCTCGTCATGAATTCTCAGGTCCATTCCGCTCGACTGATGTGCAGTCAGCCAGTCGAGAATCTTCTGTCGGTTGCTCGCATTGACGACCATCCAGAAGAAAGATGGCCGCTGAGTAGACCGCAGGTGATAGACGAGTACGTCGTCGAGGATGCCGCCCTGATCCTGGGTCACGAGCGAGTACCGGATTCGACCGCACGGCTGATCCGCGACACGCCGCGTTAGCAGGCTCTCGAGGAATCCTGTGGCATCGCGCCCTTCCAGCAGCAGCCGACCCATGTGTGACACGTCGAATAGGGAGGCTCGTTGCCGCGTGGCCTGATGTTCTTCGGTGATCGACGTGTACTGCACCGGCATGGACCAGCCGGCGAAGTCGACCATTCGACCGCCGTGCGCAACGTGCCAACCATGCAGAGCCGTGTGAGCCAAAGCAGCGGTCATTGGGGGGATCCCTTCGCGCGTCGACCAACGTCGTTGGGGATTCGATCGGTCAGATCGCTCGACGTGACTTTCCCTCCGAATCGGAAGCGCGACCGAATCCGAAAGATTGTAGCGGATCTGCTCTTGTTCGCCAGGGGCGGGACGGTGCCCGTGCGTCGGCAAGCGGACGGTGAGCGGACGGTGAGCGGAC
>CAZFWV010000178.1:6061-13568 GCA_964522605.1 uncultured Pirellulaceae bacterium
AGCGGACGGTGAGCGGACGGTGAGCGGACAATCCGTGGGGCGATCTCGTTGCGGTACCACGGGATCAGCGTCCGCACTAGGCCTTGTCTCAGAACTCTTCCGCAGCACTGGCAGAGCCCAGTGCCACCCGCTGATCTAGTGTGCCACTGGCTCTGCCAGTGCAGTTTTTAGACAAAGCCTACAAAACCAATTTGTCGAATCCCGGGTGGTCGTTTGGATTCGGGATTTTCGCTTCGCCCAAATCAACGCCGCCGTGGCTTGCGGCGTGTTGTCTTCTTTTTTGCCTTCTTTCGGGTGACTTTGGGACCGCGATGTGTTTTGGCTTTGTGCTTGGTTTTGGAGCCCGATTTGGATTTCGGTGAGTCCCAGATCGAGCCGCCGGAACGTTGCGCGGCTTTGGGAGGGGAAATTCGCTTGAGCACTTCAAAGTCCAACTCCCGCCGGTCCAGGTCGACGTTGGCGATGCGGACTTGCAGCAGATCTCCCAAACGGAACGTGTTGCCCTCGCGGTGCCCGATCAATGCGTGTGTGCTCGCGTCAAAACGGTACCGGTCGTCGCGGAGTGTTTCGATCGGAATCAGTCCCTCGGCGGGCAATTCGATGCCTTGCGCAAACAGCCCAAAATCCTCGACACCCGTAATCACGGCCTCCATCGATTGACCGATCTTCTTCACCAGAAAGTTCAGGAGTTTCAGTTTCACCAATTCGCGCTCGGCAGCTTCCGCTCGCTGTTCTCGCTGCGAGCAGTGTTCACCCAGCGAAGTCAAACGATCGATTTCCTGCGGCGGTTTTTGCCGGCGAAAGACGGATTCCATCAGACGATGGATCGTCAGGTCGGGGTAGCGACGGATCGGCGAGGTGAAGTGGCAGTAGTCGCGCGTCGCGAGTGCGTAATGGCCTTCCTCCGCGGGACTGTAGACCGCCTTCTGCATCGCGCGCAATACGGCAAAGTTGACCGCTTGTTGGAGCGGTCGACCGGCAACCTGATCCAGGACCCGCTGGATCTCAAACCGGTTGTCGAGGCGGTCACACGCAATGCCAAGTTCCCGGACGAATTCGCCCAGGATCTCCAGTTTTCTGGGATCGGGGGATGCGTGAACTCGGCGCAAAAACAGCAGCTTTTCGTCTCGGAGTCGTTCGGCGACCGCCTCGTTCGCGGCCAGCATGAACTCTTCAATGATCTGATGGCTTTCCGTGTGCTCGATGCGTCGGGCTCCGACGACTTTTCCCTGTTTGTCAAGCAGGATTTTCAATTCGGGCAACAGCAGCTCGATACTGCCGCGCTCGGACCGCCGCCGTCGCAAGATCATCGCCAGCTGATCCATGTCGTGCAGCAGTTGGAAGACTTCGGGAGTGAGTCGAGGTCGCCAACGCTCGGGGGCCGCAAGGTAGTCGTCGACTTCTTCGTACGTGAAGCGGCGGCAACTGCGAATCGCTCCCGTACAAAAATCGGTGGCCACTCGGGCGCCGTCGGCCGTCAACTCAATGAAGGCACTTTTCGTGTAGCGAACCTGGTCGGGCTGCAAACTCGCCAGATGGTTGGAGATGGTTTCGGGCAGCATCGGAATCACTCGGTCCGGCAAATAGACACTCGTCGCCCGTTCGCGAGCTTCCTGGTCGAGGGCTGATCCGGCCGGGACGAAATGCGACACGTCGGCGATGTGAACCCCCAGTCGCCAGTGTCCATTGGGGAGCGGTTGCAGCGAAATGGCATCATCAAAATCACGTGCGTCTTCCGGATCGATCGTAATCACGGTCAGACTTGTCAGGTCCTTGCGACCGGCGCCGATCGTTGCGTCGAACAGCCGGGCTTGTGCCCTTGCATCGTCCAGAACCTCCGCAGGGAATTGCTCCGGCAACTGGAATTGACGGAGAATCGTCCGCGTGTCGACGCCCGGTTGGCCGCGCTTCCCCAGCACTTCGGTGACGACCCCGTCGCCGCGCCGCTTGGCGGTGGGATAGCGAACGATTTCCACGACCACCTTGTCCTGGACCTGCACGTTCTTTGCGCTCGGGTCTCCGACGACAATTGGTTGGGCGAATTCGCTGCCGTCGATCTGGACGAGACCAATCCCGTCTTCCAGTCGATAGGTTCCCACGTATTGACGATTGGCTCGTTCGACGATTTCTACAATTTCGCCGCTCAGTCGCGAACCGCTTTGCCGCGTGCGCCGACGACTGGTCTGTACGCGGACGAGGTCTCCCGTCGCCGCATCCGCTGTATGACGCGCCGGAATGAACACGTCTTCATCCCGACCGACCGACCGGCTTGTGCCGACCGGTCGCACGAAACCATAGCCCGATGGATGTCGTCGAAACGTGCCCACCGTTTCCTTGCTCCGGGAGGATTCCGCCGGATGGACCAGGTGGTTGGTGGCGTAGGTCAGCTGACCCGCTTTTGCCAGCCGCTTGACGGCCTTCTTCAAGTCGGCATGCTGCGCCTTGGGCAGCATTAACTGCTCGGCCAATTTGCGGGGTTTCACCGGGCGGTAGTTCGCCCGATGGACGTGGCGCAGGATTCGCTGTTCCAAGTCGACGAGATTCATCACTTTCCTCCGCTGACGGCGGCGACGCTCACTTCGGAAGTGGATTGCATCTTGCCTGGTTCAGGCGGGTGCAAGAGATCACGTGGAACCCGTTGCCATGGGGTCCCCACGGTCTCGCTTCTGATGATGTTGACGATGCGATCCTCAGTCGAACTCAGCCGGCTTAAAAAGTTTGCGACCCAGATGTGGATGGTAAGTCGTCCACGAGCTGTCGACGTTGACGTCCTCGCGGATCAGTTGCTCGAAGCTGTGGAGTTTGGCATCCAGATCGTCCAAATAGTGGAGTGTAAGTGCCTCGAGAGTCATCGGGACTTTCGGACTGCCAAACTCCAGTTTCCCGTGGTGACTGACGATCATGTGTTTCAGCTGGACGGCCAACGAGGTCGGGAACTCTTCCTTGGTCATGCGTTCGACTTCCCGGATCTTTCGTTCCAGAATCATGACGCCCTGAACAAGATGGCCCACCAGTTGTCCTTCGTCGGAGTAGGCCAAGCCCTTGTCGGCGACCAGTTCGTCGATCTTGCCAATGTCGTGCAGAAACGCGCCCATCAGGAGCAGGTCGGCGTTCAGTCGAGGATACTTGGGAACAATTGCTCGCACGACATCCATCAAATCCACGACGTGTTGCAGTAACCCGCCCGCGTAGGCGTGATGATGTTTGACGCCGGCGGGGCTGGAAGAGAATCGCTCCATAAGTTGATCATCGATCAGAAAACACTCGGCAAGATTCTTCAGGTCCAAGTTCTCAATCGATCGCAGGTTGACGGCCAATTGCCGCTGCAGTTCGTCGCGCTTTTGATCCGTCAGATAGACGAAGTCCGCTTCATTGATGTTCCGCGGCTCGGCGGTGTCGATCTGGGTCAGGATGATCTGCATCGTGCCGTTGTACACCTGTGATGTCCCGTGAACGTGGACGTAGTCTCCATTGTCAAATGCTTGGTAGACCCGGTCGTTCGCATTCCACATCATCGCATTGACGCTGCCCGTGCGATCCGAAAGCCGCAGCTGAAGATACAGGTTTCCGTTGCGATTGGGGCGCAGCTGCTTGTCGGACGCGAGAAACACGTCATCGATGTCCTCGCGTTCGCCCAACTCGTTGATAAACCGTCGCGCCATTGAAAGACCTTCCCATCAAGCAAGGTGAGACTCGGGATCCGCCCGTGCGGACGACCAGGATGAGGCAATTACTGTCGAGCCCAAGGACGTCCAGCAACCGACGCCGGAGGTCGCCTTGCTGGAGACCCGAATTCCGGAGCTCTGTCGAGCGCCGGGGCCGCAACCCAAATCGCGTGCGACTCGTCCCCGTACGAGGGCCGCTCCCGGTGGTTGCTCGAATTCTCTCCGAGATCGATTCCCTTTCACAGTTCGCCGTGCAGAACACGGCGAAGTGACCTGCTTCAGCAACCCGCGGCAATCCGGCGATTCTATGACCCCGACCGGTCCACTTCAAGGTCGTCGGCTCGATCGCTTCATTCTCAGATGCCATTTTCGGATCCCGGCCGGCTGCTTTACAATGCCGCGAGTACGTGAATCGCGAACGCGACCTTTCTTCTGTCCTGTGGAGAGTAAATTGATGGCCAAGCAGCCGGCGCATGCGATCGATCCGACCCGAGAGGCCGATTATCCCCAGTGGTATCAAGAAGTGGTGAAGGCCGCTGATCTGGCGGAAGTTTCCCCGGTGCGCGGTTGTATGGTGATCAAGCCGTGGGGATACAGTCTCTGGGAAAACATGCAGCACGTCCTGGATCGGATGTTCAAAGAGACGGGGCACGAAAATGCGTATTTTCCTTTGTTTATTCCCATGAGCTATCTGGAGAAAGAAGCCGAGCACGTGGAGGGATTCGCGAAGGAATGTGCCGTTGTCACCCATCACCGACTGGAACCGGGTCCGGAAGGTGGACTCGTGCCGGCAGGACCGCTGGAGGAGCCGCTCGTCGTTCGGCCGACGAGCGAGACGATCATCGGTGCGATGTACGCGAAGTGGATTCAGTCTTATCGCGATCTGCCCATCCTGATTAATCAGTGGGCCAACGTCGTTCGCTGGGAAATGCGCACCCGGCTGTTTCTCCGAACGGCCGAGTTCCTCTGGCAGGAAGGGCACACCGCCCATGCAACCGAAGAAGAAGCACGCGAGGAGACCATGCAGATGCTGCGCGTGTATGCGGACTTCGCCGAGAACTACATGGCGATGCCGGTGATTCAGGGAGAAAAGACCGCAGGAGAACGATTCCCCGGCGCAGTGGCGACGTACAGCATCGAAGCCATGATGCAGGACCGAAAGGCTCTTCAGGCGGGAACCTCGCACTTCCTGGGGCAGAACTTCTCCCGCGCCCAGGAGATCAAGTTTCAGGACCAAAACGGTCAAGAGGTTTTTGCCTGGACCACCTCCTGGGGCGTCTCCACGCGACTTGTCGGAGGCCTCGTCATGACGCACGCCGATGATGACGGACTGGTCTTGCCGCCACGACTTGCGCCGCGACATGCCGTCATCCTGCCCATCTATCGCAGTGACGACGAAAGGAGCGCAGTATTGGAATACTGTGAGACGCTCCGTCAGCAGCTGCAAAAGCAAACCTACCAGGAAGAACCGGTTCGCGTCTGGATCGACGATCGGGATCTGCGCGGCGGGGAGAAGAACTGGCAACATATCAAGCGAGGGGTCCCACTGCGGATGGAAGTGGGACCGCGCGATGTGCAAGCCGGTGCGGTCTTCCTCGGGCGGCGAGATCAGCCGGTGAAACAGAAGCAGAGTGTTCCGCGTGAGGAACTCGTCGCGCAGATCGCTCCGCTGCTCGATGAAATCCAGTCGCAACTGTTCGATCGGGCCTTGGCGCTGCGTGAGCAGAACACCCAGGTCATCGACTCGCTGAGCGATTTCCACGATTACTTTACTCCACGGAATTCCGAGAAGCCGGAGATTCATGGCGGATTCGCACTCTGTCACTGGCAGGACGATCCGCAGGTCGACGAACTGCTCAAGAAGTTGAAAGTGACCATTCGTTGCCTCCCGTTGAATGCTGCCGACGAACCGGGAAAATGTCTCTTCACCGGACGCTCCAGTACGCGACGGGCCATTTTCGCCAAGGCCTACTGATTTGGTCGAAGGAACGGCCCGAGGAATCCATGGGGCAGATCAAAGAGCCGATCCCCGTCGTGATCTTGCTCGCCGTGACCAGCCGGCATCCCGCGGCTTTTCAGTGGGCGCGGCAGCAGTCCGAAGCCCATTGGGGAGCGGTGGAACTTGAAAGTTCTGTGTTTTCCTTTGACCAGACGCGATATTACGAATCGACGATGGGCGTTGGGCTGAAGAAGCAGTTTCTTGCGTATCGCGATCTGATGGACCCGGCAGGACTCAGCCGACTGAAGATCCAAACCAACGATTGGGAGTCTGCGTACCAAACCCAGGCGACCTGCGCGGAGACTCGGCCGCTCAATCTCGATCCCGGTTACATCTGTGAAGGAAAGCTCGTGCTGGCGTCGACCAAGGATCACGCTCACCGAATCTACCTGTCGGAGGGGATCTACGCCGAAGTGACACTTCGTTTTCAGGCGGGGGGCTGGCGAAGTCAGCCATGGACTTTTCCTGACTACCAGGACGCGCAGTATCAGCCGTTCTTCGATGCCTGCCGGACGTACCTGCGTGCTCGCCTTGGAAGATGATCAACCCAATGATTCTGCGTTTGAAGCTCGACTCACACGGGGTAGGATAGAGCACGAGACGGCGGAGGAGCATTTGCATGAAGAGAACCTGGTGGATCACCGCCACTGCGATCCTGACAGGCGCGGCGATTGGCGTCGGTTCATCCTGGGTGGAATACGCCGGGGATCGCGGTTTCGGCTTCTCCAAGCCGCTGCCTGCCGACGATGCGGATTCCATCAGCCCAATGACTCCCAACCAATCGGCCGGGCGGGCGCGGGTGTCCGTCGAAGGGGACGGCGTCTTCGATTTTGGCGTGATGTCGAGAGATGAAACCCGGAGCCATACGTTCGTCGTGCAGAATACCGGGACCATTCCCTTGAAGCTCCGTTTTTTGGAAAAATCGTGCCAGTGCACGGATGTCAAGATGGCGCGGACGGAAGTCCCCCCGGGGGAGTTTGCCGAAATTGAGCTCTCGTGGCAGCCGAACGATTACAAACTCGAGTTCGCCCAAACGGCGCGGTTTGTGACCAACGATCCGGCTCGGCTTGAACTCGATCTGACGGTGCAGGGGCGCGTGCAACAGATCGTTCGCCCGGTCCCGTTAGCGGTCAGCTTCGGCAATGTGCTGGCCGATGAGAGTCGTGAGAGACAGATCCACGTTTTTGGCTATCGGGACGCAGATCTGCGCGTGGAAGAGGTGGAGTTTCTGCAGGCGTCATCGGCCGATTTCCTGGAGGCGACCAGCGAGCCGCTGTCGCGGGAGGTCTTGGATCGCGAACCGGGCGCTCAGAGTGGGTCCCGAGTGACGCTGCGGCTGCAGCCGGGACTTGCGTTGGGGCCGTTTCACCAGCAGCTCCGCCTGCACCTGAACAAGGACGATCTCCCACCGATTGAAGTGCCCGTGGAAGGGGCGATCGTGGGAAACGTCACGATCGTGGGATCGGACTACGACGATCAATCCGGCATCCTGAAGCTTGGGACTCTACCGGGCGAAACAACGCAGGAGCGGCAGCTTTGGGTTCTGATCAAGGGAGATGCCGATCAGCCGGCGGGACTGCAGGTGAAGGAGATCGATCCGTCGGAGATCTTGCAGGTGGCCTTGGGGGAGCCGGCACGGTATGGGAATCTGACTCGCCAATCCCTCACGATTCGTGTTGTGCCCCAGGGGCGCGTGGTGAATCGGTTGGGTTCTCAGCAGGGTGAACTGGGCCGCATCGTGCTTGGATCCGAGGCGGAGGACGGCGGGACGATCGTCGTGTATGTCTCTTTCGCCCTGGAAGGAAAACCATGATCGCGCGGAAGTACGAACTCGCAATGCGGC
>CAZFWV010000179.1:0-2761 GCA_964522605.1 uncultured Pirellulaceae bacterium
CTGCCAGTGCTGTTCCTCGACTCAAGAGGACACTGGCAAAGCCAGTGGCACACCCGATGTGCCGAGCGCCGGGTGCCACTGGCTCTGCCAGTGCTGTTCCTCGACCCAAGAGGACACTGGCAAAGCCAGTGGCACACCCGATGTGCCGAGCGCGGTAGCACCCCGTTGGCTTGTGGCCCTGCCGCGCTGCGTTGATCCTCTCAACGCGAAGGGATCGAAAGGCTCTACGCAAAAGGACGCAGACGGACGCAACCAAAGCATGTTCGACCCGGGGTGCCCCTACTTCAATCCCGAGTGTTTTTCTTCGTATCATAACCGTCGTTGTCGCCTGGAACGAAGTCCTTGAATGATCTGAGGGGGGCTGTGACATGAAACGAGCCGGAGAGGCACGTTATGCGTTAGGCGTGGACTATGGCACGAACAGTGTTCGGGCGTTGATTGTCGATGTCCACGACGGAAGCGAAGTTGCCACGGCGGTGGCGGATTACGCGAGCGGGGAGCAGGGAATTCTGCTCGATCCGAAAGACCCGAATCTGGCTCGGCAACATCCGGCGGATTATCTCACGGGACTGGTCCAGGCGGTTGGAAAGGCCGTGCGTGCGGCAAAGAGATCGGGGGATTTTCGGCCCGAGCAGGTCGCAGGCATTGGTGTCGACACGACCGGATCGACACCGATTCCCGTCGATCGGGATGGAGTTCCCTTGGCGGATCGGCCGCGGTTTGCCAAGAACTTGGCCGCCCAAGCTTGGCTATGGAAGGATCACACGTCTGCGGAGGAAGCCGCCGAGATCACTGATAAAGCCGCACGCGTTAAGGACAACTATCTGGCGAAG
Source organism: uncultured Pirellulaceae bacterium (assembly GCA_964522605.1). GTDB lineage: Bacteria > Planctomycetota > Planctomycetia > Pirellulales > Pirellulaceae > CAVZLD01. Next base: position 834 of record CAZFWV010000179.1, read on the forward strand.
TGCGGCGGCGTCTACTCGAGCGAATGGTACTGGTCCAAGATCTTGCATTGTCTGCGAACGGCGCCGGCAGTGTTTGATGCAGCCTATTCCTGGGTGGAACTGGCCGACTACATCCCTGCCTGTATCACCGGGAATACGGATCCCGACCGCCTTTCACGCGGGATCTGTGCCGCAGGGCATAAGGCGATGTATCACGACGGCTGGGGAGGCTTGCCCAGCAAAGCTTTTCTGCGGCGGCTGGATCCTCAATTGGTGAAGGTCGCCGAGCACTACGCGACGCCGGCGGTTGCCGCCGATCAACTCGCGGGTCACTTGACCGCCGACGTGGCGCGCCAAGTGGGACTGCCGGCGGGGATTCCCGTCGCTGTGGGAGCGTTTGATGCGCACATGGGAGCTGTGGGGGCGGGCGTGCAGCCGGGAACGTTGGTGAAGATCATCGGGACCAGTACGTGTGACATCACGGTTTGGCCTTTGGACCAGCCCCTGCCGGATATTCCCGGCTTGTGCGGCATCGTTCCTGGATCGGTGATTCCCGGGATGTACGGCTTGGAAGCCGGACAATCCGCGGTCGGCGACATCTTCAACTGGTTCGTTCGACGGATGACACCTGCCGAGTACAAAACGAAGGATGACGGGCACGGTGGGTTGACGCGCGAGGCAGAACAACTGCTGCCCGGAGCGAGCGGGCTGCTGGCACTCGATTGGAACAACGGCAACCGGACCGTGCTCGTCGACCCTCGATTGACCGGACTGCTGATCGGCCAGACGCTGCACACGACTGCGGCGGAGGTCTACCGCGCGCTGATTGAGGCAACTGCCTTTGGGGCGCTGACGATCATCAACCGATTCGAAGAATACGGTGTCAAAGTTGACCAGGTGGTCAATTGCGGCGGGATCGCCGAGAAGAATCCGCTGGTGATGCAGATCTACGCGGACGTCTGCAATCGCCCGATGAAGATCAGTCGTTCTGCCCAGACCTGCGCTCTGGGTGCCGCGATCTTCGGCGCGGTTGTGGGAGGCGCCTATCGGGATGTGCCGACGGCACAACGCAAAATGACCGGCGTCAAACGCGAAGTCTACCGACCGCGCAAGGCGGCTGCCGCGACGTACGCCGAGTTATATCGCCTGTACCGTCAACTGCATGACGCATTCGGTACGACGGAATACCGCGAGAGTCTGTTCGGCGTGATGAAGGAGTTGATTGCCATTCGACACCGCGTGCGACGGGAGACGCGTTGATGCTCAAGACACTCAAGCGGGAGGTTTGTCGGGCCAACCGCGAACTGATGACCCAGGGGCTGGTCACGCTGACCTGGGGAAATGTTAGTGGAATTGATCGCAGCCAGGGGTTGGTCGTCATTAAGCCGAGCGGTGTTCCCTACGACGAACTCGATCCGTCCCACATGGTTGTCGTGGATCTGAATGGAGAAGTCGTGCAGGGCGATTTGCGACCCTCCAGCGATACGCCGACGCACGTATTGCTCTACCGCCAATTTGAAACGATTGGCGGGATCACACACACCCATAGTCACTATGCCACGATGTTCGCGCAAGCACGGCGCGAAATTCCCTGCTTGGGAACGACCCATGCGGACCATTTTCACGGCGACATTCCCGTGACGCGGGTTTTGTCGCCCGAGGAAGTGGAGTCGGATTATGAACTCGAGACGGGTCGCGTGATCGTCGAGCGGTTTGCCGCACTCGATTACCGCGTGATGACCGCCGTGCTTGTCGCAGGTCACGGTCCCTTCACCTGGGGCAGCGATGCGTATGAATCGCTGCACAACGCAGTTGCGCTCGAGGCGGTTGCGCAGATGGCCTATGGAACCTGGCAGCTTCGGGCCGACGCCCCGGTTCTGGAGACGCACATCCTGCAGAAGCATTTTCGACGGAAACACGGACCCGACGCCTACTACGGGCAGAGCGTT
>CAZFWV010000179.1:2861-13519 GCA_964522605.1 uncultured Pirellulaceae bacterium
ATCACCCGTGCGAAAAGCCTGGTTTATTACGGGCAGCCAACATCTCTATGGCGAGGCTGCGTTGCGACAAGTTGCGGAAGATAGTCGTCACGTTGTGGAAGCGCTGAATGCGTCCGGCAATCTGCCGTTTCCCTTGGTCTTCCAACCTGTGGTCACTTCGGCAGACTCCGTTTTGCAGGTCTGTCAGGCAGCCAATGCGGATCCCGAATGTCTCGGATTGGTCTGCTGGATGCATACCTTCTCGCCCGCCAAGATGTGGATCGCGGGTCTCTCGCGACTGCGGAAACCGCTAGCGCACCTGCACACTCAGTTCAATCGCGACATTCCCTGGTCCACGATCGACATGGATTTCATGAATCTGAATCAGTCGGCACACGGAGGCCGCGAATTTGGCTACATCTGCACGCGGATGAAGAAACCCAGAAAGGTGATCGTCGGCCATTATCAGGATTCCCAGGTGCAACAGCGGCTGGCGGCCTGGATGCGCGCGACGGCCGGATGGGCCGAACTGCAGGGGCTGAAGGTCGCGCGGCTGGGCGACAACATGCGGCAGGTGGCAGTGACCGAGGGCGACAAGGTCGAAGCCCAGATGCGGCTCGGTGTCGAAGTCAATGGCTACGGGATGGGGGACCTCGTCGAGCGGATGAACGAGGTGAGTGATGCCGACATCGACCGCCTGGTCGGTGAGTACGACGAGCGATACGAAATGGCGGAGTCCCTGCGGGCAAACGGTCCGCGGCGATCGGATCTGCGATACTCGGCACGCATCGAATTGGGGTTGCGCAACTTTTTGGAGGCGGGTTCGTTTCGCGCGTTTACCGATACCTTCGAAAACCTGCACGGAATGGAGCAATTGCCGGGCTTGGCCGTCCAACGTTTGATGGCGGATGGCTACGGTTTCGGCGCCGAAGGCGATTGGAAACACGCGGCGCTTGTGCGAACCTTGAAGGTCATGGCCGACGGGTTGCCCGGCGGTACGTCCTTCATGGAAGACTATACCTATCACTTGGATCCCCAGGGGCCGAAGGTGTTGGGTGCGCACATGCTCGAGATCTGTCCGTCGATTTCCGCGGGACAGCCTTCCTGCGAAATCCATCCGCTGGGAATCGGTGGCAAAAGCGATCCCGTCCGCCTCGTGTTCGATAGCCAGACCGGACCGGCCGTGAATGCTTCGCTGGTCGATCTTGGCGATCGCTTTCGACTGGTGGTCAACCAGGTCGACGTGGTCGCGCCGGAACAACCCTTGCCGAAGCTGCCCGTCGCCCGTGCCGTGTGGGTGCCACGGCCCAACTTGGCGACCGCCGCGGCTGCGTGGATCTATGCCGGCGGAGCGCACCATACCGCGTTCAGCCTTGCGGTGACTGCTGAACATCTGGAAGATTTGGCGGAAATGGCGGAAGTGGAACTGCTGTTGATCGATCAAGAGACGCGATTGAGTGAGTTCAAAAAGGAACTGCGTTGGAACGACGCGGCGTGGTGAGGTCTCACGGACCGCGGTGCAGTCCATGAACCAGGACAACCGACGGGAGTCCGGTTTTGGTAGGATTTACGCTCCAGTAGGACGGATTGGCAATCCGTCCGTAGCATATCGCACTAAATGTACATAGAGGCGGCTTCCGCCAAATTGCACGTGTGATGAAGTCTGGCCGTGATGCAGAAACGACCGTTGCGGTCTGCAACGGACGGATTACCAATCCGTCCTACAACAAAATGTCTGCAAACTTAGGATTTACGTTGCTTCCTGAAGCCTGTTGGCCGTGCCGCAGGAAAAATAGGTCTGCAAATAACGAAAGGCGACATGCATGGAAACGCTCGACTGGGTGATGATTGGCGGGTACTTCGCCCTGTTGTTTGGCCTGGCTTGGTGGGTCATTCTCAAAAACAAGGACACGGCCGACGATTACTTCCTGGCGGGGCGGAACCTGGGCTGGTTCGTTATCGGCGCTTCGATCTTCGCCTCGAACATCGGCTCTGAACATCTCGTCGGGTTGGCAGGTTCCGGCGCGACGGATGGAGTCGCGATGGCTCATTACGAGTTGCACGCCTGGTGCTTGCTGATCCTCGGATGGGTCTTCGTCCCGTTCTATATGCGATCGCGCGTCTACACGATGCCGGAGTTCTTGGAAAAACGGTTCAATGCGACGAGTCGCTGGATGCTGTCGGTGATTTCACTCGTGGCCTATGTTCTGACCAAGATCGCGGTCGGGATCTTCGCCGGTGGAATTGTCTTTTCCGTGTTGTTGCCGGAATTGAATCTGTTCGGTCTGGACAGTTTCTGGATTGGATCGATTCTTGTCATCGTGCTGACCGGTGTTTATACGGTCCTGGGTGGTCTGCGCGCGGTGGCTTATACGGAAGCACTGCAGACGTTCATTCTGGTCGTGGGGTCGGCACTCGTGACCTTCTTTGGGCTACGTGTGTTAGGTGGCTGGCAGGCACTCCGCGAAATTGCCGGCACCGAAATGTTCAATCTGTGGAAGCCACTGGTTCCGGAGGGCGTTACTGCCACTTGGTCGCCGGTACGTGACGGTCAGCAGATGGCCTGGTACTTCAACGACAACTATCCCTGGCTCGGAATGCTGTTCTGCGCGCCGATCATCGGGCTTTGGTATTGGTGTACCGATCAATACATCGTTCAGCGCACCTTGGGGGCGCCGAACGAACAACAGGCCCGACGAGGCAGCATCTTCGCGGGCATGCTGAAACTGTTGCCCGTGTTCATCTTCATCATCCCCGGCATGATTGCCTACGCGATTGCGACGACCGGTAAGAACGAAGCCCTGACGGCAGCGATGATGGACGGTCAGGGCGAAGTGATTCGCGATCAGGCTCAAGCCGCCTTTCCGTTGCTGGTCAAGCACGTGCTGCCGGTCGGCGTTCGCGGAATGGTTGTCGCCGGTTTGTTGGCTGCCTTGATGAGTTCGCTGGCCGGCGTATTTAACGCCTCGGCGACGCTCTTCACGATGGACTTTTACACGAAACTTCACCCCCACGTTTCGCAGCACCGCCTGGTCTGGATCGGACGGATTGCCACGACGGTCATGGTGTTGATCGGCCTCGCGTGGATTCCCGTGATTCGCGGTGGACGCGGGCTCTACGACTATCTGCAAGGTGTGCAGGCCTACCTTGCGCCTCCCATCTTTGTTGTCTTCTTCCTGGGGGTGTTCAACAAACGACTCAACGGGGCCGGATGCCTGGCGACGCTGATCGTCGGGTTCTTGATGGGGTTGTTCCGCTTGGCGGTTGATACGCCCGTAAAACTGGATTGGGCGGGTTTGGGAGGTGGCTACCCCGAGGGATCGTTCTTCTGGGTTGTCAACAACACGTTCTTTCAATACTACAGCCTGCTGATCTTCCTGGTTTGCGTGGTGGTGATGTTCGGCGTCAGTTACCTCACATCGCCTCCGTCATACGATCACATCCGCGGTCTGACCTATGGCACGCTGACCGAGGAAGATCGCCGGGCCAGTCGCAGCAGCTGGGACGGGCGCGATCTGGCCGCGTCGGCTGCCGTGCTCGTGATTATTCTGGCTGCCTACCTGTACTTCAATGGCTGAGGAGACTCCGAGATGAGAACTGTGAATCGAGCCATTCTGTTTCTCTGCGGCCTGTTTGCGCTGAGTTCCACCCTTCCCGCCGCGGAGTTGGGTGCCCAGATCCGCGTGCACGCCGACCGACCCGGGCCGGAGGTGAACCGGAATATCTACGGACATTTTGCCGAGCACTTGGGACGCTGCATCTACGAGGGGATTTGGGTCGGAGAGGACTCGCCGATCCCGAACACGCGCGGCATTCGCAACGACGTCGTCGCGGCCCTGCGTGAACTCAATATCCCCGTACTGCGATGGCCCGGAGGCTGCTTCGCCGACGAATATCACTGGAAGGACGGGATCGGCCCACGCGAGTCACGCCCCAAGATGATCAATACGCATTGGGGCGGCGTCGTAGAGAACAACCATTTCGGGACGCATGAGTTCCTGGATCTCTGTGAGCAACTGGAGACCGATCCGTACATCTGCGGCAACGTGGGCAGTGGATCGGTGCAAGAGATGATGGAGTGGGTCGAGTACATGACGTCGGATGCCGATTCGCCCATGGCGAACCTGCGGAGGCAAAATGGTCGTGATGAACCCTGGCGCGTTCCCTATTTTGGCGTCGGCAATGAAAGCTGGGGTTGTGGCGGGAACATGCGGCCCGAGTACTACGCGGACCTCTATCGGCGCTACAACACGTTCGTCAAGAACTACCCGGGAAATCGCATCTATCGCATCGCCTGCGGGGCCAATGCATTCGACTACAACTGGACGGAAGTGTTGATGGAGCAAGTGGGCCGGCGAATGGACGGACTGTCCTTGCACTATTACACGATCGCGACGGGCGACTGGGGTCGGAAAGGATCGGCGACGAAGTTCGATGAAACGCTGTGGCATTCCACGCTTCGGCGAACCCTGGCCATGGATGAGTTGATTACCAAGCACGGGGAAATCATGGATCGGCGCGATCCCCGAAAACGGATCGGCATGATTGTCGATGAATGGGGCGTCTGGCATGACGTGGAGCCGGGGACGAACCCCGGATTCCTGTACCAGCAGAATACGCTGCGCGATGCGCTCGTCGCGGCACTCAATTTCCATATCTTCCATCGACACGCCGATCGAGTCGTGATGGCCAACATTGCACAGACCGTCAATGTGTTGCAGGCGATGGTGCTGACCGACAAAGAACGCATGCTGCGGACGCCCACGTTCCACGTGTTTGAAATGTTCAAGGTCCATCAGGGCGGAACCTATCTGCCGCTTGATCTGGAGACGCCCGACTACGTTCTCGGCGACGAGCGTATCCCGGCCGTGAGTGCGTCGGCGACGCGGGATGCGGACAGCGTTGTTCACCTGTCGCTCGTCAACTGTGATCCCAATCACTCGATTGATATCTCATGTCAGTTTGACGGAGCCACACCCGATTCCGTATCCGGACGTTTGTTGACCGCCGAGCAAATGAATTCCCACAATACGTTCGACCAGGTCGACACCGTCGTGCCCAAGGCGTTCGATGGCGCCCGGCTCGATGGAGGGAGTCTGGTCGTGACCTTGCCCGCGAAATCCGTGGTGATTTTGCATGTGAAATAGCGTCACAAGGCGGCAGGGCCGCGGAGTAACGCGGAAAGGCGCGGAGTTAAGCTCGATCGATATCGAGACCGGAATCAGGCGGTCCCGGCAACGGCAGTCCAATCAAGGTGCGGACGAGAGCAAATCGCACTCAGGTTGGACGTAGGGAGGAGAAGGAACCACGGATCGAACGGAGGGGACAGATCGGCACGGATAGATCCGCTCCGCGCACTTCCGCGCGCCTCCGCGGCTGAAATCTCCCTACATCGCGCGCACAGCAGGAAGAGAAGCCACGGGTTGAAAGGAGGCTACGGATCCTTGCGGATTCCTCGGTATCCAACCATGCTGTCGGTTCACTTCACGCCCAGTCCGTCGAACCAGATCACGAGCGGCGGAGCTCCCCACGCGTCAAAGCCGAAGCGGATTTCTTTGAGTGACGAGATGTTGTCGCCGGTGCGCTGCCAGGAATCGTTGCCCTGCAGCGGTACGACGAAATAGGTCCAACCCTCACGTGCTTCGTTGTATGGTGGCGCGCTCAGGAAGTCTCGGGCGGGCGTCAGTTGGAGTTGCTCTTGATCGGGGCCGACAAGTGTCAGCAGCGGATTCAGGTCTTGCCAGCCGGGAATATTCTCGTTGCGCGATTTGAGCCAGAACACCACCTGCGTCATGGACTCAAGGGAGGCAGGTGTTGGCAAGGCGTACTTCAGGGTAACGCGGCCGCCGCTGTAGGGGGCCACATTCGCGCGCACCGAAGCGTCTCCCACCAGCCGAACTTCTTGATCCTGTGAAAACTCCACGCGGGAGTTCGGGTCGCTCCAGGTCCAGGCATTTGCCTCTCCTTCTGTTCCGAGCTCTTCGATCGGTTCGATCACATACAGATCCCGCCAAGCCAGATCGGACAGCAGGCCGTTGCTGACCGTCAGAGCGACGCGATAGAAGCCGGGTTCCGTAAACAAGGGCGCGAAACTGGATTGATCGCCGCCTCGATCCGGTGGGACACGCCAATGAAACGTCAGTGGATGGTCGTTCGGATCACGACTGTTTGACGCATCAAACGTCACTCGCTCCCTAACTCGCACGACGTTCGGTCCGTCCAGCACGGCTTGAGGAGGTTGCGTGATTCCAGCCTGATCTGGGTGCTGCACGAGGCCACGCACGTTCTCGTGTTGCCACACGTCAGCGACTGCGTTTGTCTGAAACCGATTTGCGCCGAGGTCGATCATGTCGGCATGTTGCAGAAAAATTCCCCAGCGGTTGTGCTTCAGAATGTTCTGTTCAATGATCCAGTGGAATGCGTTCCACTTCGTGCCCTTCGAGTCCAGATCGCCGATCGCGGCGATACCCGCTCCATGGTTGCCTTCGCAAGTATTTCCGCGAACGATCGTGTGACTGCTCGGGCCGAACATGAACACGATCCCCGCATGTCCGCCGTCCGGAAGGTGGGGGGAGTTGTGAAATCCGTCGGGCAAACCATTGAAGGATGCCTCATTCTCAATCAGGACATTCTGGTCGGATGCGCCGAGCCAGAATCCGTAGCTGCCGTGATTCGCTTTGTTTCGAATCCACGTACTGCGCGGCGACCATGCCTCCACGCAGTTGTTGTTGGCGAACGAGCAGTCGTTTTCGATGAACACGTTGCCCGTGCTGACCCATTGATTCAAAACACGGATAAATATGCCATCGCCACCGTGCGTGCAGTTGTTGCCCACAAAACGGTTGTCATTCGAGCCGCTTTCGATCAGTACGCACGTTGAGTCTCGCGCGTGGACCTCTCCCGGACTGATTCGCAGTCCGTAGCTGAGATCGTTATTCCGAACGACATTACGGCAGGAACTCCAAAGTTTCAGGCACGTGTTTGAGGTGTGTGAAAAGTCGTTCTGTTCGAATTGGTTTTCGTTGGAGTCGACCAGCACGCAGGCGTCCCAGACGCGGTTCGCCCGGTTCCTTCGCAATCGACTGGCGTGCACCCGTTCCAGCAGAATTCCGCCTCGACGCCCATTTTCGCCCCAGCCAAACTCCGGGTCGTGAAAATTGTCCGAGAAATCGCAATCTTCGATGAGCCACTCCCGTCCGTCGACGATGTGCAGAGCACGTTCCCAGCCTTTCGCACGCACGTTGCGCAGCGTAACGTGGGAAACTCCCTCCGCATAAATCGCCGTCCGTTCGTATTTGTTGGCGTCGACCTCGCGCGAGCCCACAAGGCACGCACCGTGGCCGTCGATGGTGATGTGTGAGGCTTTTACCACGATCTGTCCATACGTGCGGTTCGGGTCGAGCGTAGTATCCTGCTCGATGATCAAGATCTCGTCCGTCGACTCCTGGCTCGGACGCGTCGTCTGCGCGTAGGCGGTTGTCGCGATGACGTAGGAGACCAAATGAAGAGCGGTGATCAGTAAGCGGATAAGTCGATGATAGGTGGCCATAGGTCGATCCTGCGAAAGAGTATCAAACCGAAACGCATGGCGGTTCTGCTTCTCCCTCTTTTCCCTCCCCACTCCCTCTCCTGCTCTGCGGCCCCCCGGTGATCTATGTTCCACGAATGATCGTCACGACGCAACCCGATCCGCAAGGATCTTCTTTCGGACCGAAGGTAGGTGCGGAGCGAGTGACAATCAACTAAGATGCACTTCCCACCCTTTGGATCGATGTGCCGCCAAGGATCGAAGTGATTTGCGGGAGTGTGGCGATCAGTGCATCATCATTCTTTCGTGCGGTGCTTTCTCGGTTCAATGAACATCCTCCCCGGAGCAGAGCGATGAATAGGTTTTCTGGCAGAGCGATGAGTAGGTTTTCTGAACGAGTCCTGGTGTTGAGTTTGGTACTCCTGGTGACGGGAGCTTTTTCCGTGTTCGTGCCCGTGGGCGTTGCCGACGACTTTCGCCCGCCCGCGGTACCCCTGGTTGCCTGTGATCCGTACTTCAGCATTTGGTCGCCGGCGGACCAATTGACAGACGCGGATACGGTGCACTGGACCGGCAAGCCGCATCGCTTGACGGCCTTGGCACGGATTGATGGTCATGCGTTTCGCCTGATGGGAACGCAACCTGCGGGCGTGCCGGCGATGGAGCAGGTCGATCGACAGGTTCTGCCGACCCGAACGACCTACAGGTTCGCAGCAAGTGGCGTGACCGTCGACATGACTTTCCTCACTCCATCGCTGCCCGACGACATCGACCTATTGTCACGACCCGTAACGTACGTCTGCTTCGATCTGCAAGCGACGGATGGCCAATCTCACGCCGTCCAGTTGTACCTGGATGCGGGGGCAGAGTTGGCTGTCAACACGGGAAACCAGCAGGTCGATGGCGCCTTGGAGGATTACGGCGATCTGCAAGCGGTGCGATTGGGTTCGACGGAACAAGCCGTGTTGGCCAAGTCGGGAGATGACCTGCGGATCGACTGGGGCTATCTGTACGTATCCGCTCCTCGTGTCGCCGCGCCGGTCCGCGCGCTGGCCGAACGCGACGTGATTCATCGTCGATTCGTTCAGACGGGGATGGATGGAATCGAGAACCAATCGGCGAGTTTGCCGGCAGCGGCGGATGCGTTGGTCGCCGCCGTCGCGATTGATGCAGGATCGGTGACGACGGAGCCTGTGCATCGTTGGTTCTTGCTGGCCTACGATGACCTCTATTCGATTCAGTACATGCGCAAGAACTTGCGTCCCTACTGGCGCCGTAACGGTTGGGAGGCCGTCGATCTGCTGCAGGCTTCCCTGCGAGACTACGAAGATTTGCATCGGCGCTGTGTAACCTTTGACGAGGAGCTGATCGCGGATTTGACGCGGGCAGGGGGCGCGACATATGCGAATCTGTGCGCGCTCGCGTATCGCCAATGCTTTGCTGCCGGAAAATTCGTCGCTGATGATCATGGTCAGCCCCTTCAGTTCAGCAAAGAGAATCACTCGAACGGCTGCATTGGAACGTCGGATGTCTTTTATCCGATGGCGCCGCAATTCTTGCTGCTCGGTCCCAGCCTGGCAAAGTCCTTTGTGGTTCCGTTCATGAACTATGCGGCTTCCGAACGCTGGAAGTTTCCGTTTGCGCCTCACGACTTAGGAACTTATCCACATGCGAATGGCCAACGCTATGGCGGTGGGGAACGTTCGGAAGAGAATCAGATGCCGGTGGAGGAGTGTGGTAATCTGCTCCTGTTGATGGGAGCGATCGCCAAAATGGAAGGGAATGCGGAGTTCGCGGGACTTTACTGGACGCAACTCACGCAGTGGGCCGAGTACCTGCAGGCAAGAGGATTCGACCCGGAGAACCAATTGTGTACGGACGACTTCGCCGGTCATCTGGCGCACAATGTGAACTTGAGCGCGAAAGCGATCTGCGCGCTCGGAGCATACGCGCAGCTCTGCCAAATGCGCGGTGACGAGCAGCGAGCGGCCGAGTATCAGGAGCTGGCAAAGAAGTTCGCAGCGCGCTGGATTCAAGAAGCAGATGACGGCGATCATTTTCGCTTGGCCTTCGATCGAGCCGGAACGTGGAGTCAAAAATACAACTTGGTGTGGGATCGGATCTTGGGTCTTGGTCTGTTTCCCGACGCGGTGCGGGACAAGGAGATGCAGTACTACCGCAAAGTCCAGAATCGATATGGCCTGCCGCTCGACAATCGACAGGACTATACGAAACTCGACTGGATTCTCTGGACGGCCACGCTGACGCAGGATCGCGAGGATTTTGCGGCCCTCGTCGATCCAGTTGTTCGCTTCCTGAATGAAACACCGGACCGAGTTCCAATGACGGATTGGTATTTCACGTCGGATGCGCGCCGACGCGGCTTCACTGCTCGGCCGGTTGTCGGCGGAGTCTTTCTGCAACTCCTGTACAACAATGATGTCTGGTCGAAGTATGCATCACGAGATCGGACCCGAGCCCGCGGCTGGGCAGCGATGCCCATTCCGCCACGGACCATTCCGCTCATTCCCACTTCCGAAAATGAACCGATGGCATGGCGGATCACAACCGAACGGCCTGCGGATCGTTGGTGGGACCCTGAGTTCGATGACCGCGACTGGCGACAAGCAGAGGGAGGCTTCGGCCGACGCGAAACGCCAGGCGCCGTCGTGCGAACACGATGGACGAGCAACGACATCTGGCTACGTCGGTCGTTCGACTTGTCGGGGCCGCTGCCGGAACGCGTTGCGCTTCGTCTGCATCATGACGAGGATGTCGAGGTTTATCTGAATGGACAGCGCGTGCTGACGCGTACGGGATATACGACCGGTTACGAAGCACAAGAGTTCGATCCGGCCGTGCTGCGCGAGGGTCGCAACAGCATGGCGATTCACTGTCGGCAGACAAGTGGCGGCCAGTACATTGATGCGGGGCTGGATGCGATTGTGCCCGCCACGGTGCCGTGAAACAGAGACACGAAAAATCAAAAGGTCCAACGATTCGACTTGTGAACGGATACGGCATCCTGAATCGCAGTTCACAATCGGGAGGGTGAGGCTCCTGCCTATTGAAGATCTGACAGGCTCGTTCGTCGCAGACCCGATCAACTCTGGCTCCCCTCGCCCCGTTTCGGGGAGAGGGGCCGGGGGAG
>CAZFWV010000180.1:0-13493 GCA_964522605.1 uncultured Pirellulaceae bacterium
GCGGCTGACGAGCTGTTTGGTGATACCGGCCCGATTGCATTCGACGCGGTTGCCGCGCAAGCTGCTTTTGCGCGAAACGGGAAAGTCGTTGCTGCAGCACACCTTTGAGGCAGCCAGTCGTGCTCGGCGCCCTGCGGGGATCTGGGTGGCAGCCGACCATGAGGAGATCGCGGCTGAGGTCCGCCGATTTGGGGGCAGAGTCGTGATGACGGACCCCTTGGCGGCGAGTGGGACGGACCGCGTGGCGGAGGTGGCAGAGCAACTCACCTCGGCTGACGTGATCGTGAATGTCCAAGGGGACGAACCCGAGCTCTCGGGTGAAACGATCGATCTGGCGATCGAGCTTCTGGAGCGGCAACCGGATGCGGTGATGTCCACGCTGGCCACGCCGATCCGCTGTTGTGAGAAGCTCAACGATCCGGCCTGCGTCAAAGTGGTCTGTGATCGAGCCGGGAGAGCGCTTTACTTCAGTCGGAGTCCAATTCCTTGCGTGCGGGAGTGGGATGACGCGTGGTTATCCGCGGACCCCCCTGTGTTTCTTCAGCACCTCGGTCTCTACGCATATCGCCGCGAGTTTCTCTTACAGCTCGCGTCGCTGCCGCCCGCTCCGCTGGAACAGCTCGAAAAGCTCGAACAACTGCGCGTCTTGTCGGCGGGACATTCGATCGTCGTGGGGCAAGTCGCGGAGCCTTCGATTGGCATCGACACGCCGGCCGACTATCGGGCCTTTGTCGAGCGACATCAGCGGCGTACAATGGCAGCCTAGTGCTTTGTCACAGCAAGATACGGGGATTGCCTTGGGAGGGCGAAGCTCCTGCTGAGCCGCTCGTACCATTGACCTCCTCGGCACTTCGGGCTCGGCGGGAGCCTCGCCCTCCCATTGTGCCCATCCCAACATCAAGCTGTGACACAGCACGAATCGTTGTGCTGTCCGGCGTCGCTCCCAAAGCAACGTTTGGCCCGTTGCGGTACTGCGGAAGCGATCCACCTGCCTTTTGCGCGACGCCGAACGGTCCCCGTCGCTCTCCGCCGCCTACCCGTTTGTCCGCCGATGGAGCTGAATGGCATGAGCAAACACATTTTCGTGACCGGGGGGGTCGTGAGTTCCCTGGGCAAAGGACTGACCAGTGCCTCGGTCGGGATGCTGCTGGAACGACGCGGGCTGAAGGTCCGAATGCAGAAGCTGGACCCGTATATCAATGTCGATCCTGGCACGATGAGCCCCTATCAGCATGGGGAGGTCTACGTGCTGGACGACGGTAGCGAAACCGACCTGGACCTCGGGCACTACGAGCGATTTACCGGTAGTCTGCTGACCCGCGATAGCAACTACACGACGGGCCAGATCTATCAGTCCGTCATCGATAAGGAGCGACGTGGAGAGTTCCTCGGCAAGACCGTGCAGGTCATTCCGCACATCACGGATGAGATCAAGAGTGTGATCCACAAAGTGGCCGACGACGACGTGGATGTGGTCATCACGGAAATTGGAGGCACGGTCGGCGACATCGAGAGTCTGCCTTTCCTGGAGGCCATTCGGCAGTTTTCCTTGGACGTCGGGAAAGAGCACTGCCTCTACATTCACCTGACCCTCGTACCGTACTTAAAGGCGGCGGCTGAACTGAAGACAAAGCCGACCCAGCACTCCGTCGGTCAATTGCGACAAATCGGTATTCAGCCCGATATCCTGATTTGTCGTACCGAACGGTCGATCAGCCTCGATGACCGACAGAAAATCGCCCTGTTCTGCAATGTTCCGTTGGAAGCCGTCATCGAGGAAAAGGACAAGGATTTCTCGATCTACGAAGTACCGCTGAGCCTGGTCAATCACGGACTGGATGAATTGATTGTCAATCGGCTCAAGCTGCGGGCGCAACCCCTGCGGATGGATGACTGGCACGAACTGCTGCATCGATTGCGGAATCCGCGGCATGAAATCAGCATTGCGGTCGTGGGGAAGTATGCCGAACACAAAGATGCCTACAAATCGATCTATGAGTCACTCGATCATGCTGGGGTCCATCATGCGGCACAGGTTCGAGTCGGCCGGATTCACAGCGAAGAGATCGAACGGGAGGGGCCCGAACGCTTGCTCTCGGGCTACCATGGGTTGCTCGTTCCCGGTGGGTTCGGAGAACGGGGGATCGAGGGAAAGGTCGATGCGATCCGCTTCGCGCGAGAACGCGGGATTCCGTTTCTAGGGATCTGCCTGGGAATGCAGTGTGCCGTGATCGAGTTCGCCCGCAACGTCGTTGATCTGGCCGGAGCCCACTCGTCCGAATTCAATAAAGACACGCCCCATCCGGTCATCTGTCTGTTGGATGATCAGCGGAACATCACCTACAAAGGGGGCACGATGCGTTTGGGAGCACAGCCCGCGAAGTTGGATCTGGCGAGTAAGGCGTTCGAATGCTACGAGAGCGACTCGATCCAGGAGCGGCACCGACATCGGTATGAGTTCAACAATGCCTATCGCCAACAGTTTGAAGCGCACGGAATGGCATTCGCAGGAACCAGCCCCGACGGTTCGCTCGTGGAAATCATCGAGCTGACCGATCATCCGTGGTTCGTTGCGGTTCAATTCCATCCGGAATTCAAATCCCAGCCGACCGGAGCACATCCGCTGTTTGCCGGATTCATCGATGCGGCCATCCAGCGTCGTGCAAGTCGGTCCGACCGGACGCAGGAAGTGAATCCTTCCTAGAAGAAGGGCGGAGGACACGATGAACGAAGATCAAGAGAAGAAACCGAAGCTCATCATCGACGAAGACTGGAAGTCTCAAGTCGAAGAAGAACGGGCGCGAATGCAGGAGCAAAAGGAGTCGGGCGAATCACCCTCGACCGCGTCGGAAGCCGAAGCCGAAAAGGAAAACGTGGCATCCGAAGTACCCCTGCCTCCTGCTTCCTTTCCCTGGCTGGTCACGACGCTTGCGACGCAATCCCTGGTCGCCCTGGGGCAGATCCCGGATCCGCTCGAAAACCGTCCAATCGTCAACCTGGAGCTGGCGCAGCACCACATCGATATGATCGCGATGTTGGAAGAGAAGACAAAAGGCAATCTCGCTTCCGACGAAGCGGAAATGCTGGACAGCGTCCTGCATCAGTTGCGAATGGCCTTTATTGCCGTGAAAACGCATCGGGCGAGCGATCAGAACGCGCCGAAATGATCTTTCCGCGTCGGCTTGCCGTTAAACGAGAGGACCGAGATGCCGAAGTCGTTTCTGCGTCATCGATTCGTTTAACCGCGCGGGCATCGCCCCGCGAGTCGAGAGGGATCTTTCGCGGCCCGCTGGGCACGCGGTTAAGCAAGTTCAGTGGAGCCGCCGTTCATCGGGGGCCTGGCGGCGGCGATCGGGCTTGGGTTCAGAACTGGGGGCATGCCCGGCAAGACAGGAAAAGAGGCATCCGTGCCGAATGGCCCCCTCCCTGGTGACTCGCATCATCCCTGCGGAACGCACCGACAGGTAAAAAATCCTTGCGTCTCCGCCGGACATGCCCCCATGTCTGAACGACCGATCTGATGAAAAAACTCCTGCGGAACCTCGAGGCGAAATCGAGGGTCGGCGGCAATCTGCGGTCAGCGACTCAGATCCTCCAGGATCTCTCCGAACCGTGGGATCTGCTCCTGCAGATGTTCCAGCCATGCATCGACGCGCCAGATCTCCACGCAGACAGCCGCTCCGACGACCAGTACCTCTCCTCCTGGTTCAACTCCCAAAAATTCGCGAAATCCCTCCGGGATCAGTAGTCGTCCGCGGCCTGCCAACTGAACGGGACGATGTCGAGTGGACAGCAATCGACCGAGCA
This sequence comes from uncultured Pirellulaceae bacterium, assembly GCA_964522605.1. Taxonomy (GTDB): domain Bacteria; phylum Planctomycetota; class Planctomycetia; order Pirellulales; family Pirellulaceae; genus CAVZLD01. The sequence continues at coordinate 3,808 of CAZFWV010000180.1, forward strand.
GTTGCACCTCCGCGACCCGCTCGCCCAGGCGGCCTGCGAGCAGTTTGCTCTCAACAACTCGAACACCACTCTCCAAATGGTGTTGCCATTGGTCAGATTGCCACAGGCTCAGGCAGCCGGGCCGCTCTTTGGCCAGCACTCCGTTGAAATTCTCTGCATCCCAATGGGCGGATAACTCGGACGGGATGGACAACCGAAAACGGTCGTCCACAGTGCGGCGGAATTCTCCCAAGATCAATTTCGACGGCGTCACCGACATCGTTGGTTCGGCTGCTCTCTGTCGCCAGGAAGAATCCGTCCCCGAGATGTCCCAATCCGATTGGGTTAATTTCCCACAAAAAACATCAGATCATTTCGTTAGTTGGGCTGATTCCCCGCAAAGCACACAGTCTAGCGGAGATTGTCCGGTATGCAAGTCTTGGGACGGTGGAAATCCACCTGGAATCTCGTGAAAAACCTCGCTGGCGTGATTTGCCCGTTTCGGCTAAGAAACGCCACGTGCATTGGAAGCGCTTCCCGACCCGTTTGCGGGAAGCCCGATTGACCGCTCGCGCTTCGAATCAGGCGCATGTCATCGCTTTCGCGGGCGGGACGTTGGCCCGGCCGAGGCAACCCGCGACCTAGTCAGCACCCAGGATGCGGTCCATGCTGCAAATCAACGTGGCCCAACGCCGACGAACGGCCGAACCGGTGGTCATCACCGGGATCGGGTTGGTGACCTCCGTCGGCTCGGATCGAGAGAGCAGTTGGAGATCGGTCTGCCGCGGTCAGAGTGGAGTGCGCCGGCTGGATACGGTGCCCCATCTGGATTTGCCGCAACACCTGGGGATTGGCGCCGTTGTGGACTGTGTCCCTCGGCTGCCCAAACAGCTCAAGGTAATCCATCTGAACCACTTGGCTGCGGAAGAGGCGCTCGGCGATTCGGCACTCGATCTGACCGAAGTCGAGGCGCACCGCTGTGCGTGTGCCGTCAGCGGACACATGGGCGATTGGCGGTGGCTACGTCAGCACCACGGATTCGAACGAGACGATCGACCCGGAGAGGTATCGAGCTGGGATCAGTTCATGCCCAACAGTGCCTGCTGGGATATCGCGACCCGCTTCGGTTTGCTCGGTCCTCGTCTGTGCCACTCGACGGCCTGTGCCAGTGGCCTGATTGATATCATGGGGGCGGTCCGCTTGCTGCGCGACAACCAATGTGACGTGGCGCTGGCCGGAAGTGCCGAGGCGATTGATCCGCTTTTTGCTGCCGGCTTTCAACAAATGCGTGTGCTGGCTCAGGCGGATGACCCGCGGGAGGCATGTCGCCCGTTCGACCGAGCCCGTTCCGGCTTCGTAATGGGCGAAGGCGCAGCCATGTTCGTCCTCGAGCGACTCGATCACGCCGAAACGCGGGGCGCCCAAATTTACGCGGAGATCGTCGGTGGCAAAATGCTGGCCGACGCGCATCACGTGACCGGATTGGACATGGAAAGTGAAGCGCTAACGCGATTGATTCAGGATACCCTGCAGTGCACCCAACTGGACCCCGGCGAGATCGGCTACGTGAATGCTCACGGGACGGGGACCCAGCAAAATGATGTGATGGAAACGCGAGGGATCCGGCGTGCCCTCGGATCACACGCCGACGAAGTCTGTGTCAGTTCTCTCAAGGCCATGCTCGGCCACCTGGTCAATGCCTCGGGCAGCGTGGAGCTGGCACTCACAACTCTTGCGCTGCGCGATGGTTTTGTCCCGCCGACTCTCAATCTGACCGATCCCGATCCGCAGTGCGATCTGAATTGTGTTCCCCTGATTGGGCAGTCGCGGCGCGTGCAGACGGCGCTGAAGCTCTCGCTAGCCTTCGGCGGTCACCTGGTGGCTGTTGCCCTGCGGCGCTGGAATGATGCCCGGACCGGCTTCTCCTACCCCGTGTCTCGCGCAGCCTGAGCCCCCACGCACAAATAAAAATAAGTTGAACAGCTGATCGTAGGATGGATTGCCAATCCGTCCGGAAAAACGGGGACGGATTGCCAATCCGTCCTACTCGAAATCGCCTAGGTCAGCCTGGTCTGTCAATCGAACGGGCCTCTATAATCCCGAGGTCCGGCCAGAACTCCAACGCTCAAGAATCACGGATTGCGCGGTCCTCGATGCAGCCCTGGCGAATCAAAATCTGCGGCGTCACTTCGCTGGAAGATGCGCAAGCCATTGCGGCGGCGGGTGCCGACGCGATCGGCCTGAACTTCTTCGAGGGGAGCAAGCGATATGTCGATTCGGAACACGCCGCGCAGATTGTGCGCGGATTACCCCGGGGGGTGCTTTTGGTCGGCGTGTTCGTCAACGCTTCCGTCACGCAGATCCAGGAAGTCGCGCGCCGCGTGCCACTCGATGTGATTCAACTCCACGGCGATGAGCCCCCAGAAATCGTGGGCCAACTCGCCGAGGCGAATGTTGCTCGCGCCTTTCGCTGCGGCCCCGAGGGCTTGGATTCGGTCGTGGTGTACCTGGATCGTACTCGTCAGTTGGGCCGCCTGCCGCAGTTCATCCTGCTCGACGCCCTCGATCCTCGCCAGTATGGCGGATCCGGCCGGACGCTCGACTGGACTCGCCTCGAAGCGGAGCTCCCCCGGCTGGGTGGTGTTCCGTGGGTGCTAGCAGGCGGGTTGACTCCCGAGAACGTTGGATCCGCGATTCGCCAGCTGCAGCCGTTTGGCGTCGATACGGCGAGCGGCGTCGAGTCGGCTCCGGGTCGCAAGGACCCGGATCGGGTTCGAGCGTTTGTCGACGCGGCGCGGAAGGCGTTCTTTCCAGCAAGGCCGATGGATCGCTAGGGTGATGGCGCTTGGACCGGCTGCCGACTGCGGGTTGCGTTCGGTCGTCCCGCGTCTATGATAAATCGTCCAGCGAGTTGAAGCGGCGTCGACGGGCGTGCCCGTGGGAGAACGGCAGCGGTTTGGAGCCAAGAGAAGCGGGCCCGAATTCGACCGATCCTGAGGAGAAACCACGGATCCGACGGATGGAACGGACGAGCACCGAGCGATCCGCGGCCATCCGTTTCCTCCGTGAAATCCGCGGTTTTTCTTCGGCATGCCGCGCCACCTAACTTGCGCGTAACCACGAGGGGCATCTCCTCGGCTTGCTTCCTCGGCAGAATTCCACCGGGTGCCACTGGCTCTGCCAGTGCTCCTCACAACGTATGCTAGCTGCTTCGAAGACCTCGCGTGAGGCGACGAAGCTACAATTCCGTTGAGTTCTGTGTGACTTCTCGAAGTTTACGATTATGACGTGGGTTGTTCTCTCGGGGCGGATCCCACGAGGGGCGACTTGTTACTCTTTATGAATGCGTGGAGGTAGTCATCGTGGCCCAGGTTGAGACCAAAGCACCGTACAAGGTGAAAGACATTTCGCTCGCCGATTGGGGGCGTCGCGAGATCATGTTAGCCGAAAATGAGATGCCCGGGCTGATGGCGATTCGCCAGAAGTATGGTTCGTCGAAGCCCCTGGCGGGAGCGCGCATTGCCGGCTGTTTGCACATGACGATCCAGACTGCCGTGCTGATCGAAACGCTGATCGAGTTGGGCGCCGACGTGCAGTGGAGCAGTTGCAACAAGTATTCGACTCAGGATCATGCGGCCGCCGCGATTGCCCAGGCGGGCATCCCGGTTTACGCCTGGAAGGGCGAGACGGACAAGGAGTATGACTGGTGCATCGAGCAGACGTTGCACTTCCCGGATGGACAGCCACTGAACATGATTCTGGACGATGGCGGCGATCTGACCGCACTCGTGCACAAGAAGCATCCGGAGTTGCTCGCCGGCATCCGTGGTTTGACGGAAGAGACCACAACGGGCATCAAAGAACTTCGCAAGATGATGGCCAAAGGTACGCTGAAGGTCCCGGCGATCAACGTGAACGATTCCGTGACGAAGAGTAAATTCGACAACCTGTACGGTTGCCGCGAATCGCTCGTCGACGGCATCAAACGGGCGACCGACGTGATGGTGGCGGGCAAGGTTGCGGTCGTTGCGGGGTACGGCGACGTGGGAAAAGGTTGTGCCCATTCGCTTCAGCGATATGGCGCCCGCGTGATCATCACCGAGATCGATCCGATCAATGCCCTGCAAGCTTCCATGGAAGGTTTTCAAGTCACGACGATGGAAGAGGCGGCGCCGATCGGACACATCTTTGTCACCGCGACTGGATGTCGCGACATCATTCGCGGCGAACACATGCAGGTGATGCCGAATGACGCGATCATCTGCAACATTGGCCATTTCGATCTTGAAATCGACGTGGCCTGGCTGGAACACCAGAAGAACGTCAGCAAAGAGAACATTAAACCGCTTGTCGATCGGTATACATTTCCGGACGGCCACTCCGTGATCCTGTTGGCGGAAGGTCGCCTCGTCAATCTGGGCTGCGCCACCGGACATCCATCCTTCGTGATGTCGAACTCCTTCACGAATCAGGTGATCGCGCAGATGGCTCTTTGGACGGAACCGGATAAGTATGCCGTCGGTGTGCACGTTCTGCCCAAAGAACTCGATGAAGAGGTGGCCCGACTGCACCTCGATCAACTGGGCGTGAAGTTGACAAAGCTCACTCCGGAACAGGCCGATTACCTGGGAGTGCCTGCCGAAGGACCCTTCAAGCCGGATTACTACCGATACTGATATGGCATCGATCCAGGCTTTCCGCGGGCTCCGCTACGATCTGGGACATGTCGGTTCGCTCAGCGATGTCGTCGCACCGCCGTACGACGTGATCGATGATCGGCTGCGCACCCAGTTGTATGAGAAGCACCCGGCGAACGTCATCCGGTTGATTCTGAATCGGGATGAGCCGGGTGACGACGAGCAATCGAATCGGTACACGCGCGCGGCGCGGTTTTTGAAGAATTGGCGCGCCGAGGGCGTATTGCAGACGGATCCCGATCCGGCTGTTTATGTCTATCACCAAGTCTTCGAGCATGCGGGCGAAACCCATACGCGGCGCGGATTCATGTGCCGCACGCGACTCGAACGCTTCGGTGAAGGAGCGATCTATCCGCACGAAGAGACGCATGCTTCTGCCAAGGCGGACCGGCTGCTGCTGACACGCGCCTGCCGGGCAAACCTCAGTCAGATCTTCGGACTCTATCCCGATCCGGCGACCGAAGTCCAGCAGTTGCTCGAAGACCAGATCGCCGATCAGACTCCGTTGGAAGCCACCGACCACTTGGGCGTCGTCCATCGACTCTGGCCCGTCACCGATGTTCAGGTCATCAGTCGGCTCACGGCGCGTATGGGTGACAAGCCGCTCTTTATTGCCGATGGTCACCATCGGTACGAGACGGCGTGTAACTACCGGGATGAACTCGCCGAACAGCATCCTTTAGCAGATCACCACCCGGCGCAGTACGTGCTGATGATGTGCGTTGGCATGAATGATCCCGGGATGCTCGTGCTGCCGACCCATCGTCTGTTTCGCGGCGTCCCTCCGATGACGCAACACGACCTGATCACGCGATTGGGAAAGGATTTCCAGTGCCAGCCCGTTGGCCAGGGGCCGGAACAAGCCGAGCGGATCTGGAGTGAGATTGAACAGCAGGGAGAACAGGGAACGATTGGCCTGTTCACCGCCGTTGATCAACGGTGGGTCCTCGCCCGCATCTCCTCCGAAGGGCAGGCACACATGGAACAGGTCGCTTCCGAGCATAGCGCCGATTGGCAAGGCCTGGGAGTGAGCATCCTGCACCGATTGATCGTCGAGACCCTGCTGGGACTTTCCGACCTGCCGAAGCCGGAATATGTCCACCTGGTGGAGGAAGTCATCGAGGGCCTGCAGTCGGATCGCGACCCGCGACAGTACTCGCTGGCCGCCCTGGTGATGCCCGCGACACTCGATCACATTCGGGCGATCAGCGAGCACGGCGAGCGAATGCCTGCCAAGAGCACCTACTTTTATCCCAAGCTGCTCAGCGGACTCGTGATCAATCCACTCGAGTAGACCTTTCGCGTGCGGACGTGTGACGCACAAGGCAAGCGAAACCGGGAACTCGAAGAGCAACCACGGAGGGGACGGAGGAAACAGATCAGCACCGATCGATCCGCGTGTATCCGCCTCGTCCGTCCCGTCCGTGGTTCGTCTTTGCCTTCGGTCCCACTTAACGCGATTTCCTTTCACCTGCATCTCGAATCGGTCGCCCTCAGATTCACTGCCCCGCCTGACCCAACTCAGCGTTTCTCCGCGCTCTTCCGCGGCCAATCTCCCCGTATTTCCTGAGTTCGATCGATCAGATGCCCTGCCTTGTTAATCTCGGAGGTTTCACGTGAAACCGTGCTCTAGGCAAATTGCGGGGTTTCACGTGGAACGGATTTTTCTTGGCGCGAGAAAACTGCCGTTCCGGCAACGGGCAGGGGCTGTCTAGAATACGCCGCCCGCGTCCGGGAGGTCGGCTGCGGGGTCGTGAGCAAGGAGGCTCGGTCGTGCCACGGATCATTTGCGTCGCCAACCAGAAGGGCGGCGTCGGCAAAACGACGACAGCGATCAATCTAGCGGTGGCCTTAGCGATCGGTGGCAGTCGGACGCTCTTGGTCGACTTGGACCCGCAGTGCAGTGCGACGACGGGACTCGGGCAGTCACCTGCGCGGCGTCATCCGTTCGTCTCTCCGAATCCGGTCTCTCAGGTGTTTCATGATGTAACGCAGCCGGGATTGGATCTCCTGCCGGGCAGTCGCAGTTTTGAAGACGTGGAAGCCCTGGCCAGTGGCGAGGCACCGCGTACGGAGCGATTGCAGCAATTCTTTCTCGAAGAGACCCGCGATTACGACTTCGTGCTGATCGACTGTCCCCCATCATTGGGCCGGCTGACGGAATCGGCGCTGGCGGGATCTTCCGAAGTGGTGATGCCGATCCAATGCGAGTATTTCGCGATGGAGGGGCTGACGCAGATGATCGAGGTGATTCGGCGGGTGATGCATCGTCCGGGCAGTCATCTGGAGTTTGGTGGAATCGTGTTGACGATGTACGACCATGCGTTGGAGTTAACGCGTGAGGTGGACACGGAAGTACGCGATTTCTTTGGCGACATCGTATTTCAAACGGTCATTCCCCGGGACGTAGCGGTGTCCGAGGCTCCCAGTCACGGGCAGTCGGTGTTGCAGTACGCACCGCGTTCGCGCGGTGCCCGCTCGTACGTTGAACTTTGCATGGAGGTGCTTGAGCGTGTCTAAAGAACGACGATTAGGACGTGGACTGGCTGCTCTTTTAGGGGAAGACGCGGAACCGGTATCGGTCTCGCCCGACATCTCCGACTCGGTTCCCGCGCCGCGCATTCACCGACCGGACGAATCGGCGCCCTATTCCGACACGCCGCAAGACGTGGGCGCGCCGACGCAGGAAGCCTACACGGCGACCGACGGTGACCTGTTGATGCTGAGCGTCTACGAGATTGATGACAATCCGTTTCAGCCTCGGCGGGACTTCAGCGAGAGCGAAATCGCGTCACTGGCCGAGAGTCTGAAAGAGCACGACATGCTGCAGCCGGTTCTCGTGCGGCGCATCGCCGATCGCTGGCAGTTGATTTCTGGTGAGCGGCGACTGCGGGCCGCGATCCAAGCGGGCTGGACTCAGGTTCCCGCGCGCGTTCGCCAGGCCGACGACCGTTTGGTGGCCGAGTTGGCGATTGTCGAAAATCTGCAGCGGAAGGATCTCAATCCGATCGAGAAAGCGCTTTCGTTCCGCCGCTATCTGGATCAACACCAATGCACGCAGGAAGACCTGGGGCGGCGGCTAAAAATCGACCGGTCCACGATCGCGAATCTGGTTCGCCTGTTGGAACTTCCGCAGGTCGTGCAGGAAGAGTTGCAGAGCGGTGCGATCTCCGCCGGCCATGCGCGCGCTCTGTTGCCTCTTGGTGACGAACAGCTACAGATCAACTTCAGCGCGCGAATTCGCCGCGAGGGGTTGAGTGTGCGTGAGACCGAGCGATTGGTGCAGGAACGGATTGAATTGGAAGACGGCGATCCGCTCACGTCGGGCGACAAGAAGACAACCCGTCGACGCAAATCCTCACCACGCAGTCATCACCTCGCATCGCTCGAGCAACAGATGCGAATTCGCCTCGGAACAAAAGTCGATCTCCGACAATCCAGTCGTGGTCGGGGCCAGATCGTGATTCACTTTCGCAATCACGAGGAATTCGAACGCATCAGTCGTCTGATCGATTCCTCCGACGGCGACCAACTGCGGATCCATGCGGGCTGAGGCCGTAGGGCGACCGTCCGGGTCCAAGCGAGTGCGCGACGCGACCGGCGGATGTCGCATCTCGGCGGTTTGCCTCGAATGAGAAGTGAACAAGTGTTCACATGAAATGGAATTGCGGATCTGCCATGGCGTGAGTAGCATGACAGAGGCCTTCACCGGTCGTTTCACGGGGCGTAGCGCAGTCTGGCTAGCGCGCCTGCTTTGGGAGCAGGAGGTCGGGAGTTCGAATCTCCCCGCCCCGACTGGACTTACGACGACGAAAATGACCTGGCGCAGTAAATCAGCGCAGGAAATACCGCTTCCAAGTTGCCTTTGACTTGGAGGTATTTGCGATGGCGAGAAGTCGCAAGGGACCTTGGCGACGTAGGCAAGATCGGCGCTGGTACACAACCGGACCCAACACCAGCAAAGTGATGACGTTGGCACCAGCCGACGCGAGTCACGAGGACGCCTGTCGCCTCTACGATGCGTATCCCGTAAGCCATCAGCGGACCGAGGCCGGTCCCCTTCTGACCGTCAGCCAACTGATTGACGAGTACCTTGAATGGACCAAACAGGATCGCGCCACGCACCTACAGGTGGTATCGCGATTGTTTGATCCGCTCCAACAGGTCCCACGGTGACCGCGTCACGTAAGAATCGCGTCCGCTGTCGGTTTCGCCGGCTCAAGACGGCACTCGGCGTCCCCGACCTGTGTGCGACGACTCTGCGTCACAGTTGGGCGACCGAAGCGCTGCGAAACGGAATGAACACGACCACCGCCAGTATTCTGATGGGCACCGTGATCCGGCGACGCTTGCGCGGAACTATCAGCACTCGGTGCGTGACCACGAGGATCTCAAGCAGGCGGCGTCGCGGGCGAAAGATGTCGGTACTTTGTCCCAGCATCCGGTGACCGATTTGCCTGCTCGTACGCTTTGAGATGCTGAGTTGTGATCACGATATGTCGGCCAAACCGGTCATGTGGCATCACGCCGGTTCGACACAGTTCGTAGACTTTGCCCCTGGACAGTCCCAGCTGCAAGGCCACCCGTTCTATCGTCAGCGGTCCCTCGGTTAGTCCCTGGTCCGAGTCGGGCGGCGCCTGGATCATCCGGCTCAACACGGTGCGGCCATGCCAGCGCAGTGGACGCGCCGGTGGCGCGGGAGAAAATGGAATTGGCAACGACGTGGCGGTGGCAGGTCAGGAGTGCGTTTGGCGGACTTGAGCCCTGTGTCGTTAACAGGCTGCGTTGATGAGTTTTCGGCATTTTGATTTCTAAGATGGCAATTTGAGACTCGTCACCGCAAGCTTTTTCTCCGATTGATGTTGGGGCTGAATCACCCCGAGAAACAAACGGTTCTGAGATGGCCTCTTCGTACCGCTTCGGCGCGTCTGTGAAGGCGACGGAACGGACGCAGCCCCATCTGCCTCGGCCCAGCGGTCGGATTCACCGCTGCGACGTAGCCCTGGCCGC
>CAZFWV010000181.1:0-13458 GCA_964522605.1 uncultured Pirellulaceae bacterium
ACGGCCTGAACGACCGTCTTCATGCCGGTCATTGTGGTGGTGAGCAATGCGGACACGGCAATAATGTGCGCATTGCTTTCTTGGGCCTGCGCCACGAACTTTTCGGGAGGCACATCGACGCCCAGATCGACCACCTCGAAACCGCCACCTTCCAGCATGGCGGCAACGAGTCCCTTTCCGATATCGTGTAGGTCGCCCTTCACGGTCCCGATCACGACCCGGCCCACCGGTTGCACTCCCCGTTCGGCCAACAGCGGTCGAAGCAAATCGAGCGCACCCTTCATCGCGCGCGCGGCAATCAGCAGTTCAGGGACAAAGTACTCGTTGTTCTCGAATCGTCGTCCCACTTCATCCATGGCGGGAATCATTTGCTCGGTCACCAACTGCTGCGGATCGGCCCCCGCTTCGAGGGCCCCCTTCGTGACCTCGACGGCCGTCTTGGCATCGCCATTGAGTACAGCTTCGTACAATTGCTTCAGGTCAGGTGCGGCCTGCGACATGCTTGCGTCCCGTTTCAGTTCCTTACTTGACCAGTGACACGATAAATCGCCTCACCGAACGCAGAATCCAAGGTCCCGTCTTCTCCAGAAGGGTCCCGACGGTGCTCGCACGTTGCGGTGCAGCGTGACGCCCATTATATATGAATTCTGGAAATGTACGAGATCACCCGTTTCGACTCGGCGGAATCCCACAAGGATGGCCGCCGCTTGCCGGCGGAACCGTCTCCGCCCGGGTGGTCCTGAACGCAGGTGAGAGAGGTCGAGCGTGACCGATTCGACATTGTTAAGCTCCTTGGGATTCGGCCCCCAGACAATCGATCGCGTTGAATCCGCCGTCGATGTCAGTGAGGTCTTGCGATATCTGGGCTATCCGCCAAGTGTGCCGCCGAATCCTCGATTACAGGACGTTCTGGATCACTGGGTCGTGGAAGCCAATCGCAGGGCCGAGCCTCGCGCTGTCTACCAGGTCCTCCCCGTCACGCAGTTGCGACCGCGCAGCTTGCGTTTGAGCACCCCGGAAGGCGAGGTGGAGTTTCGCGGAGCCATCGGCGAGTTCCTGGGCCCCTCGGAATACGTCGCGGCTTTCGTCGCCACCGCCGGCCCGAATGTAGAACGCCTGGCCAGTGAGTTGATGCAGCAGGACGACGAACTGGCCGCGATGATCGTCAATGCTGTCGGTGCCGAACGAGCGGAGGCGGCCGAGGCGAAGATTCTGGAACGATTGCGTGACCAAGCGGGTGAATTCGGATTCTCCCCCACCCTGCCCTACAGCCCTGGTTATTGCGGGATGGCCCTGTCAGAACAGCGGACTCTTTTCGATCTGTTTCGAGACTTCGACATCGGAGTTACGCTGTCGGAGAGCTGTCTGATGCAACCACTCAAGTCGGTCTCGGGATTGATTGGTCTGGGACCGTCGGATCTTGTGCAAGAATCCGGTTCACCTTGCGACCGGTGTGAGATGTACAATTGCGCGATGCGGAGATGAAACGGGAGGTGCGCCGTGTCAGAAATGAACGGTCGTGAGCGTGTCCTGGCGTTCCTTAACGGACAACCCGTTGATCGACTGCCTTTGATGCCGGTCGTGATGATGTTTTGTGCCGATCAGATCGGCGTCCCGTATGGACAATATGTCACCAACTACCGCGTCATGGCCGAGGCACAGATTCAGACGGCTGAGAAGTTCGATTTGGACATTGTCTCGATCATGTCGGATCCAGCGCGCGAAGCTTTCGACTGTGGCGCTCACGTTCAGTTTTACGAAGACCAGCCTGCGGCGATCCTGGAAAGCGATGCGCTACTGGCCGACAAATCGCGGCTGGTGCGTTTGCCGATGCCCGATCCGTACAGCGGCGGTCGAATGCACGCCGCCGTACTCGCACTGGAACTGATGAAGTCGCGCGTCGGTGACGAAAAGGCCTTGATGGGCTGGGTCGAAGGTCCCTGCGCCGAGGCCGCCGACCTGCGAGGAATCAACACGCTGATGCTCGACTTCTTCGACGACCCGGCTTTCGTGCGGGAACTGTTCGAGTTCGTGGTCGAGATGGAATTGAAGTATGCGAAGGCACAGATTGACGCGGGCGCCGACCTGATTGGGATCGGCGATGCCGCGGCCTCCTTGATCGGACCGAAATTCTACGAAGAGTTCGTCTGGCCTTACGAGAAGAAACTGGTCGACGGTCTGCACGCGATGGGAGCGCGCGTGCGATTGCATATCTGCGGCAATACGAGCCGAATCCTGGACGGAATGGGCCGCCTGGGCTGCGAAATCGTCGACTTGGACTATCCGGTCCCGGTGGCTGATGCGCGGCAGGCGATGGGTCCGGATCAGATTCTGCTGGGCAACCTGAATCCGGTAGAGGTTGTCAGAAACGGCTCGCCCCAGGGAATTACCGCAGCTCTGGCCGAATGCCACCGCCAGGCCGGGCCGCAGTTCATCGTCGGCGCCGGCTGTGAGATTGTCCGCGATACTCCGCTCGAGAATGTTCAGGCCATGGTCGACTACGCCCGCAACACTCCGGCTACGCGTCGTTGACGATCTGGTCGAAGAATTTGACGAAGTCTTTTCGTTCCTTGCTGGCCAAGAAGTCCATCGCGGCACTCGGATGGCGGTTCATCTGCCCCGTGATGTTGTAGGGAACTAAGGGTCCCCATTCTACCGTCGCCCGCAGTGGTTCGATGTAGTCCTGCAGCAGCTTGACGACCGGCCGCAACTTGAATTTTGGATTCCGCAGGAAGCCCAACAGTAGTTCCATGGGACAATTTCCCGCACCACGGCCCAGTCCCCCCATCGTTGCGTCGGCCCGATTCGCTCCAAGAATGATCGCCTCAATCGTGTTCGCGAAGCCGAGCTGCAGGTTGTTGTGGGCATGGATCCCAATATCTTTGCCCGAGCCTGTCATCGCCTCTGCGTACTTGTGGTACAAGCTGTCGATCTGTTCGCGATAGAGATAACCAAAGCTATCGACGATGACCATCGCGGCAGCCGGCGTCGGCGCAATCGCCTCCAGCACGGTATCGATTTCCGTCTCCGTAATATTCGAGACGGCCATCAGGTTCGCGGTCGTTTCGTACCCCAAGCTGTTTGCATGCTGGATCATCTCCACCGCTTCTGACACCTGGTGGGCATAAAAGGCGACGCGGATCATATCCAGCACGGATTGATCGCGGGGGACAATCTGCTCTTTCCAATCGCTCTTCCCGGCGTCGGCCATCGCCGCCAGCTTGAGTCCGGTCTTTTCGGGATCATGATCTCCCACGACACGCTGCAGGTCGGATTCATCGCAGTGCCGCCAAGCTCCAAACTGATCCTTGGGAAAAAGGCGCGGTGAGTTCTTATAGCCAATTTCCATGTAATCCACACCGGCAGCCACACACGTATCGTAAACCGCGCGAACCAATTCATCTGTGAACTGATGCTTGTTGATCAAACCACCGTCCCGAATGGTGCAATCGAGGACTTTCAACTCAGGTCGATAGGTAATCCAGGGAGCTTTGCCGGTCATGGGTCGTCTCGGTTTGTCAGGAAATAGGGAAGGGGAAATTATTCACTGCGGCGTGGCCAAAGATCCTCACGAAGCAACGCGTAATCGGCAATTGCCGGACTTCCGTTGGTCGTCCTGGCTCATTGGCTGCGCCGCCGTCAATCGGAACCCTTTAGGGTGCCCGAACCGGCCGCCAACATCAAGTGGGTCTGCCCAGAAAGCGACCGCTGCAGGCGGGATGACGGTTCTCAGTCCAAATATAGGCTGCGAAACCGCAGCAAGATCCGCTCCGCCGTGGTCAGATCCTGCCGATCCTGCAGAACCCGCACGATGGTGGCCGGATCATTCGTGATCAGATTATCCACGCCCCGATCGATCATCAAGGAAGCCGTCTGGGGGTCGTCGACCGTCCAGACGAAGACATCTTTGCCTCGATTGTGAGCTGCCGCGATCAGCAAGTCGGTCGCCTGCGATTGCGAAACGGCGAGAAAATCCACATCCAGGCTGGTGAGATCACCCAGCGACGCGGAGGCGACAAAACCAACCGTGATCTCCGGGGCCAAGCGCGTGACCTCCATGAGTTCGTCGTACTTGAGGGACATGATCACCGCGTCATCGATCATCTGACGCTTCCGGAGAATCGACACCACTTCCAGCACCAACTGCCGCGCGTCGGCCTTGTAGCTTTTCAATTCGACAATCAGCTTGATCCGGCCTTCAGCCACATCGATCGCCTGCTCGAGAGTGGCCGGGCGTTCCTGGGCGAATTGCGGATCGAACCAACTCCCGATATCGACATCCATCAAGTCGGCCAGCCGAGCCTGTGAGATCACAATCGGATTGCCGGCCACGCGCATCAGGTCGGCGTCGTGCGCCACGACGATGGCGCCATCCGCCGTACGCTGAACGTCGATCTCGACGAAATCCGCTCCATCGTCGATGGCCCGCTCAACCGCCGCCAAAGTGTTCTCCGGGGCCACCGCCGAACTGCCTCGATGGGCGCTGATGTCGACTTGATCCTCCCAACGGACGCGGCTTAACAAGCCATGCACGACGAACGCCGTCAGGATGAGCAGCACGACCCCGATTGGCAAAATCGTGCGCCGACCCGTCAGCCAGGCCGACCGGTCGCGGACGGATGCGATCGCTTCCGCGAAGGCGTGAAACTTGATCTCCCGAGAGTCGTAGGATCGCAGCAACCGCACGGCAAACAGGCAAGCCACGGACTCACCGAGAAACGACAGTAGAAAGTTGATCGTCAAGCCAATCGAAGTCAGCACGCCAAGAGCGAGCACCAACAAGTTGACGCGTGAAGCGACCGATGTAACCAGGATCTCGCCAGCGGAATGCATCAGCCAATTGACGACCGTTGCGAAAAGAAACCAGATGATGACCCAGGTCAGCAACACGGCTGCGACCTGATGCCACCGGCCCCTGGTTTGCAGCCAACTCCGCCGTAGCGCAACCCGCGCCCGTAAACGCTCCAGGATCACATTCGGCAGCGAGAACACCAGGCGCAACATGAGGTAGGCCAACACGACGGTGACCACGAACCCCAGAATTCCTCCCCCACCGACCGCCCACCAGAACTCGGGCGGACGCGCTTCCAAGTAATGATTAATGTCGTGGGCGCCGAGCAATCGACTGACCAAGAACCAGACCAACCCCAAAAACGGCAATAAAATTGCGGCCCCCATCGCGAGGATCACCAGGCTTAGTATGATCACGTCCCTGGCCCGCCGCAGAACAAACAGCAGCGCCTGATCGTACCGCACGCGGACCTGGTCGGTCGCTCCGTAGCCAATCAACAATTGACCGCTGATTCGCAGAAACGAAACGGCGGCGAACAGCGAAGCCACCCCGAGGGCAATCAACAGCCTTTTGGGCTTGAGCAGGAAAACAGCGATGTCGAAATTCCCAATCGCTGTCTGTCCACTGCTCGCCACAAGCCGGCTGAACAACCAGGCGACGAACGGAGAGAGCAGCAGAACTGCCAGGATGCTGAACAGCAGGTAATACAACAACAGATCGCGCCAGCTTGCGCGGAAATCGTCCCGGACTTGCCGCCAAAGGGCTGCAGACATCAGTTCGCCGACTCGATCGTGTGAACTCGCTCCCGATCAAAGCAGAGAGCCGCGGTAGGACAAACGGCAACGCACTCGGCTGCCACCTTCGTCAGGGCTTCATCCAGTGAACGATCGAAGGGAACGGCCAGTCGAACGTCAAAGCCGCGATCGACGAGCGTTAACCCCAGGGGCTCGCCGGCCGCAGCAGCAACCTGCACACAGAGTTCGCACTTGATGCACTTGCCGGGTTCGAAACGCACACCTCCCGGTCGCTGAATGATCTCGACCAGTCTTCGCTCGCCCGCAAATCGTGTCGGGTCGACCCCATACTCGATCGCATACTCTTCCAGTCGACAATTGCCGTGCCCGAGACATCCACAGGACAGACAACGTTGCGACTGCGATGCCGCAACATCCGCGGAGTAGTCCATCCCCGTCAAGGGAACTTCGCGACGCGCGTGACTGACCATCGCAGTCCAGCGACGAGCTTCGTCCTCCTGCAGCGTTCCGATGTGGGTCGAAAACGGTTTCGAGGGCGGCGTGATCGGTTCTCCGGCCAAGTACTGGCCAATCACATGCGCAACCTCCTTGCCGTCGGCCACACTGCGGACCACCAGAGCCGTCGGTCGAATGGCGTTTCCCGCGGCAAAGACACCCGAACGCGACGTTTGAAACGTCTCTCGGTCAACGTCGATGCCCCGTTTCGTCATGGGGAGTCCCCAACGCTCACCTTGTTCTGGCGTCACGCGGCCACACGTCAGCAACACCGCATCGAAGTCGCGCGTCAACGGCTCCAAATCCTCAACCGATTCGTTGGCACGCAGTTGGGCCCCCAGATCGAATACCAGGTTGACTTCCGCATCGAGGATCTGCGGAGGAAGTTGATCGCTCGGCTCCTTCCGCAGCCTTCCCCCAGGCTGTGCCTGCTGCTCAAAGACGACGCATTCGTGGCCTTGCTGTACGAGGTAGTAGGCCGCGGACAGTCCCGTCGGACCAGCACCCACGACGGCGACCCGCTTCCCGGTGGGCGGCGCGCAAGGAGGCAAATAGGGTCGCCCGGACTCGAGATCCAGATCGGCCACGAAACGTTTCAGGTCACAAACCGCGACCGCACCATCCGCCGCGTTGCGTCGGCACCCCTTCTCGCAAGGCTTGGGACAAACGCGGCCCAGAACGGCTGGCAGCGCGATATCCTGCTTGACGGTCGAAATCGCTTCTCGGAGATCATGCTCGCCGATCTGTTGCAGCATGAGCGGAATGTCCATGTGCGCGGGACATGCGAAAAAGCAGGGCGCGAGACAATCGCCCACGTGGTCACTGAACAGCAATTCCAAAGCGGTCCGTCGAATCGCCCGGACTTCTTCCGTCTCGCTGTCAATCTGCATTCCATCCACGACCTGCGTCGCACACGACGGCACAAGCGCGTTGCGACGGCGATCCTTGACCAGGCAGACTTGGCACGAGGTCGAAGGCCGATAGCCCGGCAGGAAACAGAGTACGGGGATCTGGATGCCCAACTGAGCTGCCGCGTCGAGAATCGTGGTCCCGACGGGAACTTCCAATTCGCGATCATCAATCGTTATTCGAGGCATGATAGGGTCGTCGGTACTCCTTGCGAGGTCACCAGGATCGCTGCTTCAGGACAGGTGGTTCGACACGAGTCGCAGCGAGTGCATTTTTCGTCGTCAATCGTGTGTTTCTTGTAGGGCGTGAAGGGAATCGCATCCACCGGACAGCATTGCGCACAGAGCGTGCAGCCGATACAGGCATCGTTGACTTCGTAACGGACCAAATCCCGGCATTTCCCGGTCGGACAGCGTCCTTCAAGATGCGCCTCGTACTCATGCCGAAAATGACGCAACGTCGAGAGCACAGGATTCGGCGCGGTCTTGCCCAGGCCACAGAGGCTGCCGGAACAGACCATCCGGGCAAGCTGTTCCAACTGATCGAGATCGCCTCGCCGAGCCTTCCCGGTGCAGATTCGGTCAAGAATATCCAACATGCGTTTCGTTCCGACGCGACAGAACGTGCACTTTCCACAGGATTGATCCTGGGTGAAACGCAAGAAATAGCGGGCAATGTCGACCATGCAATCCGTATCATCGAGCACGACCAGACCGCCGCTCCCCATGATCGCTCCAACCTCAATCAACGCTTCGTAATCGATTGGCGTGTCGGCCAACTCGGCGGGCACGCAACCGCCGGACGGACCGCCAATCTGAACCGCTTTGAATGCGCGGCCCCCCGGCACGCCACCGCCGATTTCTTCCACGATCTGCCGAACCGTCACCCCCATGGGAACTTCGATCAAGCCTCCCCGGGCAATTTTCCCCGCGAGCGCAAACAGCTTGGTCCCCTTACTGGTCTTCGTTCCCATCGAGGCAAAGGCCGCAGCGCCGTTGCGAAAAATCCAAGGCACCAGCGAAAACGTCTCCACGTTGTTAATCAACGTCGGACGGCCCCACAGCCCGCTCTCGGCGGGGAACGGAGGTCGCAGGCGGGGCGTTCCTCGCAAGCCTTCCAACGAGTTGATCAGCGCGGTTTCCTCTCCGCAGACAAAGGCCCCCGCTCCCTGCTTGACCGCCAGATCAAAGTGAAAATCGTGCCCCAAGATCGACTCGCCAAGATAATTGTGTTCCTGGCAAACACGAATCGCTTCGTTGATCCGTTTCACGGCCTCCGGATATTCTGCACGAATGTAGAAATAACCCTGACGTGCCCCGACGGCTCGAGCTGCAATCAGCATTCCCTCAATGACTCGATAGGGAAAGGACTCGAGTAACATCCGATCCATGAAGGCGCCGGGATCTCCCTCGTCCCCGTTGCAAATCACGTACTTCGTCTCGGACGCGGCGTCCTGCACAACCTTCCATTTAATGTGGGTCGCGAATCCCGCTCCCCCGCGTCCCCGCAATCCGCTTTCGCGAACTTCGGTCACGATCTGTTCCGGAGTGAACTCCTCGAGCACCCGACGCAGCGCCTGGAAACCATCATGTCGCTGGTACTCCTGTATATCCAACGGATTCAGATGGCCACAGGCTTCCGTCGCGATATGCTTCTGGGGTCCCCGAAACGCACAGACCGGCCCCTGCTGCACATCCAGCGGTTTTTGTGAGTTCTCCTCGTCCTCCTCATCGGAGTGCAGACGATCCACCAGACGCGAGACCGAATATCCAAGGCGACGAAACAGGCCTCGCGGCCGAAAATGCTGCAACACCAGATCGCGTGCCTGTTCGGGACGTGCCTTGGCATAGAGCGTCGATCGCCCTTCGGGATCCACGATCTCGACGAGCGGCGTCTGATGGCACATTCCCACGCAAGCGACACACTTCAGATTTGCGTCGGCGTGAGTCGACTCCAACACGCGAGCTAAAGCCTCGTGAACCTGACCGCTTCCCTGTGCGACACAACAGGAGCCGAGCCCGATGCGAATCTCGCCGCCGTGACTCCGTTCGGTGTGACGCAACCATGGGATCGGCTGCGGTCCGCCATTCGTTCTCGCTTTGAGTGACGCTTCGATGACCGTGGGAATGTCTTTCGGCTGCAGGTGTCCGCGATTATCCTCGTCTACACTGATCACCGGCGCCAAGGTGCAGCAACCGATGCAGGCCGTGCGAACAACCGTGAAGTTTCGGTCTTTATCCGTATCCTCACCGGGAGCCAGTCCAAGATGCTGCTCCACCGCATCCTGGATCAATCCGGCTCCCTTCACATGGCAGGCCGTTCCGTGGCAGATACTGATAATGTGGCGTCCCGCCGGCTGGTGGCGGAAACACGAATAGAAAGTCGAAACCCCCGCAATCGACGCGGGAGTGATCTCGGTCAAATCGCAAACGCGCCGCAGCGCCGGTTCGGGAAGAAAATGGTAATGACTCTGGATTGCCTGAAGGATCGGCACCACAGCTTCGGAACTCCGACCATGATCGGCCACAATCTTCTCAATCGGTGTCAGATCCAGTTCAGACATAATCCAGGTCCAAATCGCGTTCCAGCAGAAAAGGTGTCAGGGACCTTTTCCTCCAGGAAGAAGGCGCCTGACCCCTCGTTGCATGTTCATGGTGCGCCGATGCAGAACAGATGTTGTTCCCCGCGCAGGTAAATCCTGCCGTTCAGGAAGGCTGGACTCGTGACACACCGTTCTCCCAGGTTGTTCTCCGCGACACGCTCGCAAGCGTCGGCACCGGAGGTCACAACCCACCCCTGACCATCGTCGGCAATCACGTAGATCCGATCGCCGACCAAGCCCGGGGATGAGGCGAACATCGCGCCGAAGTCCTCTTCCCAGACCGGCTCTCCCCCCTCCTTGCGATCATAACAAATCAGGCCGCCATAGGAGGCAATTAACAGCAGGGATTGGTCCGTGACGAGGGGGCTGCAGATGTCGGGCATCCCGATATCGTTCTGCCAAAGCACATGCGTTTCTGTGACATCGCCCTGCCCCCCATCGCGAATCGCCACCGCATCCGCGCCGTCGTTGGCGACGAAAACCATCCCGTCCGAATAGACGGGGGACGGCCCCACATCGCCACGCAGGCAGTCCGCCCGCCAAATCTCTTGACCATCTTCCGCGTCGTAGGCAATCACCCAAGGAGCCGCTGCCGTGATGATTCGCGGTCGTTCGCTGCGCGAGACCACAATGGGGGAAGACCACGATGCCGGAACCTCCCGCGTCACCTGCCAGACGATCTGGCCGGAGTCTCCCTGAAGCGCGAGCAGGCGAGAGAGCTGGTCATCGGCGGCTCCCTGATCGAATTGAACGATTACCCGATTCTTGTAGATCGCCAGAGACGAAGCGTGTCCGTAGGGATTGTCGGGAGTCCCGAGACTCTGACTCCAGATTTCCTTTCCAGCGAAATCCAACGCCGCGAGATCTCCGTTGGCGAACATCACATACACGCGATGACCATCGGTGGCCGCCGTCGGCGCTGCATATCCCGTGTCCTCGTTGACCTCAAGTTCTTCCGCCTCGGCCGGCGCATCGGGTCGCGACGGGGCAACCGGGCTCTGCCACAGCAGTTTGCCGCTCTCGGTGTCGAAGCAATAGACCTCACGTCGCTCCGCATCCGCTCCGGTCAAGAAGACGCGGTTCTCCCAAACGATCGGCGAGTTGGCTCCCGGAAGGGGCACGGCCGTTTTCCAGCGAATTCCCGTACCGCTTGCTCCGTCCCATTCCATCGGAATGTCTTCCGAAGCCGACACTCCGGAGCCCTCCGGTCCGCGAAAGGAGGGCCAGTTCGCGGCCAGCTCCTCGGGTGTGGGAGGCAATTCTTCGGGGGCGGGGGCAGGCGTCTCCACATCGGAAACCTCGCTGGCATCGGTCCCGTCTTTCGTTCCGGAGGCTGCCGCGGCCAGATCCGCTCCCGCAGGCAGGACGCTCGGAAACAGCCAGGGAATCGCCAACAGGAACGCCATCAACGCACCGCCGAGTCCCACAACCGCCCACTGGGCGTGGCGCCGCTCGTCGGGTGCGGGACTACTCGACATTGACGGCGCAGGAACAGCGGGCAAACGTCGACGGAGTGTCGCCGCCCAGTGGGCCAACAACAAGGTCGCAGCGACGCCACCGACCAGCAAGAATGCCCCGCGGCGCGTGAAGTTCTTCTGCCGAAAATAATCTCTCCGGAGTCGTGCATCCAGCGCGCGTAACGATTCCTGTGCGGTCGCGTCCGATTGTTTCTCAAGCTGCTGACGCAACTGAACGTATTGAGGGGAATCGAGCGGTAACTCAGGCGTGCGACGAGAGAAATCCCAGAGCATGAGTGTACAGACGACGGCCGAAAAGATCGCCGTCACCCACGCCGCCCGAACAATCGCAGTGAAGCTGAAGAGTGCTCTCAAGTCGACTTCTCCGCCACGCTTTCCGGAATATCACCGATCAGCCCAAGACGTACTTGCTCGACCGGGCAATACCAAAAACATCTTCCACAACAGACACATCCCGAGCGATCGGGCTGAAAATCCGTCTGGCGCCGACGCACGGACAATTGTATGAGCTTGCCTCCGAGAACCAAACCGACCCAGCCGCCAAGCCAGATGCCCAACGTCCGATACTTGTCTCGCCACGCCAGCGCCGCGCTGTAAGCCTCGCGCAGAGGTCGTCCGGAGCTGCGATATGCGTCGCTTGCGTCGGTCGTCAGCTCGGTAAGTCCCAACTCTTCCTGCCGCAGTTGTTCGGCCAGGCGTACTTCGGGATGCCAGCGCGACAACGGACCGGCGGCGAGTACACCCAGTCCGGCGAAGGCCGCAATCAGAATCGGCGCCAGGCACAGCATTCCGACGAACACGCGCCGGCCTGTTCGCCGTGCCTGGACACTTTGCGGCACCGTCGGCGGTCGAATGGCATCGTACGGACATACATCCGCGCACAATCGACAGTTGATACAGTCTTCGGGTGGAATCCGCACGTGCCAGCGAGAGAAGGGCGCCATGACACGAAAGATCGCCCCGAGGGGACACAAATAGCGACAGTAGGGCCGCCCGACAAACAGACCGATCAACAACAGACAGCCGCCGAAGATCATCATGCTCGCATTGCCGCTCAACCGAAAAAATCCCACGAACGGATCGTATCGGCAGATCAGAAACGCGGTTCCCGTCGCCGCCAGAATGACGGCCAATCCAAGATAGATATAGGCGATCAATCCGAGAACTTGGTCGAGCCAGCGGGGCACGCGCACGCTGCGCACGGCAACGAGTTCCTGAATCGCGCCGAGCGGACAGACTGCCGCACAAAAAGTCCGACCGAAGAACAAAGTGAACGCCAGCGGCAACGCGAAAAAGAAGACCACGGTCAGCGGAATCGCGTAGCCCGGGTTCGCCGTCGCAAGAGCCACGTTCTGAATCGCCCCGATGGCGCAGACGCATCCTTCGCGCACGAAACCGAACCAGAGGAGCGCGAAAACAGTCAGCAGCAGCAACCCGTTGCGCGATCGACGGACATGGGCCAGATAGGTGGCCACGACCAGTGCGGCAAATAACAGAACGACATCGATCGCCTGCCACGTCTGCGAACGAACGGCGGGAACTTGCGTCGTGGGAATCGCATGGTCGGAAAAACTGGGCGTGGGAATCAACTCGGCGTGGAGCATTCCACTCAGCAAGCATCCCAGGAGAACAACGGCGAGGCCAAGGCGTACTTTTGTCATGCGTCGAGTACCTGCTGCAGCAAATCACGGACTTCAGTCTGGCTCGGTTCCTGTGCCTTCTGCTGAAGCAGCTTCAGCCCCTGTTGCTTCAGTCGATAAGGTCGTTCTGCGGGAACTCGGGCAATCGCCTGAGTCGGACAGGCAACCGCAATCGCACACTCATTGCAGTTCACACACAGGTCCGGCATGACTTGCAAGTAGAGAGAGCCGTTCATCAAGGCACAACCCTTGACGCATTTGCCACAGCCGATGCACAAGTCCGCATCAATCGTGTACTCGTAGAACCGCTGGCCTGCCTTTTCTTCCACGAATGTCCGAATCACCGCCCCCGTCGGACACATCTGGTTCTCCGCGGCGGTCGTCAAATCGCGATAGTTCGGGTCAAAGTAACCGGTGCAGATATCGCAGTAACCACACATGTCGAACAATTGCACGCATTTCACTGCCGACTCGTCCAACACACATCGTGTGGCGCAGTTGCCGCACCCAATGCACTTGTCCGGGTCGATCTGCCAACGAAGCTCCGCAGCCCGTCCCTTCCGACCCGCCAAGAAACCGGCCAAGGCGCTCAAGCTGGCAACGGCAAAGACGCGTAGCCCATTGAGCAACCACATGCGACGGTTCGTGTGTTCCGCAGGTTGTGCCATCTCGATCAGGTCCTCGTGGTTGAGTCTTGGGACTTCGGGGGCGAAAACGCATGGACTCGTCGACCTCGGATCCGACAGCCCGCTTCAAGTGCACATTGGTCGCAGGCCAGCGTTTGCGG
>CAZFWV010000182.1:0-13431 GCA_964522605.1 uncultured Pirellulaceae bacterium
CTCACGCGTTGCCTGTCCCGGCGTTGGGCGAGAAAACTTCGGGAAAAAGGTGTAGATGTGAGTTAGAATGTGCCACGTGCGGCGAGAAGGGGCTCAGGCGGCGTGAGGTGGGTCCGGATCTGCGGAGACGTCCCGGACCGGTCAGCAGACATGGTGGGAGGCACTTTGATGCGCAGCGGACGTCCTCGATTCAAGAAGACCATCGCAACAAATTCGAGTCGATCGTTTCGGAAATACCGTCCCCCGTCGATCGAGATGCTCGAGACGCGCTGCCTGCTGGCTGGCGACCTCGTGGCGAAGTGGGTGGCGGATGACTTGGCCGCAGTCGACGGTGGCGAGACGCCGGTTGCGGAGTGGCTCGACTCCGTGGACTCGATCCGCGCCGCCTCGATTGGCAGTCCGACGTTGATTCCCGAGGCTCTGGGCGGACGCTCGATGGTCCGCTTTGCGCCGGCGGATGGAGACGACGGTTTTCGCGTCCGGTCGATCAATAACCCGCTCGCGCAGACTGGCGATTTCTCCGTTGTCGTTGCTTTCCGTACGGATTCGCAGGCCCTCGAAGGCGGTCAGGCGGAGTGGTTCAAGAACACGGGCCTGGTGGATTCGGATGCGCTGGGATTAACCCGTGATTGGGGGATCTCGATCAACGAATCCGGGCAGATCTCGGCCGGAATGGGAATTGCCTTCGGTGCGGCTCCCAAGACGCTCTACGGCGAAGCGTCCGGACTGAATGATGGCCAGTTGCATATCGTCACCTTCACTCGCTCCGGAACTCAGTTGTCTCTCTACGTCGACGATCAGCCTGCCGTGGCGCGGAATGATGCCGACCCGGGGCTGACAGCGACGCTCGATGTTACGTTTGGGATCCTGCAGACGGGGCAGTTGCCGTTCACGGGGGAGATTGGCCAGGTTCATTTCTATCACGGAGCACTCTCCGAAACGGAAGTCGCGACGATTGTCCAGGACGTCACGGCGTACTACAGCAATCAGCCACCGGTCTCGGTCGACGATGCGTACTCGCTGTCGGAGGACACGCCGCTGCTCGTCACAGCCTCAAATGGTGTTCTGCGAAACGACACGGATCCCGATGGAGATCCCCTCACGGCGCAAATCGTTACACCTCCGGCACATGGGCAATTGGCACTGCAGCCAGACGGAAGCGTTGTCTACGCGCCCGAGAAGGATTTTTTCGGTCTCGACAGCTTCACCTACGCCGCAAAAGATTTTCGGCTGGGGAACATTGCGACCGTCACGCTCAATGTTCTTCCCGCGTACGATAGGCCAACAGCCGTTGCGGATCGATATGAGTTGTTGCCCGGACAGGCCACGGAAGTGCCAATCGCTCAAGGCGTATTGGCCAACGACTTGAATCCCGACCAGGGCGTGTTGCGTGCCGTTCTGCAGCAAGGTGCCGCGCAGGGCAGTGTGACGCTACGCGAGGATGGTTCCTTTCGATACGATCCGGAAGGGTTCTTCGGCACAACGAGCTTCACCTATGTTATCAACGACGGCACTTCGATTTCGGGTCCGGCGACCGTGACGCTGGTGGTGAACAGTGCTCCCGTTGCCGCGGATGATCAGTATGTGATGAATGAAGATCAAGTGCTGGAGGTCGATGCAGCGGGCGGCTTGTTGGCGAATGACGCAGATGCCGAAGGAGACCCACTTGAGCTGACGCTAATCAGTCTGCCAGAACACGGTCAGCTCGAAGTCCAGCCCGACGGTTCCTTTCGCTATGTGCCCGTCTTGAATTACTTTGGAGATGACCAGTTCACTTATAACTTGAGCGACGGATTATTGTCATCCGGTACGGCAACGGTCCGGATTGAGGTCGTCGCCGTTAACGACCCACCTGTGGCGGTCGCAGACACGTATGTGACGGAGCCGAATACGACGCTGCAGATTGCTGCGGAAGATGGTCTGCTGAGCAACGACATCGACGTCGATGATCCGGAGCTGAGCGTGCAGTTAGTAAGCCCGCCGAACCGCGGAACACTTCAATTGAATCAGGACGGCTCGTTCATCTATCAGCCCGCGAATGGGGCTTTGGGCCGCGATCAGTTCTCCTATCGAGCGTCGGACGCGCGAGCTCAGTCCGCACCGGTCGTGGTAAATCTGATTGTCAACGAGGGAACAGTGCAGGAGACGGATCCCACGGGCGACTCGATCGTCACCTTCAATGAGATCATGTACAACCCGGCGGGTTCGACGGATGAGCAGTTGGAGTGGGTTGAGTTGCACAACCAGATGGCGATCGACATGGATCTTACGGGTTGGCGGCTGAGTGGTGGAATGTCGTTCGCCTTTCCTGCCGGAACCGTGATTCCCGGTGGCGGCTACCTGGTGATTGCCGCGGATCCGGTGGCGCTGCAAGAAGCGATCGGTTTCGCGGGGGCGCTGGGGCCCTTCGAAGGCCGCCTGGATAACGGCGGTGAAGAGATCGAATTGCGAAACAACTCGGATCGTGTGATGGATCTGCTCGATTACAACGATCGAGGAAACTGGCCCGTCGGGCCTGATGGTTCCGGCGCAACTTTGGCAAAACGGAGTGTCCATCTGGCGACGGCCGAGGCGAGCAGTTGGGCGACCAGTCGGCAAATGAACGGGACTCCAGGAGCCGAGAACTTCCCGGCCGATCAGCCGATGGAACATGCCGCGATCCAGCTGAACGAAATCTCGGCTGGCTGGTCGGATCCGTTTTTTGTCGAGTTGGCCAATCTGAGTGATCAACCGGTCGATCTGCAGGGCTACACTCTCTATTCGTCCGCAAATGATAATCGTCGATACGAGTTTCCTTCGCGGGTCGTCGCTCCGGGTGCGTATTTCAGCATTGAACTCGGCCCCTTGGGGATTCGTGCGGGAAATGAGGATCGGATCTTCCTGCTCGCGCCGGGCGGGAATCAAGTCGTTGACGCCCAGGAAGTGACTCTGCAGTTGCGCGGCCGTTCCCCCCGTCATGAGCAGCGCTGGTTGATTCCGAGCGAGCCGACATTTGGACGAACGAATCAATTCGTGATCGACGACAATATCGTGATCAACGAACTGATGTATCACGCGCCCGGCTTCTATGCTCCTCAGAGTGATCGGTTGTACGACAATCCGGAAGAATGGGTTGAACTCTATAATCGCAGCCCAACGAAAACGGTAGACCTCAGCGGCTGGTCCTTCGCCGAGGCGATTGACTTCGTATTTCCCGCCGGAACGCAGCTCGGGCCCGATTCCTATCTGGTCGTTGCGAATGATCCCGAAGGCTTGCTGTCAACGCGTCCGGAACTCCGATCGGAACAGGTACTGGGACCGTTTTCACGCCGCTTGGCGAACGGCGGTGAGCGGATCGAGCTCCTGGATCAACACGGCAACCCGGTGGACTGGCTGCGGTATTACGACGAGGGTCGGTGGCCCAGTGAAGCCGATGGACGGGCAGCAAGCCTGGAGCTGCGCGATCCGTTTAGTGACAATGCAGTGGCGGAAGCATGGGCTGCCAGCAACGAGCTATCGCGCAGCTCGTGGCAGACGATTACGTACTCGGGAAGCGGCCGAAACAACGGGAATGATCCCGCTCAATACCACGAGTTGATCCTGGGGTTGTTGGACGATGGGGAAGTGCTGATTGATGACATTCGCGTCATCGAAAACCCGGGCACAGCCGAGGCCCGGCAGATCCTTCAGAATGGCGATTTCGAGAATGATCTGCCGGGTGCGGAAGCCGCGGCCTGGCGGATCATCGGCACGCATCAAGGTTCCGTGATCGTTGATCCAGACGACCCGAACAATCAGGTTCTGCGGTTGGTGGCCTCCGGGCCCACGGAACACATGCACAATCACGCCGAGACGACATTCAAGATTGGCGACGATTATATCCGGCTGAACAACCGTAATGACTATGAGATCTCATTCCGCGCACGCTGGGTCTCCGGTTCGAATCAGCTGAACTCACGCCTGTACTTCAACCGGTTGCCGCGCGTCACGCGTCTCAGCCAGCCACTGAGCGTCGGGACACCGGGACAGGTCAATTCACGCTACGAATCGAATATCGGTCCGACCTATCGCGGGTTGATCCACTCGCCAGCCGTTCCCGATCCCGAGCAGCCCGTCCAGGTTTCGATCCAGGCGAGTGATGCGCAAGGGATCGCGCAGTTGACGGTGTGGTATTCGGTCAACGGTGCCGAGTTTGTTGGTCTGCCGATGACTCTGAATCAGGAAGGCACTTACGTCGCCACGATCCCGGGGCAGGCCGGCAGTAGTCTCGTGCAGTTTTACGTCGAAGGCCAGGACGGCCAGGGCGCGGCTTCGATGTATCCTGCCGCCGGGCCCGAATCCCGTGCACTCTACCGTGTGCAGGACGGGCAGGCGAATAGTGATGTGCGGCACACGGTGCGGATCTTGATGACTCCCGAGGATACCGATCGGCTGCACGAATTGACGAACGTGATGAGCAATGCCCGAATTGGCGCGACGGTGATCTATCGCGAGCAAGAGATCTTCTACGATGTGGGCGTTCGCCTGAAAGGCAGTCAGCGCGGGCGGTTCCAGAACGTTCGTGTGGGCTTCAATATCGGGTTCGATCCCGAACATCTTTTCCGTGGAGTCCATGAAACGATCGGTGTTGATCGCAGCGGTACGGGGGACGAGTACAGTCAGGAAGAAATCATCGTTCGCCAAATCATCAATCATGCCGGCGATCTACCGCAAATCTATGATGATCTGATCCACGTGATCGCACCGCAGTCCCGGCACACCGGAAGCGCGATGTTGAATATGGCTCGGTACAACGACGTGTTTCTGGATTCCCAGTACGAAAACGGAAGCCAGGGGACGGTGTTTGAGTACGAGTTGATTTATTATCCGACGACGACGACGGGTGGGCCGGAAGGGCTGAAACGCCCGACTCCGGATAGTGTTGTGGGCGTTCCCATGCAAAATCAGGGCGATGATAAGGAGCTCTATCGCTGGCATTGGTTAATCAAGAATAACCGTAAGGAAGATGATTACAGCCAGCTGATGGTCATGCTCAAAGCCTTGGGTTTGAACCAGAATAGTCCGGATTTTCATCCGCAAACGCAACAACTTTTGGATGTCGATCAATGGCTCCGTTCGTTTGCTGTCCAGACGCTTGCCGGAATCGGCGACAATTACATCAGCGGTGCGCAGCACAATGGCGTCTTTTATGTCCGACCGACGGATGGGAAGACTCTGTTCCTGCCGTGGGATATGGATTTCTCTTTCACTCAGGGAGCGACCTCATCGCTCGTACTCAACAGCGACCTGAGAAAACTTCTCTCGGATCCAGGAAGCGAGCACGCGTACTACGGTCACGTCTACGATATTCTGCAGACGACGTTCAATCGCGATTACATGGATCCGTGGATCGATCATTTTGACGAATTGGTGCCGGGCCAGTCGTTCTTCCAAGGATTCAAGTCGTATATCGGCCAGCGTTACACGTCGGCGATGGGGACGGAAACGACGCGAGGGCAGATCGAGCGAGCGGTTCCCAAGGTGGATTTCGAGATCACGACAGCGGGGCCGCTCGATGTGGGTGATTCGACCACAGCTCGACTGGAAGGAACAGGTTGGGTCGATGTGCGTGAGGTTCGGCTCCGCGGCGAGAACGTTCCGCTGCCCATCACCTGGTCGACCAACAACCAGTGGCTTGTCGATGTTCCCGTAGGACGGGGAACGCAAGAAGTTACGCTCGAGGCGTACGATTATCAGGGCCAGCTCGTGACGAGTGACGTCATTACGGTGACCAGCTCTGCGGCGGCCCCCGTGCGCGACTATCTACGAATCAGCGAACTACACTACAACCCGAGCGGACCGGTGGAGGGCGAGTTGGAGTTGGACAACGATGAGTTTGAGTTTGTCGAACTCATCAACACGGGGCCCGAATCGCTCGACTTGACTGGAGTCCGCTTCGTTTACGTTCAGCCAAACAGCGAGGAGGAAGGCATTGACTTTGTTTTCAGCGCGCAGACGCTCGCGCCCGGGGGCCGGCTCGTCGTGCCCGGGAACCGAGATGCGTTTCTCTCGCGATATGGAAGTGAAGTCCCTCTCGCCAATGGTCAGGGCAGCCAGGACCCGCCCGGTTCCTTCACCGGTCGACTGGATAACGGTGGTGAGACCATTACCCTGCTCGACGCGACCAACGCAATCGTTCAACAGTTTGCCTATGACGACGGATGGTATCCTTCCACCGATGGCGGCGGCTTCAGCCTGGAGTTCGTCGATCCCCACCAGGCGGATTTAGATGCGTGGAATCAGGGAGAGAATTGGCAGGCCAGCGGAATTCGCGGCGGTACGCCGGGAACCGGGCCGCGGATCATCGGGGATTCGAATCTCGACGGGATCTTCAACGAGGCGGACCTTGTCCTCGTTCTCCAGGCCGGTGAGTACGAAGATGGGATTCCCGATAATTCCACCTGGGAAGAAGGCGATTGGAACGGCGATGGCGACTTCGATACGGGCGATCTTGTGCTTGCCTTGCAGGCCGGAACGTACTCGCCCGAGGTCATTCGTGCCGCGCAGCCGTCCTCAATCTTCGACGATTCGATCGCAGACTATGCTGCGGCGACAGCGCCCGTCTCCGCAACCGGAATCCCCGTCTCGCCAGTCGCAGAAAGAACGACGCCCCGTTCGTCGGCCTCTCCTGCTCTGCCCGAGGATCTTCTGCCGGCGGAAGCCGTTGACTCCCTGTTCGACGATGCGCAGATGAGTCTGATTTCTCTTCCCAGCGGTTGGGAATCCGATGAGAACTTGGGGGATGGGATGCTTTGAGAAGGGATCGTGTTCGACCGAGTTGCGCGTGGGTGCATGTCAGCTGCCGACTTGCGCTACCGTCAGAAAAGTCAACTGGAGAATCTCCGGCTCCTCCGTGGCTCCTCCGCCCCAGGTCCTCCAACGGAGACTTCGCACAATTTCCAGGTCTTCCTACTTCTTTTTCGAATCACAGGTCAAATCCACAAAAGCTGACATGAACCCGTTGCGCGTGGCCATCCTGCGGGTCTTTCCAGCGACCCGGCCGGTAGCATGGAGTTGAGAGGCGGACCGTCAGGCGGAGTCCACGGATGAAAGACGTAACACAGATCCTCTCGAAGATTGAAGCGGGTGATCCGTCGGTGGCGGAGCAGTTGTTGCCGCTTGTGTACGAGGAGCTGCGCAGACTTGCGGCATCGCGTATGGCGCAGGAAGCACCGGACCACACACTGGATGCAACCTCGCTCGTGCATGAAGCGTACATTCGACTCGTCGATGTCAAGAAAGCGCAGCACTGGGATTCACGCGGCCATTTCTTTGCTGCCGCTGCCGAAGCGATGCGACGAATCTTGATCGAACAGGCGCGACGCCGTTTGGGACCGACTGCGGGTGGACGGCATCACAAAGTCGATATGTCGCAAGCAGAGCGCGTTACGATCGGCGACGGAACCGATTTGCTCGCCCTGAATGAAGCTCTCGATCAGCTGCAGGCCTTGGATCCTCGGGCCGCGGAACTCGTGAAGTTGCGGTTCTTCGCCGGACTCACGCGACAGGAGGCCGCCGACGTGCTCGGCGTCTCCATCGCCACAGCCGATAACGACTGGGCGTACGCCAAAGGGTGGCTGCAGGTCGCCCTCGCCGAGTCAAGCGGTGCCTAAACTCCCATGTAATTGCCGTAGCCGATGATCATCGTCGAGGCGATCAGTGTCAGAATGGCACCCCAGACGAGCGTTTGAGTTCGGCGGCTCGTGCCCTGCCACTCGCGGAAATAGAGACCCCAGAGATTGCTGAAGACGATGATGAAGGCCATGTGAATCGACCAGCTGGAGAAGTCATACTTCTCACCAAGTTTCGTCGTGCCCATTCCGTAGAAGAAAAACTGGCCGTACCAGACCACGCCGCCCAGCGCGGACAGAAAATAATTCTGCAGTTGCTGCACGGCCGGGCCCGTCACATAGTCGGAATACGAGCGGTTGCGAATATTGAGATAAACGCACCAGATTGCATTGCTCGCGAAGCCGCCGAGCAAGATGACAACCAGCACTGCGTTATTCGCAAACACGGGTCGCGTGCCTAACTCCCGCGATAGTTCGGCGATCGGTTTGCCGGCGGCCAGCCCAAAGGCAAAGCATGCACTCAGGATACCGGAAGCCGTTGCAACGACAAAACCCTTGCCGAGTGCGAACTCCTTGATCGTTTCTCGCTTCTGCTCTTCCGATAACTCCATTTCCTTGCTCATGCCGGCCAGACCACACATCGCGATTCCCAACAGACAGATCGCGACACCCGTCAGCACTGTGATTCCCGATGTTGTCGTGAACAGACGCAGCAGTTGATCCCAGTCCTCCTGTGTGCCTAGCAGTCCGTTGTAAAGCGGTGGCAGCAAGGTGCCGAATGACATGCAGAAGCCCAGCGCGACGGCGTAGCCGAGTGCCATTCCGAGATAGCGCACCGAAAGACCGAAGGTAAGATTCCCGAGTCCCCAGAGTGCGCCAAAAAGAACCGACAGATACCACGCTTTCGTTGGACTTGCTGCCAGCACGTCACCCAGTCTTGGTGTCGTCATCAGGGCCACGATCCAAGGCGCGGCGAGCCATGCGGCCAACCCCATCACTAACCAGAAGCTCTCCCAGGCCCAGCGTTGAACTCGTTTGAGTGGTGTGTAGAAACTGCCCGCTGCAAAACCACCAATCGCATGCAGCAGTACGCCGAGAAAAGGTTGTGGTGTCATGTGTGTGTCAGCGAGGCTGTCCGTGGAGTGCCAGTCGTCTCGAATTCTCTAACGCCGATTTCAAAACCGTTGTTCGTGAGGGCGAGGCTCGGCTGTTGAAAAACTGACAGGCTCGTCCGCAGCAGACCCGATCCACTCTGGCTCCCCTCGCCCCGTTTCGGGGAGAGGGGCTTTCAACTCGCCACAATTCACGAGGAATCTTGGGACTTTGGAATGCCGTGCCCCCTCATCCCCAGCCCTTCTCCCCCCGCAAAGCCGGGGGAGAAGGGAGCTAAGATTTCGGTTTGTTCATTGCCTGTCAGAACTTCCCCTGTTTCCGAGTCGAAGACATTTTCAACAGGCCAGGGCGAGGCTCCTGCCGAGGTGGAGTTGATCACCCTATCCGCTCGGCAGGTGTCTCGCCCTCCCGGTTCTGAGAATACGTTCAAGTGTCAAGAAGCCACAGGCAACATCATCGCGAGAATTCAAATTCGCGTAAAGAGGAAGCACAGATCAAATGAACGTGAAGGATGATCAACGCGCCAATCAGTGGAGCTCCGTACCGTCCGTCCGATCCGTGGTTCCTTCATTTTCTTCTCTCCCTGGGTACGGCAATAACCCTCGCTCGTGCTGCCCTCGTTGCGCACTCCTCTACTGGTTGTATCCCCAAGAAAACCTGCTAGCCTGCACACAGAGATAATGATTCTCCGAACTCCTTTCAGTGGGAAGCGTGAAATGGGCAGCAGCAACAGATCATCTCGACGCGAGTTCTTGAAGACGACGGGCGCCGCCTCGGCTGCCTTCACGATTGTTCCGCGTCATGTGCTGGGTGGAGAAGACTACGTGCCTCCCAGCGAGACGTTCAATGGTGCGTTGATTGGTGTGGGAGGCCGCGGGCCCGGTACGTTCACGAGGATGAGTGAGGGATTGAATGTCAGGAAGGTGGCGGAATGCGATGTGCGCTGGGTAGATCGTGCCGACAACCAGACCAAGTACACGGATTTCCGCCGCGTGCTGGACCGGTCTGACATCGATCTGGTGGCGATTGCCACACCCCCTCATTGGCACGCGCTGATTTCGATCGCGGCCGCCGAAGCGGGAAAAGATGTGCTCTGCGAAAAACCGATGACCCGCTTCATCGCAGAAGGACGGGCTGTCGTAAATGCCTTCAAGCGTTACGGTCGCATTTTTCAAGTCGGGACGTTCGGCCGTTTTGGAGCGAGCCGGAAGAAAGACAACATCCTGACCCATAAGATCATGAAAAGCGGTCTGCTGAATCCATGTCGGGCAGTTCGTATTGAACGCGGTGGATTCAAGATCAAGGAATGGAGCGGTCGGCCTGGACTCGAGCCGAAGCCGGTTCCAGCCAATCTGGATTGGAACATGTACTGTGGCCCATCACCTCTTAAGCCATACGTTCCCCAACGCGTTGGGGGAACGCACCGCGGTTACTGGGACTATGAGGGCGGCGGCTTGGCCGATATGGGACAGCACCACTTCGATCCCGTTCAGTGGATCTATGCCAAGGATGACACCAGTCCGGTTGAGATTGAGGCCTTTGCGCCGCCGGCTCATCCCGAAGTTACCGGGGTCTGGGCTTGGGTCGAATTGAAGTATGCCGATGGCCTGACAATCGTGATGGATAGTGGCGAGTGGGGGCCGGCGTACGACCGCCAAGAGAAACGCGATGTGAGCTTGAATGACCTGAGCGAGGAAGATCGCAAGAAGGTCGAAGAAATGCCGGATCCAGAGCCACTCGTTTCCTTCGCGGAAGCGGTGAAAACTCGAAAACAACCTGGCGGAAATGCCGAAGCCGCCCACCGTTGTGCTTGCCTCCTGCATCTGGCAAACATTGCGATTCGCGTCGGCCGGAAGATTCAGTATGACCCAGTCAACGAACAGATTATCGGCGATGAGGAGGCAAATCGTCTGGTCAATCAGCCCATGCGTGCGCCTTGGCATCTGTGAATCATTGATCACTGCGCAACCAACGGTGAAAATGTAATTAAGGACTCAATTCATGATCGCTGCGGATGATCTTTCGAAAGTCGTTGAGAAGTTTCCATCGCCCGATGATCAGGGGATTTTGAGTGGGGCGGATCGTGAGGCGATGTTGCAGGCCGTTGCGGAAATGCAGTCGCTTGGTCGAGACGGAGTTGTCGCCCTCGTCAACTTGCTGAAAGGACCTGCTCAGGGAGGAGACACACGACCGCACCATCTGTTGCATGCGCTGGCGGTCTCCGTTTCTGCCCAGGACAGTGAACTGCGGAAAACGGTTGCCGAAGCGCTCGCCTCGACGCTGCAACCGGATCGGCCGCGCGAGGTGAATGCGTTTGTCATTCGTCAGCTCCAGGTGGCAGGTGGCGTAGAAGTCGTACCCGTGCTCGGCCAAGTTCTCTCCGATCCGGAACTGTGTGAGCCCGCGACGCAGGCCTTGTTGGCGATCGGATCGGCGGCCGCCGAAACGCTCAGAAATGCCTTGTCCGAGGTCCCCGATCCCTGTCGACTGACGGTCGCACAGGCTCTGGGAGTCCTGCGCGATCAGCCCTCGGTGCCGGCACTGACCGATCTGTTGACGAGTGCCGACGAAGAGTTGCGCTTGGCCGCGGTATGGGGGTTGGCGCGCATCGGCCAACCTTCCAGCATCAACTCGGTTCTCCAGGCGGCCGATGACGCAACAGGATATGAACGCATCAAAGCGACCCAGGCCTGTCTGCTGTTGGCCGAGAATCTGGCTCACGCCGACGAAAAAGACGATGCGCGACGCGTTTATCAGCACTTGCAGGAAACTCGGACCGATGAACGCGAACGATATGTGCGCGAAGCCGTCTCGATCGGTTTGGCCGCGATCGATGGGACTTCCCAAGATGATGCGTGGCGAGTTCTCCTCGATGGCTCCGATCTGTCCGCCTGGCAGAACGCCCGCGGTGGAGCGCCCAGTGACGGGTGGGTTCTGGAAGACGGTGCGGTCGTTCGCAAACGTCAGGCCGGCGATCTCTGGACCAAAGATCGGTTTGGAGATTTCGTGCTCGATTTGGAATTCAAAACAACCGGAAATAGTGGAGTCTTCATCCGAACCGACAAACCGACTGATAATGTGCAGACGGGAATCGAAATCCAGATCTATACGCCCTCCAAGCAACCGGGCAAGCACACATGTGGCGCGGTCTATGACTGTCTCGCTCCCAGCAAAATTGTCGATCGTCCGAACGAGTGGAATCACCTGGTGATCACGACCAAGGATCAGAGGATCCAGGTGGAGATGAACGGAGAGCAAATCATCGAGATGGACCTGAATGAGTGGAGTGAGCCGGGCAAGAATCCGGATGGCACGGACAACAAGTTCCGTAATGCGCTGAAAGACTTCAAGCGCGAAGGCCATATTGGTTTGCAGGATCACGGGGCCGAGGTTGCCTATCGCAACATGCGAATCCGGCCCCTATAAAAGACCGTCGCACACACCGCCATCAGCGCTTGGTCAGTTTTTCAAAGACTTCACGCTGCTCGATCATGGCTGCGACTTTGTCGGCTGGATCGCGGCGAGCTTCCAGCAGGATCCACCCAGAATAGTCCATGTTCAGGAACAATTGCATTAAGTCCGCGTACGGATAGTCGCCCTCATTCAACTCGCGGACATGCACGGTATCGGCCAATCGATCTTTTACGAGATTGAAATTTGCCGCGAGACCTTCTCCTTGTAGGTCCTCGCCGTTCGAGTTCCAGCAAACTCCCACATTGGGGTGATTCGCCACGTCGAAGATGGCTTTCATCACCGGCAACGCACTGGTTCCGCTTCCGTGCACTTCGACGCGAATCTTCTGCCCCAAGTCTTGCGCATAGGCCCCGACAACGTTTAGCGCACGCCCGATTTGCTCAATCGTCTTCTCCTGGGGTACGCCGCGCGCAAAACCGTTGGGCTTCACCTTCACTCCAGAGCCGCCGCAGTCGTGCATCAATTTCACGTATTGCTTCGTCAGCTCAATGTTTTGCTTCACCTTTTCCGGGTCAGCTTCGTGAAATTGGGCATTCGAACCATAGCCCACCAGGGTTACGGGGCTATCCGCAAAGCGACTGCGCACGTCCTTTCGCTGCGCTGCCGACAGATTGGGTTCGACCTTATGCGCATGTTCCGTCCGCAATTCAACTCCCAGCAAACCCGACTTCTCACACGCGTCGATGAGGGTCGGAAGGTCCATGTCCTTGCCCCACTGATAGGTAACCAGCCCAAATCTCATGTTTGAGGCCGTGGTATCGTCAGCCGCTCGGATAAGGTTCGGCCAAGCGCTGAGTGTCGCGGCAGTCAGTCCGAATGCAGAGGTCTGCAAGAAATCGCGCCGCGTAACATGCGTGTGTTGATACGATCGAGTCATGGCGTGGATCCTGCGAAGGAGGTGGGTGAGCGATTCACGGGCAGTAGCCACAGCATACCGTGATTTGGGTCATTGCCATAGTCGGTCATTGAGCGCGAATCCGTGCTGCTCCGTCCGGTCCGTAACGTCCGTAGTTCCTCTCCCTCTCCCTCTCACGCACCGGTTTTCGGAGACGACGTGCGACACTCGGGAGATTCGATGTGCCGCGGGCAACCGCGGATTCGCGTGCGCGGAATCACGCTGCATTCCTCGACGCCGACGACGGGGTGCCGTAGAATCGTGGATTCACTCTCTCTCCCGCACGGAGGTCGTGCAGGTTGCACGTGGTTGGTTGGCAGGCAATGAACAAACCGAAATCCTCGCTCCCTTCTCCCCCGG
>CAZFWV010000183.1:0-13392 GCA_964522605.1 uncultured Pirellulaceae bacterium
GCCAGAGTGGATCGGGTCGGCTACGGACGAGCCTGTCAGATTTTCAACAGCCCAGGGCGAAGCTCCTGCCGAGCCGTGAATCGTCTGGAGACCCACGGCTCGGCAGGAGCCTCGCCCTCCCTCAATTGCCGAAGTTGTTTTTGAATCATCCCTAAGGAATCGGGGCATTCCGTTGATTGCACAACGATTCATGAACCGTAAACACAACGTCGAATGAGCAACCTGTTCTGGCCGATCATTCTCTTGCTTCTGGCAATCGCCCTGACGATCCTGGAGGCATTCATTCCCTCCGCGGGCATCTTGTCGGCGGCGGCGGCGTTGGCCTTCATTGGTGCGATCGTCACCGCCTTCATGTACGGCGGACTCAAGGCCGGGGCGTTGTTCCTGATTACCACCGGCGTCTTGTTGCCCCTGTTGATCTGGCTGCTGATCAAGCTCTGGCCAAAAACGCCGATCGGACGCAAGATCCTGATTCAACCTCCACGGGAAGACGAAATCCTGTCGCGCCAATACTCGGTGCAAAAACAGCTAATCGGTCGCCACGGCATTGCCATCACCGCCATGTTGCCCGCCGGTGCAATCCGGATCGAGGGACGAACGATCGATGCCATCAGTGAAGGAATGACCATCGAAAAGAACACGCCGATCGAGGTGATTGCTGTTCGTGGGAACCACCTGGTTGTCCGACCACTTGCTGCTTCGACCGAGGAATCCTCCGGGCCATCGATCGATGCCGTGATCCCCGACCCATTCGACGATTCGCTGTCTTGACAACGGTGGGTAGGTGGGATACCACTGCCATTGAACCGCCCACAAAGCCGCGATCGGTGGTTGGATCGGGAACGTCACGAACCGAGGATCGCTTAACTCCCTCCGGAACACACGGACCAAACCATGGAAGCCACCGAAATCCTCACAATTATTGGCGGGATCCTCGTCCTGCTGGTTGTGCTTGTTGTCCTCGTTGTGTTCGCACGGTATTTCCGACTGTGGATCCAATCGGTCACCACCGGGGCCAGCATTTCGATCTTCGACCTGTTGGGAATGACGTTTCGCAAAGTCAATCCAGCGGCGATCGTGCGCAGCAAGATCATGGCCGTGCAGGCAGGCTTGGACGAGGCAACCACCGGGATTACAAGCCGCGCTCTGGAAGCGCATTACCTGGCGGGCGGAAATGTTCCGCTCGTCATCCGCGCCCTGATCGCAGCGAATAAAGCCAAGACAATTAACCTGACGTTTCAGGAAGCAACGGCCATCGATCTGGCCGGGCGGAATTGTCTGGAGGCCGTGCAGACGAGTGTCTATCCGAAAGTGATCGACTGTCCAGCTCGGGGCTCGGGTCGCCCAACGCTCGATGCGGTCGCGAAAGACGGCATTCAGTTGAAAGTCAAAGCCCGCGTAACCGTCCGGGCCAACCTGCAGCGGCTGATCGGCGGAGCAACCGAGGAGACGATTATCGCCCGAGTCGGCGAAGGGATTGTCAGCGCGATCGGTTCGGCAGATAGCCACAAACGCGTGCTCGAAAACCCCGACATGATTTCCAAAGCCGTGCTCTCCCGACGACTTGATTCCCAGACGGCGTTCGAAATCGTCTCGATCGACATCGCCGACATCGATGTGGGCGACAATATTGGTGCGCGACTTCAAGCCGATCAGGCTGAGGCAGACACGCGTGTCGCGCGGGCTCGAGCCGAACAGCGACGGGCCATGGCAACGGCCGCGGAGCAAGAACAATTGGCACAAATCGAAAAGAGCCGCGCCAGCCTGGTCGAAGCCGAGGCCGAAGTGCCACGCGCCATGGCCGAGTCGTTCCGCAGCGGACGACTCGGAATTCTGGACTATTACAAGTTGCGAAACGTGCAGGCCGACACGGAAATGCGAACTGCGATTGCCGGTACCGGAAGCGTGCGGCGCGATCGCACCGCAACACCACCGTAGATCCAGGTTCGAAATCGTTATTCGGGAGGGCGCGGCTGCACGAATGAGAAAGTGCACGTGATCGGTAAGATGTAGCCAATCGCCAATTGGGTGTTTGTCGCGCGCATCCCCTCGCCGCGCAAGGCCGTACAGTTTAGAAGTGTTGGTTTTGCCTGAGTCGACGAACAGGATTCACTCTAGATCCGGAGGATATCTCGTTCTGTTTGGACCGAAGGAGGAGAGGTAGCCACGGATTGGACGGAGAGTACGGATCGGCACGGACAGATCCGTGGACATCCGTTTTGTCCGTTCGATCCGCGGTTCCTCTTCTCGGTCTTCGGTATCGCTCGACTTGTGCGTCACAGCGAGCTCAGTGCAGACGGGTGTTGTAACTTCGGAGATCTGACGTACCCATCATGCAGCAACTGGTTCCCCTACTGGCGGTCGACTGGATCCAGATCGCGATCTTCCTGTTCATCATTTTCAGCTCGCTGGCCGGCCAGCTGTTCAAGACGAAACAGGAACAGCGACAACAGCCCAACCGCCCCCCGCGCAAACCGCGCCCTGATCGACGGGAGCCCGAGCCCGCCTTCGACGACCGGGCCAACCCGCCGCGAGCAGAATTTGAACCGCCGCAACCCGAACGGCCACGGAGTCCGCTGCAGGATGAAATCGAAACGTTTCTGCGCCGGGCCATGGGAAAGGAGCCCGAGCAGGCCGAGGTCGTTGCCGAAGTTGTCCGTCCCGTCGAACCGGAAGCTCGCGTTCCCACACTAGTCACGCTGGGGCAATCCAGAGACGAAGAATCCGAAGAGTCGGTGGCCGAACATGTCGCACGGCACTTGCGGCAAGGGGACATCGAGGCGCGCGAAGCTGCCATGGGTCAGGCAATCGGTCAGGCCGACGAGCGGATGGAAAGCCACCTGGAAAGCGTCTTCGATCACTCGCTGGGACAACTGCACCGACGCGATCCGACGGCAGAACCGCGAGACATCGCGCAGGGAACCGATGCCGCGGTCTGGGATCAAGCCAGCCGACCGAACCAGTTGATCACCGCTCGACAGATCGCCGAAAAGCTGCGTTCGCCCGACGAAATCGCCACCGCCATCGTTTTAGGCGAAGTCTTGCGACGACCGACGGAACGCTGGCTGTAAACGGTTCGGCGTGCAGAGTCGCAACCAAGGGTGGCTCGCCGAGGATCGTGCCGAAGCATGCGGGGTCAGAAGATCCGCACACAGCATTGGTTTGGAGTTGTACGTAGCCGAATTCGTGAGAATTCGGAGACTGTGCAGGTGAGTTTCCCCGGCGAGACTCCTCCGAATTCTCACGAATTCGGCTACGTCCTGTGCTGAAGGAGAAACGTCCCCATGGAACCCGTCTCGCCCCAAACCACACGCATTGGCTGGATCGGAACCGGCGTAATGGGCGCCAGCATGTGCGGGCACTTGATTCAACAAGGATATGCCGCAACCGTCTTCAACCGGACTCGCAAGAAGGCCGAGCCGTTGCTGGAACAGGGAGCCAACTGGGCCGAGTCGCCGCGGCAGGTCGCGCGGAATAGCGACGTGATCTTCACGATCGTGGGATATCCCGAAGATGTGCGCTGTGTGATCCTTGGCCCGGAGGGAGTGCTGGCCGGCTGTGACGCGGGTAATCGGATCGTGGATATGACGACCAGCCAACCGGCCCTGGCCATCGAAATCGCCGAAGCCGCGCAACAGAAGGGCGTCTACAGCATCGACGCCCCGGTTTCCGGAGGCGACGTCGGCGCGAGAGAGGCACGACTGTCGATCATGATCGGCGGCGATGCGCAGGCCGTGCAATCGCTCATGCCATGCTTTCAAGCGATGGGCAAGACGATCGTTCATCAGGGAGGGCCCGGCGCCGGACAACATACCAAGATGGTGAATCAGACGTTGATCGCGTCAAACATGATTGGCGTCTGTGAAGCCTTGCTGTACGCCTATCGCGCCGGCCTGGACCTGGACAAAGTCCTCCAGTCCGTCTCCTCAGGCGCTGCCGGCAGTTGGTCGCTGTCGAATCTCGCTCCCCGCATGATTCAGGGCAACTTCGATCCTGGCTTCTTTGTGGACCACTTTATCAAGGATATGGGAATCGCCCTCGAGGAAGCCCGTCAAATGCGGCTTTCCCTGCCCGGACTCGCCCTCGCTCACCAGCTCTACTTGGCCGTTCAGGCCCAAGGTCTCGGCCACCGAGGCACCCATGCTCTTCAACTGGCCCTGGGGCGAATCTCGGGAATCGACTGGGAACGCCGCGATGAAGAAGTTCGCAGGGATTGATCGTCCAATCTGCCGGGGAAGTAAGCCTACTTGTCTCAAGTCGGCCTACGGACCGGATGCGATCGTAACTCGATACCCCGAAATTGAAGGCTGACGCGCGCCCAGTTGGAGGCCGAAGCCCATCCCTAACCGAACCTTCGGAATTTTCTTGCTTCCGGCAAATTCGAGCGGGATAATGCCCACTCGATGCAGCGACCGCCGTCTTCTGGTCAATCGACGAGGGCAGGTGTTGTTGAGCGGCGGCAACCGTTGCGATTTGACAACGCGGAAGTTGAGTCGTAACTTTGCGAGGGTTTTGCCCGAGAACTCCCCCACGGAGGGGCCATTGATTCGAGGATGGTTTCGATAGAGGGGGCGAATGATGTTTTCTGGCGACGCTGCTCCTCAGCTGGCGGAAGCCCAACCGCTCGTACAGGATCGAGATCGGATCCTGATTGTGGACGACGACCGGGAACAGGTAGAAGTCCTCACAGTCGCCCTCAAGCGTCAAGGTTTTGAGACCCTGTCAGCCAACACGGTCGCCGAAGGGCTCCAACTGGCTCGTGAACAGCACCCACAATTGATCATCCTGGATATTCGTCTGCCAGACGGAAACGGCCTGGACCTGTGCCAGGTCCTGAGCGACGATCCTCGAACGAACGAGATTCCGGTGATCATTCTCAGCGGGATGGAGCGACCGGACATCATTCGCAGCTGTCGGGCGGCTGGCTGTCGCTACTACGTCCGCAAACCGTACGATCCGAACGCGCTGCTGGTCCTTGCAGAGAACGCGCTGTCCCACCCCGACTGCTGGTAATCGACTGCCGGCAATTGCGACCGGCGGATCGTCGGGCCTGCTAACGGTGCAACTGTGGGCGCATGTCAGCTTTTGTGGATTTCACCTGCGATTCGAAAGGTACGTAGGAAGACCGGGAGATTGCGCGAAGTCTCCGGTGGATGACCTGGGGCGGATGAGCCACGGAGGAGCCGGAGCTTGACGAACAAGGAGTTCCGATTGTTGAGGGGAAGACCGATTTTGGATTAGCGAGTGGAAAACGGCGAGGAACGGGGAATTTCGGCGCATCTCCCCCCGTGTCCGGGCCGCGCCCCCCTCAAAAATCGGAGCTCCTTGTTCGTCAATCTCCGGCTCCACTTGCCCTGGCCACTGCCCCTCGACAATCGAAACTCCTTGTTCGTCACTCTTCGGTTTCCCCGCCCCTGGCCGACCAACAGGGACTTCAACCCTCACGATTCTCCAGTTGACTTTTCCGACCGTAGCGCAAGTCGGCAGAAGCTGACATGCACCCCGCAAATGCTGTTCTCTCGGCAACAAATCGGGCGACCAACGGCCGCGACGTTTCCCCCGGTTCGGTAGCACCCCGTTGGCTTGCGGCCCTGCCGCACTGTGTTATACTCAGCAGTTCGGTTGGTCCCTGGTTTCCTGTGGCGGACTTGTCAGACGGCGTGGAGTGATCTGTGGGAACGAAGAAGACGGGTAAAGGTCGGCGTAAAATCGGTCGGAAGAAGCGACGAATGCGAGCCAAGATTCGGCATCGCAAGCGTTAGTGCGTGGGAACATCTCGAGCTTGGGCTGGCCAGCGCAACTCGGAAGGGGCAGGAGCCAGAAGTGCTGAGCCCCGCAGCGATACGCCCGAAGGCATTTTTGTAGCCGAATTCGTGAGAATTCGGTGTGCAGCACAGAACTCCGAAGTCTCACGACTTCGGCTACATTCCGATCTTGGCCCAGTCTTCACGGCATTGCTCGCTAAGCCGCAGGTCTTCTGATCCTGCCTCGCTTATCGCAAGCGATCCAAATCGGCGGAAACCAAAGGCAAGACCGCAGATCAGTCCCACCACCACTGGCCTTCGGCCAACTCATCCAGACGGATCTTCTCTCGCTGATTCGCGACGGCGCCATCTTCGTCCGGTCGAACGTGCTCGACCGAGACGGCTTTCAGCGGCTGGATGTGCACACCACCGCCCACCGGCGTCAGCAACCGGCTGCCCTTCCAAACCGCGTTGACCGCAGTCTCAACCTGTTTCGGCGCGGCGTAGATCTCCACTGGCATCAGGCGCTCGTTGCCCAGAATCTCCATCGTCCATCCAGCTTGGCCGTAGTAATCCTGCTGCTGAATGTACGCCGCCGCCACCAACATGTCGATCAGATTCCGCAGCTGAGCATAAACCGGCACTTGCCGGGCGATCTCGGCATACTTCCGCGTAAAGGATTCGACGAACAGTCGACTTGCTCGGTCGACTGCCCCTGAGTTGGCGCGAGTTCCATCGGCCCGGACCAATTCATCGACATTGACCAACTTAACACCGTCTCCCACCAGCTGAATGGCCAAGCCGTCGTCACTCACCAGCAGCGACTCATAATCCGGTACGAAATACCATCGCTGCAGGGCGTTGCGGGAAACACTACTAGGACTGGCGCGATCGATGTACGTATTAATCCGAACCGGCAGTTGCTCCAAACCGATTCCGACCAACTTCATGCGATAATCGGCTTCCACCAGCACATTCGCGAAATGGGTTTTGGGAGAAATACCCGTCACGGTGACCGTTTGCAGACCAAGGTTGCTTCGCAGGCCTTCGACAATCCGTCGCGTGTCCGCGGGAACCGCTCGCGAGCCGAATTGCTGCAAAAACTGCTGCATCTTTTGTAGCCCTTCGGTCGTTGGGTCGATCGAGACGCCGACGGTACCAACGGGGCGAGCATTGGGGCCGTAGGTCCTCAGTGCCACCAAAAGGTCCTCCAGCTGCAACACGGCCTGACCTGTCGCAATTCCCACAGGCCGATTGAGTTCGTCCAGCATCATGCCTTCGGCCGGACCCGCAATCACGATGTCCTTGGTCTCGGGATAATAGAAAACGTACTGCAGCTCCGTCAGGCCAGCCAGGTAGAGCATCTCATCCGTCGGACCTTGGCCGAGCGCCAATTGACGACCAATCGCCTGCTCCAACCGATTCAATGAAACTTTCCGCAATTCACTGGGACGCGCCAGATCGGGGTTGAGGCCCGCCTGTGCCTCGAGACGTCGGCGACGATTCAGTGTGCCCGTCTGATCGACACCGGCCTTCATCCGCAGCACTCCCTCGGCGTTGACCACGACCCCAGCGCCCGGGATGTCGCCCAGAATCACGGTGTCGCCGTTGTCGCCCGTGTCGCCATTGTCCCCCGTGTCGCCGTTGTCGCCGTTATCACCGTTGTCGCCGTCATCTTGAGCCACCGCCCAGCTGCCCAGCGGAGCAAGATCCATCGCGGGACCCGCAAGAAATGCGGCGA
Organism: uncultured Pirellulaceae bacterium; assembly: GCA_964522605.1. Lineage (GTDB taxonomy): Bacteria > Planctomycetota > Planctomycetia > Pirellulales > Pirellulaceae > CAVZLD01. Next base: position 7,486 of record CAZFWV010000183.1, read on the forward strand.
ACAGAAGGAACGCCAGCAGACAAACCCAACTAGGCCTAGAAATACGATCCATGGAACACACCTTTTCGGTTTCGGTTCTCAGAAGCGAGCGATGGGGCAGAGACGCCGATTGCGTAATTCGATCCCCACGCCGGCACCGGTCGAACCGTGACGGCACGGAATCTTCCTAAGTTGTATACCATTCTGATCTTAATTGTCCCAGCCAGCAAAAGCAAGCAATCCAGGCGAACAGGGTAAGGTCGCCAAATAGGGAACACTTCAACGGCCTGTACCGGGCCTGCGGCCACACACATTGCCTGTCCCTGCGTTGGGGATGACTTTGTGGGGAATGGCCGCGGATACGCGCGGATTGGCGCAGAGCCGAGAAGGGGGCTACCCGGCGGAGGGGCTTGTGCGGTGGTGGACCTCGAGAGGGTTGAAGGTCGCGGCCGCACACATTGCCTGTCCCTGCGTTGTGCGACGGATCACCCCAATTCGTTTAACGGCAAGCCGCAGGCGTCGGCGGGCACGAGACAGAAATCGTCGCCTGCGGCTTGCCGTTAAACGAAAATCGGGCCGGATGCGGCAAACAGACCTGGCGGGGGGGGATGAGACGGACTTCGAGGTGATCAAGAGGCGATCGGGCTGGGGGTGCCGTTCCCGTTCCTCCGGTTCGGCACCGGCCGACGGCGCGACGCGACTCCGTTCCCGTTGGTGCTCAGCGGTCGAAAGTTGCCCGACCCCAACAGGTCATCGACGCGGGCGCGCATCTCGGCATTGACGGATACCCGCAGCTTGTTGCATCGCAACTGCGCGCGACTGCCATCTGCCAGCAGCAGGACCAGTTGCACCTCGCAATTGCCCGGATAACCGCGCAGAATCTCGCGCAACTGGCTCAGCGTCTGCGGCCCCAGCCGGTCTTCCTGAACTCGAATCAGGACGGCCCGAGTATACCGTGCATCAAGCTGGTCGATGGGAATCAACTCATTCACAATCAGATTCGCCTCATCCACGCTCCCGCGTCGGTCGATGGTCCCCCGGACAGCGACAATCGCTTCCGCTTCGACGAGGGCGCCGTAGCGCAGGAAATCATCCGGCCACAGAATGCAGCGAATCGCACCGTGCATATCTTCGAGGTCGAAGTTGGCATATTTTGTGGCGGTGCTCCCGGGCCGCATTTTTCGGACATGGGCGATCTTGATGGAGGAGAGCATTCCGCCCAACATGACTTCCGCGCGATCTGGCACGTCACTCAAATCGGCGGTCGTATGCGTGCAGAAGGTCTCCAACTGGACTCGATGTTCCTCCAGCGGGTGACTACTCAGATAAAACCCGAGAACTTCCTTCTCGCACTGCAACTTATCGTGCTCGGGCCACTCGGGAACATCGGGCATCGGCGCTGGTGGAGCGGCAACGGAATCCTCCAGCAGATCGGCGAACAGATTCTTTTGCCCCGACCGCTTATCTGCCAGCGCCGCAGCCCCGGATTGAATTGCCCGTTCCAGTACGGCCGTCAGTGCCGCGCGGTGGGCCCCCAGGCTGTCGAATGCGCCCGCCTTAATCAATGTTTCGATGGTGGATCGGTTGCAGACAGTTGGATCCACCCGCTCGCAGAAGTCGAACAGATCTCGGAAGGGCCCTATTTGGCGACGCGACGCAACGATCGCTTCCGCCGCGGAGCCACCGCATCCCTTGATGGCGGAGAGTGCGAAGTGAATTCGACCGTTTTCGACCAGAAAATCGACATCGCTGCGATTCACATCCGGCGGAACGATCTCGATCCCCATGCGCGCACAGTCCTCCATATGCTCGACCAGGGAATCCTTCTTCTTGAAATTGCGTCCGGGAATGTCACCCGACAACAGCGCGGCCATGAACTCGACCGGGTAATGTGTTTTGAGGTAAGCCGTCTGATAGGCAATCAGGGCATAGGCCGTACTGTGCGATTTATTGAATCCGTATCCGGCAAACTTCAGGATCAGATTCCAGATTTCTTCGGCATCCTTCTTGTCCAGGCCATTGCTGACGGAACCTTCCACGAATCGTTCGTAGTTGGCGGCGATGATCGCCTCTTTTTTCTTGCTGATTGCCTTGATGCACGTATACGCTTTGGCCAACTCGATTCCGCCCAGGCGATTGAGAATCCGCATCACCTGTTCTTGATAGACCATCACGCCGTGCGTCTCACCCAGAATCTCTTCCAGCACCGGGTGTTTGTACTCCGGTTGTTTTCTTCCGTGCTTGACGGCCACGTAGTCATCGACCATACCGCCTTCGAGCGGGCCTGGACGATAGAGCGCGTTTGTGGCGATGATGTCACGGAAGTGGTCGGGCTTCATCCGCTGCAACAGATCGCGAATACCACCGCTTTCGAGCTGGAACACGCCCTTGGTTTCTCCGCGTTGCAGCAGCGCAAAGGTAGGCTGGTCGTCCATCGGCAGGCGATGCAGATCAAGACGCTGTTCGGTGGTCTGCTCAATCAGGTCGACCGCCTTGCGCAGAATGGTCAGATTCCGCAGGCCGAGAAAATCCATCTTCAGCAGGCCGGCGGCCTCGACATCTCCCATCGACCACTGCGTAATGATGTCGTCCTTGCCAGAGACTCGGCACAACGGCACGTACTCGGTGAGCGGCTTGTCCGCGATCACGACGGCGGCAGCGTGCGTTCCTACGTTTCGCGCCAGTCCTTCGATCTTGCGCGCCAAATCCAGCAACTCACGAATTTCACCGTCCTGCTCATAGGCGCCGCGCAAGTCTTCACTTTTCTGCAGCGCGCTGTCGAGCGTGATGTGCAGCTCCTCTGGCACCATGTTCGTGACTTCGTTCACACGAGCCAGCGGAATCCCGAGTGCCCGGCCCACATCCTTGATTGCCGCCCGAGCAGCGAGGGTGCCGAACGTACCGATTTGCGCAACGTTGTCTTCGCCGTATTTGTCCTTGACGTACCGCATCACGTCGGCGCGTCGTTCCTTGCAAAAGTCAATATCAATATCCGGCGCTTCCAGCCGACTTTCATCCAGGAACCGTTCGAAGAGCAGGTCATAGGTAATCGGACAGACGTGGCTCAGATACAGCGCATAGCAAACCAGCGCGCCAACACCGCTGCCGCGTGCCGTCGCTGGGATTTCCATCTCGCGTGCCTTCCGGACGAAATCCCAGACGATCAGGAAGTAATTGGGAAAACCAAGTTTATTGATCACACCAAGTTCGCGATCGAGCCGTTCCATGACGACATCCGACAACTCGCCGTCTGGCATCATCTGTTCGTTGCCGGCATATCTCTCCCGGAGCCCCTGAATGCAGATCTCCCGCAAGAACTCTTCGGCCGTTTGATTGGCGGGCAGCGGTGAATAGGTCGGGAAGTGTCGGCGGCCCAGCTGCAGATCGATCTCGACGCTGTCGGCGATCTCCTGGCTGCGAGCGACGGCATCTTCCAGCCCGGGGAACGCCCGATACATCTCCTCCGGACTGCGCAAAAAATACTCATTGCCATCCATCCGCATCCGTGTCGTATCGGTGCGGAATTTTCCGGTGTTGATGCACAGCATCACATCCTGCGCCTCGGCATCTTCGCGGTCGGCGTAGTGGGCATCACTCGTAGCGACTAGCGGCAATCCAAGTTTTTCGGCAACGCGCAGCGAGCCTTCCATCGCCAACCGCTGGATTTCGATGCCGTTATTCTGGATTTCGATGAAATAGCGCGGACCAAAGACCGACTCAAACCAACGCGCAATCTCCATCGCCTCGGCAAAATCCTCGTCCGACGTCAGGCCCCCCCGCAGCAGCGTGCGACTCAATTCGCCCGACACACAACCACTCAGACACACGATGCCCTCGTTGTGCTCCTCCAACAGTTGTTTGTCGATCCGCGGCTTGAAGTAAAAGCCTTCGAGGTAGGCGACGGAGGCCATCTTGACGAGGTTCTGAAATCCGGTCCGGTTTTGGGCCAGCAGCGTCAGGTGATAACTGGATTCCTTCGCCCGCCCCGCGTCTTTTTGCAGCCGGCTGCCCGGCGCGATATAGGCTTCGTAACCGATGATCGGATTCAGATCTGCCGCTTTTGCTTTTCGATAGAACTCGAGCGCACCATGCAGATTTCCGTGGTCCGTCAGGGCGAGGGCGTTCATGCCCCGTTCTTTCGCCCGTTTCACCAGTTTGTCGATCGATCCCGCTCCATCGAGCAAGCTGTAATGGCTGTGGCAATGCAGATGAACGAAAGGATGCGATGTCATCGCAGCGGCTCCATCCAATAGAAATGCAAACGAAGACCGCATTCTAAACCAGAACGCTCGATCGCGGAACCGGCGCCGTCGTGTGGTGAGCAATCCGGAAGCGCAACAAAATCCGCGGAAAGAAAAAAGTCTCTTCCGGCATGCCTCTCAGGCCCTACCATCCCAGCCGGGTGGCAAGGCAGAAGCAGCGACGTCCAGGCACCAACCCGTGGTTTTGGCTGGCCCGATGGAAATGCGTCATGGGAACACGATTGAAGATTGCCGATTGATGATTTCTGATTGCTAAAGGAGAAAAACTGACGAGCGCGCCTACGAACGGAAATGACGATTCTGTCGATCCACCGTCGTCCGCATGGCATGCTACTTCGCAAATCAACAATCGTCATTCATCACTCGTCAATCCACTCGGCCCGCCGGTTCGGCAAAGCCGACCCGCGGCACATGGCTGTCGACCGCAGGTTGAACACGCGTTCCTTCAGATCGGCCCATCATCCAGTGGAAACGGTTCGTCCTCGTCCTCGTCGGACGGTTCGCCAATTTCGCGCAGGTAGAGTGACAAGCGGGCCTGGAGGTCGACGAGATTCTGCCACTGGCGCAGATCGAGCACGACTTCTTCGCGATCATCGTCAACACGTGCGGAGTTGAGCAATCGACGGATGCGAATATGGAGGTATTCGATCAGTTCGGACAGTTGTGCAGCCTGACCGGGTCGGAGTCCGCCGGGAAGCTCTGGAGTCTGCAGAATATGGAGCGTAGCGTGGGGATCGTCGTCGTCACCCCACTTGAGTTCGAAGTCGAGCGAGGAGACGTTTTCCAAGCGTTTGAATTCATCTTCCTCCGCCGTCCCCGTCGGCGGCCGAGGCTTCCCGCGCAAGTCGGCCAGGCGACGAGCGATTTCGTCGCGCGAGCCGACCAACAGTACGCTTCGACCGACGGTAATCAGATCACCGTGCCGCAGGATCCGCAGCTGGATGTCCTCGCCGTTGACTCGCGTCCCGTTCGTGCTTTCCAGATCGGTCAGGACCAACCGGTGGTTGTCTTCCTGAATCTTGATATGGTAGCGACTAACGCGATCGTCATTCAATTGAACCGCGTTTCCTTCTTCGCGGCCAATCGTGATGGGCGGCTCCAAGCCCTCGTACACGCGACCACGATCGGCGCCGTCGAGAATCCGCAGGGTGATCGTTGTCATCAACAGACGTTCAAGGTAGAAGAAACAAACCGCGACCGACAGAGATCGCCCGCCCCCCCGGACGCACCCGGCCTTTCCGCGCTTATAGCACCCCTGCGCCGCCGGGGTCAAGCGGCTTGGCCGTTCTGCGCGAGCGAGACTCACCGAACAAGCGGCTACCTCGGACCAAAAAGGGAGGACGGCCGCGGAGAGTCGCGGATTTTTGCGGAACGGAACTGGATCCTCGGCAACCCCGCTCGATTGCTGCAGTAATTCTCCAAAGTGCCGTTCCGCACGACTCCGCGCTTTTCCGCGTTCCTCCGCGGCTCCCCTCCCTGGATTTCCGGTTGGTCCGCCTCACAACCTTGCATCCCGCCCGTTCCCGCGGCCCGTTGAAAAATCCCGGCAAACGACGTATCCTCATGGGACCACGCGCCCGTGGCGCAATTGGATAGCGCATCGGTCTTCGGAACCGAGGGTTGCAGGTTCGAATCCTGCCGGGCGTATTGGACTTACGACGATTCA
>CAZFWV010000184.1:0-13377 GCA_964522605.1 uncultured Pirellulaceae bacterium
GCGCTCTGCCACCAGCCACCCCCACGGCGAGAGTAGGTTTTGAAATGCGTTCTAGTTCAGGGGAACGAGCTTTACGTTGCGGAAATGGATTTCTCCGCCTTCGGACTGCAATCCGATTTTGCCGGCAACCTGATCACAGCCCGTAGCTTCGTTCACTTTTTGCCCGTTGATCGTTAGAACGAGCTGATCGCCCTGCAGGACAATCTCGTAGGTGTTCCATTCCCCTACCGGCTTCTCCGCATTCTTGATCGCTCCAACACCCTTGAAGTCACCGAGCGCCTCATGATTTTTCATCTCACGAAAACGTTCCTGGGCGCCAGCAACTCCGAATCCAAAGAAGGCCCAGATGTCACCGGCACTGCCCTGCGCCAATTGAGCTTCCACACATTTCGGCATGAATCCAACGGGCTCACCAGTGGCCCGCAACAGCACACCACTGTTACCTTTTTCCGTACCGGGTGCCCAACGCCACTCGAGCGTCAGCTTAAAGTTTTTGAAGTCATTGCGCGTGTGAAGGTAGCCAAGCGGTTCTCCCTTGCAGACAAGCACTCCGTCCTTCACCGACCAGACATCCTCCAACTTGACATTGGGATCCACCAGATGGAAATCCCAGGCGGCTAAGGATGAACCGTCGAATAGTACAACTTCCTTTGCCTGTGCAGACTGTTCCTGGCCAAGTGATGGGTTACTCGCAAAGATCAACGCGATCAACAAACCGGAAACCAAAACCGCAACGTGTGCCATGCTTGTGAGACGCATACTCTGTTACTCCTGTCGATGGCTACGCCATGCTGACCCCAGGACGACCGACGAAAGTCCAGCGACTTCCGGGTAAATCTCCCGTCCCAAGGAACGCGAACGGCGCAACCGCGAATAAAACGGGAATACGAACCGAAGGAAAACTCCCGGCCGTGTAGGCTACACCTGCGCACAGCGGATCGCAACCCGGCCGTCGAGCTTGATTAATCTGGTTGACGCTGTACTGCGAAACGTTCAAGCTAGAGGCGGCTTCATCACCGTTGTTCGGGAGGGCGAAGACCGTGCCGAACCGAAAGTGCGATGAATCCTGGCTCGGATGAAGTCGCAACACACGATTAGAACGTGTTTGGAAATACGAAAAACCCGGCTTCCGAGTGTGCCACTGGCTGTGCCAGTGCCGTTGCTTCATCGAGAAAAACACTGGCATAGCCAGTGCCACCCCATTTTGCAAACAGCTTCTTCGTGGCGATCCGTTTACCCGCAGCCGCCAGGCGAGGTTCGTTGAACCGCAGTCTCAAGCCGCAACGTTTCCGGAGGTCACCGCCCGCGACAACCGGATCCAGAAGTGGACCTCGCCTCGCGGCTGCGGGTAAACGAATCGATCCCACCCACGTTTTGACCCGCCTGTCCAGGAGTTCAGCGATGGCTCATCTTTTCACGACCACGAAACATCCTTGGTTCTTTGACGCTCATTGGCAGGTTCGGAAATGCCTCTTGCTTATCCTGGTATTTCTTTCGAGTCCGTTGGCCAACGCGAATCACGCCGCAGAGACTCAGACGCTATGGAGCATCGGAGGCTCAGACAACACGAACGGTGAATTTGCTCTGGCACCAAATCGATACGCTGAGTTTCGGCACGACGGATTCTATGCGGTTGGTCAATCCGATTCACAACGAGACTGGCCGTACGTGCATCCGGGACCGCAAGATGGATGGGCCGGCGGACGAAAACACACGTTCCGGGTGTTGTTTGGTCTTGAGGCTGCACCGAACGAAGGTGCGTGTCAACTTCATCTTGATCTGCTGGATACTCAGCACCAGATTCCACCGCGACTGCAGATTCGTGTCAACGGGCAGCAGTTCGCACAACAGCTGCCGCCCGGAGCCGGCGATGCATCGGTCTTTGGCGATCCGTCGAAGGGGCGGGAGTATGTTACGAGTGTCTCGTTCCCTGCAAATCTTCTGCGGCCTGGCATGAATGAGATCTCGCTGACGACCCAGACGGGCAGCTGGCTGCTGTACGACAGCCTGTCTCTCGAGACGCCACCGGGCCTGGCGCTAACTCAGGTGACGGGAACGATCATTGGTTCGATTGAATCGCCGCCCGTGCTGACCAAGATGGAGGATCGACTGCAGCAGATCCTTCGTATCCCAATCACCCATCTCGGAGAACCCCAAACGGCGAAGGTTCATGTGGAGAACCTGGAGCCAACAACGCTAACACTCGACACGACAACCCAGGAAGTAGAAGTGGCGATTCCTGCCGTGGATCGCGACACAGAAGTCGCCGTTCGTGTTGAGGTTGGCGGTAAGACGCTCGCAACGGAACAGATCGAAATTCATCCCGTGCGGAAATGGGTCGTCTATCTGCTGCCTCATTCCCACGTCGATATTGGCTACACGCACGTCCAGACCGATGTGGAACAGGCGCAGTGGAGGTATCTGGAGACAGCGATCGACACGGCGCGTGCAACTGCGGACTATCCCGAAGGCTCTCGGTTCAAATGGAACGTCGAAGTGCTTTGGGCCGTGGACAGCTACCTACGTCAGGCGACACCAGAGAAGCGTCAGGCATTCATCGAAGCCGTTCAACAAGGGCAAATTGGTTTGCAGGCACTGTACGGAAACGAATTAACCGGCCTCTGTAGTTCGGAAGAACTCCTGCGTCTGCTCCGCTGCTCCCAGCAGATCGCGAAGTTGTGCAATCATCCGGCTCAGACGGCAATGATTACCGATGTTCCCGGATACACTTGGGGAATCGTTCCGGCACTTGTGCACAGCGGTGTCAAGTATTTCAGTATCGGACCAAACGGAGGCGATCGAATCGGTCATACAAGTTCCGCTTGGGGCGATAAACCATTCTGGTGGATCGGGCCAAACGGTCAGGACAAGGTCCTCGTGTGGATGACCGGAACCGGGTACTACCAGGTCTTCCAGTCGCCGGAGCGGCTGCTGGGTTACCTGAAGGGGCTTGACGACCGAGACTATCCGTACGACTACGTGCAGGTTCGCCACTGTCTCGGCGATAACGCCGCCCCCGATGTCAATTTCCCGCAGCGCGTGCGTGAGTGGAACGAGAGATACGCCTATCCCAAGCTCGTGATTGCCACGACGGATGAGATGTTTCAGGATTTCGAGCGGCGATATGGAGACGTTCTACCTTTGGCGTCCGGTGATTTCACTCCGTACTGGGAAGATGGTGCCGGTTCGAGTGCCCGCGAGACGGCGCTGAATCGTGCATCCGCCGAGCGACTGATCCAAGCCGAAGCCCTGTTTGCGCTGCTCGCTCCAGAACAGTATCCCGCCGAGCGTTTTTCTCAGGCTTGGCGGAACGTCCTGTTGTATGACGAACATACGTGGGGAGCCCACAACAGTGTCCGCGAACCGGACCATCCGTTCGTCCATAGCCAATGGGCAATCAAGCAGGCCTTTGCGCTCGACGCCGATCAGCAGTCCCAGGCGCTGCTAAACGCTGCCCTCGCCACTCGGGGTGAACCTGTCGAAAGCCCGGAAGGCGCCAACGCCATCGACGTCTTCAACACGGCAGCTTATGCGTATCCTTGGAGCCTGGTCGTCGTCCCACCCGAATTGTCCACAGCGGGAGATGCCGTTGTCCGGTCACCCAACAGCAACGCGGAATTCATATCGCAGCGGCTGACGACGGGCGAGCTGATCTTTCGCCCCTGCGCGAGCCCGTATGCGCGGCAACGTTTCTACATTCGGAAAGGTGATTCGCGTGTGCCGGCCAATGGTGGAGCCCGTGTGGAAGGAACGACCCTGACGGCGCCCCGCTCGGGCGTGGCGGCAGCCATCTCGGTGCGAGTCGACCAGAAAACGGGCGCAATTATCAGCCTCGTGTATGACGACGATGAGTTCGTCGATGCGAATGCGCCGTCGGCCGCCAATGAGTTTTTCTATTTGCCGGGAACGGACCTCAGCGGCCTGCAACGGTCTGGACCCGTGACCATCTCGGTCAAGGAACGCGGACCGCTTGTGGCATCGCTGCTGGTCGAATCAGAAGCCCCGGGCTGCCGAAAGTTGACGAGCGAAATTCGCGTTCATGCACTCCGGAATTACGTCGAAATCGTCAACACGATCGACAAACTGCCCATTCGCGAAAAAGAAGGGGTTCATTTTGGTTTTGGATTCCACGTTCCCGACGGAACGGTGCGCATGGAAGTTCCGTGGGCCGTCGTGCGTCCCGAGACAGATCAGATTCCCGGTGCCTGCAAGAACTGGTTCACGGTGCAACGCTGGGTGGACATTTCAAATGAAGAGCGAGGAATTACCTGGATCACACCCGATGCTCCTTTGGTCGAGGTCGGGGGAATCACCGCAAACTTGATCGGTTCGCTGTCGAACCCATCGGTGTGGCTCGACCATCTGGAACCATCACAGACAATCTACTCCTGGGCCATGAATAATCACTGGCATACGAATTATCGCGCCGAGCAAGAAGGCCCGACTACGTTTCGGTACATCTTGTGGCCCCATGGAACGTTTGACCAGGGTCGCGTGTTTCGCACGGCGATCGAATCCACGCAACCGCTGGTGGTCACTGCCGCTCGCGGCGAACTCCTGAAGTCCGTACCCTTTACGCTGTCGAATTCGAACGTCTTGGTGTCTGCCTTGAAACCGAGCGAAGACGGACATGCCCGCATCATTCGGCTTTTCGGCAGCTCCGGCCAGAAGACCACGACGCGATTGAAATGGAACGAGCCAAAACCCAGCTCGATCTGGCTGAGCGACAACAGCGAGCAGCCGCTGGCCCCATTACCCGAGTCAATCGAGATTCCCGCCTACGGCATCATAACCATCCGTGCCGAAAACACTCGGTAGCGATCCGGACGTGGTTCCTCTTCGCTCGGAACCTTCGGATGGCCGAAGCGTCGTGCGGGACACCGTGAAGCCTTGAAAACGGCTGTCTACATCGTGGCTTTCGCTTCCCGGGCGGGCCATCGTCGAAATTGGGAGGCAAAATCTTCGCCGCAGTGTGTGAAATCCGGTTCCAGACTGCGGTTCTATGCTGACGCGAGAGCGGCAGAATCGGACGAATACGGGTCGAAAATGTACGCTCGAGTCACAGTCCGCGGCGGCGGGCACTTCCAGAAACTCGCCCGCAGAGTCTCGAGTCGCAAACTCGATTGTCACCAGTTTGAGCCCCTCGATTACACCTTTGTCCATTGGGCAACAATCATGATTTCGAAAGCTGTGGAGAAGAATATGTCCGCGGGATTGGAAACGGCCTCCTCGACCTGCAGGTCGCTGGATCGACCAAGATTGGATTCAAAGGAGGAAAACGTCGGGGTCGACCTCCAGGCAATTCAGCAGGCGGTGCGACAGATCTTGATCGCCGTCGGTGAAGACCCGGATCGTCCGGGTTTGCTGGATACGCCAAAACGAGTCGCACGGATGTACCGTGAGATGTTCGCCGGGCTTCAGTCAGATCCAGCGCGTCACCTTCGCGTAACGTTTCCCGAGACGTATGACGAAATCGTCCTAGTCCGCGACATCTCATTCCACAGCATGTGCGAGCATCATCTGCTTCCATTCAGCGGCGTTGCCCATGTCGCGTACATCCCGAACGGTCGAGTCACGGGACTCAGCAAACTCGCTCGCGTGGTCGACGAAGTTGCACGGCGCCCCCAAGTTCAAGAACGAATGACGGAAACGATTGCGGACTTGCTCGAGACCGAACTTCAAACAGCGGGAGCCGCCGTCGTGATTGAGGCGGAACATTCCTGCATGTCGATGCGTGGAATCCGCAAGCCGGGCAGCCTGACCGTGACGAGTGCCCTGCGTGGAATCTTTAAGACCAACCAGTCCAGTCGCGCGGAAGTAATGTCGCTGATCCACAAATGATTATTCAAAAACAGTACAAATTCTACGCCGCACATCGCAATGAAGAATTGCAGGATAAATGCCGCAATCTTCACGGCCATCGGTACGGCTTGACCTGTTTTTTCGAGGTGGAGCGACAAGGTTCCATTTCGACACTGTTTGCCGATTTCGACCACGTGATTGAACCGTTCCTGAAAGAACAGTACGATCACGCGATGTTGATTAACATCCATGATCCGCTCTACGACACCCTGATGGAGCACGCACGTCGAACGGGCGAATCGTTTCGGCTGAAGACATTTGACATGCCCACGAGCGTCGAAAACCTGGCTCACCGTCTGTTCAGCGAGATCACCGACTTCGGATTCCGGCTCGAGAAGATCGAAGTTCGCGAGACCGATACCTCCGTTTTGACGTACACGCGGGAAGATTGGATCGCGGACAATCGCCGTTTCACCCGCTCCGCTCCGTCTCTCGCATCGGGACCGTAGGACGATACAACCACAATCGACCTCACCGTCACTGCACATCGAACAAGCTTCTGTAGCAACCCAACTCTGCGGCCCTCTGCGCCTCTGAGTCCTCTGCACTGCTAACGGTGAGTTTCTTGTCGGGGCAAGCGAATTCTATTGCGCCGCAGGGTTGGGTTTTGCTTCGACTTGGCTTTATTGTTGGCATTTTGATGTAAGGCACATCCTTCCGCAGCAACCGCACTGTGTGCCACTGGCTATGCCAGTGCTTTTCCTCGACTCAAGAGGACACTGGCAAAGCCAGTGGCACACTCATTGCGCCGAACGCGGCAGCACGCCGTTTGGTTGCGGCCGAAGGTTGCGATGCGTTTCGTCTTTTTCATGCAGAAATGTGGAACGCAGAGGCCGCGGAGGCGCAGAGGGCCGCAGAGAGGGAGTTTGTTCGGGGATGCGGTCGGTGTTGCTCTAGGGCAACGTTGGTCGTCGGATGGTCTCACCGTCCTTCTCGACGGGATAGAGCGCGCTGTAGTGATCGAGTTCGGCGACCAGCCCGTGCATCATGCGTCGAAGCTGCTCTGGCTCCGTCGACGCAAGATTGGTCGACTCGAACGGATCGATTGCCAGATTGAAAAGTTGATAATGCGATTCTTCTGAAGCAGGCGAGGGAAAGTAATGGTAGATCACTTTCCAATCCCCTTGCCGATAGCAGGTGAAATAGTCGCTACGATGGGGCGAATGGGGATAGTGCATCAGGAATGACTGTTCGCGTGTTTCGTCGGCTTGGCCGGTCAAGAGCGAATCGAGTCGAGAGCCATCGCGCGTCAACTGATCCGGGATCTCCACACCCGCAACGTGAAGAAGCGTCGGAAACAGGTCGCAGACGGAAGCCAGTTGGCTTTGAATGCCACCCGCGGCGATCGGAAGAGCCTGCTGATGGGCTCGCTGTGGATCTGGCTGAGCCCATGCTGCAATAAAAGGCACACGCATCCCTCCTTCATAGTGCGCACCTTTCTTGCCACGCAGCGGGGCGGCGCAGGCGACTGTGTGCGGCGGTCCGAGGGGGGCATCCGATCCATTATCGCCGAGGAAGAGGATCAGGGTGTTTTCCGCGACGCCTAGCGTGTCCAAGTGATCCAGCAGATCTCCCAAAGACTTGTCCATGCCTTCGATCAGCGTGGCAAATGCTTGAGCTGCAGGCGGCTTGCCGGAGTCCTTGTAGTGATCCGCAAACCGCGGGTCCGAATTGAACGGTGCATGTACGGCGTAGTGTGCAAAATAGAGAAAAAAGGGCGACTCTACCGCCACCGCGTCGCTTACGTGTGCCTTCGCCTCCAACGTTAACGCTTCGGTCAAGAAAGTCTCCGTCCCATGATACCTCTGCAAATGGGGAACGGCGTGCGAAGCCTTCTTCGGTCCGTTTCCGTAGTTCTGCATCCCGTAGTAACTTGCCGGAGCCCCGATCGAACAACCCGCCACATTCACATCGAAACCTAGATTCTTCGGTTCCGCACCCTCGGATGTGCGTGGCCCAAAGTGTCCTTTCCCCACGTGAATCGTTCGGTATCCCGCAGCTTGCAGCAGTCGTGGCAGTGTAACGTCGCTTCGATCCAATCCGCGCCAATCCCAATCCGGTGGACCGAACGGCCCGCGATTGTTCCGATCGGGATTAATCCAATTCGTCGTGCGGTGTCGGGCGGCGTTTTGCCCGGTCATGATCGAGACGCGCGTCGGCGAGCAGACACTCATCGCATAGAAGTTATTGAATCGAATTCCCCGGTCCGCAAGTCGCTCCATGTTGGGAGTTCGGTAGAAGTCGTTGAGCGGATACCGTTTCGGTTGGCCGGCCTCGTCCGTGAGAAACGGCACCGAGGTGTCCATGACGCCCATATCGTCGACTAGAAAGACCACAATGTTCGGCGGTGCGGCCTGGGTTTCTGCCAGCAGGATCAAAACGCTGAAAAGACCAATGAAATGCTTCATTGTGCAATTGTCCTTCTATTCGTAGGCTTACGACGCGGACGGTCGCTGCGCCGATGATTGCCTGAGCGGGCAACCGTCCGCACCCGATTATCTGGTCTGGCCATTCGCGATGCAAATCCTCAATCCAGCCAGGGGTGCTTCCCAGCAATTCAACCGTTATGATTTTAAGGGACGATCGAACAGCGAACATTGTGAAAGCCGCACCCATCATCTCCATCTCAAGTTAATGGGAGCTTCACGAATCCCCGCGCCGATCGTCGCACGCAGGAAGGCCGGGTGAAGCGTCATCGCTTCTCGATTCGAACAACCATTTTGAGAAACCACGGATCAAGCGGATAAAACGGATTCACACGGACCGATCGGTGTTGATCCGTGGGACCGCCGAATCCGTGGTTTCTCCGGGTCATGTCCGTCTTCCAGACGGGTATTCGGAGATAGTCACAGCAATACAGCAAGAGGAAGAGAACGTCCGCCATGCCGAGCATCTTTTTTGAACCAATGGATCGTCATGACTTTCTGAAACTCACCGCGGCGTCGCTGGGATTGGTCGTTACGTCTCCGATGTCGCGGCTGCTCGGTGCGGAAGCCAGCTCCGACTGTGTCCGTCTGGCATTACTTTCGGACACCCACATTCCAGCGGATCCCAAGGAAACCTACCGCGGATTTGCGCCGGTGGAGAACCTGAAGCAGATTCTGCCGCAGGTCACCGAGTCGCAACCGGCCGGAATGATCATCAACGGCGATGCCGCTCGGTTTCAAGGATTGGCAGGAGACTACCAGCAGTTGCGGGAGTTACTAACGCCCGTGGCCGCGGAAATACCGGTCTATATTGGATTGGGAAACCATGATGACCGCTCCAACTTTTTCGCCACGTTTCCGGATGACGCAATTCCGGGCGACCGGCAGTCGGTTCGCGGCAAGCACGTGTTAGTCATCGAGTTTCCACCGGTGCGTGTCATCGTGCTGGACTCTCTGTTGTATGTTGATCGGGTGGCGGGCCTGCTGGGCAAGGCACAGCGAGAGTGGCTGGCGGAATACTTGAAATCATGCGACGATCGGCCGACCGTGCTGTTCGTCCATCATACGCTTGGCGATGGGGATGGAGATCTACTCGACATCAATCGGCTGTATCGCTTGTTGCGTCCCCACGCAAAAGTCAAAGCCATCTTCTACGGTCATTCGCATCAGTACGCGATTACTCAACGGCGCAGACTGCGACTGATCAACATTCCAGCCGTCGGCTACAACTTCGACGACTCCGAACCCGTCGGCTGGATTGACGCAGTCTTCAATCGAGAGGGCGTCGACTTGACGCTGCGCGCCATCGGTGGCAATCAAGAAACAAATGGCCAAACGACGCACGTTCGCTGGAGATCCTAGCTCGACTGCCTAAGATTGAGAATCGTTGGAACTCCCTGTCCTCTAGACTGTTCGATTCGCTCGCGTGCAAGAAACTACTCTGCGGCCCTCAGCACTGCTAACGGAGAGTTTCCTGTCGGGACAAGCGAATCCTATCGTGCGGCAGGGCTGAGTTGTGTTTCTCCCTTGTTTGCCTGTTGGCATCTTGAAACGCAGCGCAGCCTTCAGCGGCGACTGGAATGGGTGCCACTGGCTTTGCCCAGTGCTCTTCCTCGACTCAAGAGGACACTGGCAAAGCCAGTGGCACACCCATTGCGCCGAGCGCGGCAGCACCCCCTTTGGTTGCGGCCGAAGGCCGCGCAGCGCCTTTGCGGACTCTGCGTTTCAATCGGAACTGTCGCGGATTCATCGAAACGCAGAGCTAGATTCTGCCGAAGCGATTGCCGACGACTTTCAGGAGACAAGGTAAAGGTCGAGGACGCGACGCTGAAGATCATACAGCGTCGTATCCCAGTTCGAGTGGTTCGAACTCGAATCCGGGATAAATCGATTCCGACGTGAGCCCAAGCGAGGACCCCTGGGCAACGAACTCCGACTCCGCCGCGGCCGTGAGCAGCGCGGCAACCGCCGCCGTCGACTTAATCATCGGGCTGGTCGGATGCTGGAGCGAGGCGAGTGCGGCAAGTCCCGTTGCGATTGCCTCGACACGGCGACGTTCTGCCGCCGCAGTAGCTTCGGAAAGTTGCGTTGCTTCGTGGAACATTTGCGCGGGAACCTCGGATGGATCAAGCCGCATGGCCGGTTCGCGCTGGATGGCAAACGTATCCATTCCCGTCAGCTCGGCATACGAGATTCGCTGGTCCGGAAGTTCGATGCTGGGAAGAAACTGCTGCAAGTCCATCACACCGCGGACCAACTCGTCCATCCTCAACGGCAACCACGGACGAAATCGACCATGAACGGACGGCTGCAGTGTCAGGTAGGGACCTTCGCTTGTCACAGCAACCAGGGCCATCCGATTTCTCAGACTCGCGAGACGAAAAGCCCGCAACCAAGGCAGCCGCTCGATCGATTGCGGATGCTCGTTGCCATCGAACGAAAACCAACAGCTCAGTAGGTTTCTGCGCTTTTCATCCATCGGATCACGCCCCAATCCGAATAGCGCATATCCTCGAACACCGTCCCACAACATTTTCAAACGGCCAAACTGCAATCGTCGACCTCGGTGCACGGGCGGATTCCACGACACAAACGGTTCCCAAACTCGCGACTCCCGATTCACGTTTTTCCAGGCGATCGTCTCACCGTCTTGCGTGGCGCTCGCGGCCACAACCAGTTCGTCCCCGGGCCCCAGGGCCATCGTCACACTGGAAATGCCGCGTTGGTCTTCGATTTCGACCTGCCAATCCTCCCAGGTTCCCTGTGCATTGAGACTTCGGCTCACGAAGATCTCGCCGCCGGGGGATCGACATGCGAAAACCGTGATCCGCCGTCGACGATCGTCACGCAGCACGCGGAAGAAATGGAACGGCTGCGCATCATCGTGTTCGTTCGTGACGCGCGTCCAGACGGAATTCTCGAACGTCCCGTCCTGTTCGGATAACATCCACAAACTGAACTGCAGGAATCCATCCTGACGGACCGCGAATACACGAACGGCGCCGTGGAAATCGCGAAGAGCCGTGCAGCGAACGACCGTCCCGTCGGTCAGTTCCGGCAACCGGGTCCATGGGCGAAAATGCTGTTCGCCCTCGATTGTCTCGCTGGCTGTGAAATACACCTGGTGGTCGGCGCCAATCGCGCAGGCAACGATCCGGCGGTCGGTCGGCTCCGGCAACAAGATGCTGTTCGAGAGATAATTCCAGTTCGGCGTACAACGCGGCGGCATCAGCAGCGGCGCATGCAGCGTCAGCCAGTTCGGGACCGGCTGGCTGATCGACGCGGCCTCCAACGGGTTGCCGAACGACGCGAGTCCCGAGCTGATTGGCCACGCGAGAACACCCATGCCCGCCCGCAGAATGTCGCGCCGGCTGCAACATAGGTTGCGTTCGTGATCCACCACTTGACTGCCTTTCCAGACTGTGCGGCACGAGCGTCCCGCAGCCGATAACCGGAATTAACGATCAGGAATCCGAAGAGACGTGAAATCAACGTCTTTCCACGCGACGAACACGACGGATCTCGTGTCCATATCGAATTACGGCGTCAATCGTGAACTCAACCCGATCCAGACCACTTCCGCTGTTTTTCCCGACTCAATCGCTTCTTCCGTTCGGACGTGAATGGGAAATCGATTAAGAAAGGCACTCAGGATCGTGGAATAGAATGACGCGTAATTCTGGTTCGTAACGTACACGCGAAAATTCCCGTCGTGCTTGCTGGGAATGCGAAAATACACGTGTTCTTCGTGCAGCTCGATCTCTTCAACTAGTCCCACGGCCCACAATTCAGCCATTTCGTCTCTCCCTCCCCGTTCGACTCGGCGACGGTCCCACGCGACGCGTTCGGTTTTTGTGCCGATTATAGAGGCCACGCACATGAGCGGCCAGCAACATTTCTGTGGACGGAGTCGTGAGACTTCGGATCGCTCAGCCCATCCGGGTTTGCGTTTGCCCCGTCACCATCCTGCGATATATTCAGGATTTGGACCCTGAATGCTGTCCGACGATCGGAGTGACGAGTCGATGAAGCCAACCGCAGGCGAAGAACGAACCGGCGGTTCCCTTCCCGCTCATGGATCAACATCGATGCCGCTGATTCGGCGCGTGAAGGATGCCGATCCCGAAGCCTGGAACCGTCTGGTTCGCCTCTACACGCCGCTCGTCTTTTACTGGTGTCGCCAGGCGGGTCTCTCGCAACACGATACGGCAGATGTGGCGCAGGAGGTATTCCGGTCGCTTTCGGGCGCAATCGGCAGTTTTCGCCACGACCAGGTGGGCGACACATTTCGCGGATGGCTGCGTACGATTTGTCGCAACAAGATCCTCGATCACGTGCGATGCGCGGCGAAGTTCACGCAAGGTGCGGGAGGCACAACGCATCAAAAGTGGATCGCCGGACTCGCGGATGATCCCCCCGCAGCGGCTCCGGAAGAGATCAATTCTACGGAGAACTCGCCGCCCTTCTCGGCGGCGATCGAACTGGTCCGCAGTGAGTTTGAGTCGCGAACCTGGACTGCTTTCTGGCGGACGGCGATCGACGACCAACCCGCCAATCGAGTCGCCGAGGAACTGGGCATGTCCCACGCTGCCGTGCGAAAAGCGAAATCTCGCGTGATCAAGCGGCTTCGAGAGGAACTCGCGAGCCCATTGGACGAAGAAGACCGACCATGACCGGCAGGCTCGGCAGTGAAAAGAAATTGGCAACAAAACAGTCGGCGAGTCTCCACGCCATTGTGATTTCGCGTCACACGAGTCCGTTTATGTGATCAGGCTGGAGGCTGGAGGCTGGAGGCTGGAGGCTGGAGGCTGGAGGCTGGAGGCTGGAGAGTGGAGAGTGGAGAGTGGAGAGTGGAGAGTGTTGCCTATAGCCCGTAGGCTGTAGCCAGTAGAGTCCATATCAAAACCGTGATTCGGGAGGGCGAGGCTGGCCTGTGGAAATCTGACAGGCTCGTCCGTAGCGGACCCGATGAACTCTGACTCCCCTCGCCGTTTCGGGGAGAGGGGTCGGGGGAGAGGGGCTTTCAACTCGCCGCAATCCACGAGGAATCTTGGGACTTTTCGATGCCGTGCCCCCTCCTCCCCCCCCC
>CAZFWV010000185.1:0-10514 GCA_964522605.1 uncultured Pirellulaceae bacterium
ACATCGCGAGTCCGCCCAGTGCCGCACCGGCTGCTCCCAGGCCTTGTAGGAAACCTCGGCGTGTAACTGCGTCCGGCGCATTGTTGCAGCAAGCAGTGTTGCGCTTCAAATCGATGATCTTCAGGGTCGAACCGGTTTGGGCGAAGGACATGGCAGATCCTTTCGGCTGCAGGGAGCGGTCGCGGTGTTCTTCAGACCTTGTCAACGGTGATCTCGCAAGCGGACGATTCGTCCCGACGATCCGATGTCGAACAATGTCAGCTCGTGAATGGCCAGTGATGGATGTTGCGAGCTGGTTTCCGTGTCCGCTTGAGTGAACCGTATGCAATGATACGATTATACGAGCGGTCAGTCGTCGGCAGTAGCAGGCTTCCTTCTTGCTCATCCATTGTGGTGGGCAACGATGGAATTTTCTGGGAGAATGTCTCGTGGCGGGCGCATGCCGCACGACTTCACCCGTTCGTCGACCGGCTCGCCGTGATCAATCTAAGAGGATGGCCGCTGCGTCTCAACGTGAGAGGACTCAGAACGTGTTTGGAAATACGAGACGCGTGTTTGGTAATACGAGAAACCGGGCTCTCGTGTGTGCCACTGGCTCTGCCAGTGCCGTTGTCACATCAAAAAAAGACACTGGCATAGCCAGTGCCACCCAATTCTCCAAACAGCTTTTCAGCATGCGATTTCGACTTGTTCTGATTTTCTTGCTCGGTCTGTCGGGAGGCGAGCTTATCGCCAAACCGGTCAACGTGCTTCTGATCATGGTCGATGACTTGCGGGATTACGGCGGTGCCTATATGCCCGACGTCGTGAAGACGCCGAATCTTGATCGTCTCCGCGCTCGTGGGATCAGCTTTGAACGAGCTTACGTGCAATATCCGGTCTGTAATCCCAGTCGCAGCTCGATGATGGTCGGCCTGCGACCAGAGCAAACCGGGATTGTCAACAACGGGACGCGCCTTCGGCAGAGAATGCCCGACGTTGTCACGATGCCTCAGTTGTGTAAAGAAGCCGGCTGGCAGACTCATGCGTTCGGTAAGCTCTTCCATTTAGGCGGCGGCAGGGATGCTGCACAGCGGGACCTGTGGATGGATGCCGGTCGATCCTGGCACTCGGCACAAGCGTTTGCGCCCACACCGGTGGGACGAAGAATGATTGCCGGTCGCAACGTTACGGAAGGCGCGCTTAAATGGTGCGAGTGGGGAGCGGCTGACGGAGTGGACGACGATCAACCGGATGGGCAGATTGCCGCAGCGACCGTCGCCATGATCGAGAAACTCGGCGACACCCCGTGGTTTATCGGCTGCGGTTTCATGAAGCCACATGACCCGTTCATCGCACCTCAGAAGTATTTTGGATTTTATCCACCCGGGTCGCTGGAACCATGGCGTGATCCGGAGGAGATGTCCAGAGCACCCACGGAAGCGGTTGGGTTTGGTGCGTACGGCCAAGCTTTCGGGAAATTCACCGATCGAGAATGGCGAGAACTGTTTCACGCCTATTGCGCGTGCACCAGCTTCATGGATGCTCAGCTGGGGCGCGTATTGGATGCGCTCGACCAAGACCAACTTTGGGACAAAACCCTCGTCATCTTTGTTGGCGACCACGGCTACCATACGGGCGAACGGCAATGGTGGAATAAGAATACGCTGTTCGAACGTTCCTGTCGGGCCCCTCTCGTGATTGCGGCACCAGGCGTGCAGGGCGGGCGAACCAGCCAGTCCTTGGTCGAGTTCGTTGACCTTTATCCCACGGTCGCAGATTTCTGCGGCCTGGAACTCCCGCACAAAACCGCGGGGGTTAGTCTGCGTCCCCTATTGGCGAATCCGGGCGCAAGCGTGAAGGACGCCGCGTTGACACTCGTCACACGGGGCGAAAGGCTCTATGGACAGAGTATTCGCACGAGCCGTTGGCGCCTCACCCGATGGAGCGATGGCCAAATCGAACTTTACGATCACAAGAACGATCGCGAAGAATTTCACGACCTCTCCGCGGCTCGGCCGGACATCGTGACGGAACTATCGGAGCGACTTTCGGCGATTGCGCCATCCATGAGTCGGAACAACTAGGCTTCGTCTTAAGTCGGCCTGCAGGTTTGCGACGGCGCCTGGCAGCAGTTCCTTGTGGATTCGCGATGATTCACGCGCGCTGCCGTGCACGAATCTGCCATGCGCGAGTCTCCCGAGTCCGCATCGCCACATTGGGTTGCGGCGGCAGGATGGCTGTTTGCCAGCATGGCGTTTGTTGTTTCATTCCCGACGCTGGCAAACGCCGAGAAGACCCGAAATGCCGAGAAGAGCCAACAGCCAACTGGCGGGCTCGGGAACGGCACTCAAGTTCGGGCCGCCCGGTTTGAGGCCCATTTCGTAGCCGCCGTCGTTGAGGGCGGTCACAAGATCGCCTGTCCCGAAGAACGAATCGCCGTTCCAATCCCCCTCCGCCCAACCGGCAGACAGTCCTGTTTCGTATTTTCCGGCGGAGAGCACCTGAACAAAGTCCGATGTATTGAATTGCCCGTCGAGGTTCGAGTCACCCATCCAGGTGTTCTTCAGCTCGTCGACCCAAACTTGCCGATCCTGAATGTCGACTCGGCCGTCGCGATTCAGATCATAATCCAAATCTGGTGGATTGCGCTGCATCTCCACGGCCTGCAGATCCAGGTCGCCGGCATCCAGGTCGCCATTCCGGTTGTAATCGCCCGGGTGTCCGACGACATTGCCCATCATGATTTCGATCAACTGCTCTTCACTCAACTCTTCGTCGTAGATTCGGACATCGGCGATTTGTCCGGCAAAATACCGGTCTGCATGGCCAACGGCCCAACCGATGTGCACGGGAAATGCGCCCGCCTCGTCACCCGTTGCCGTGTCGATTGCCTGGTCGGCTCCGCCCCCGAAGGGATCAAACTCGCCGTCGAGAAAATGAAGGATCTCAGAGCCCATTTCGGCACCTTCTGGGAACACGGAAGCGACGAAGTGCCATTCGCCGTCGGTGACGGGAGTCTCGGCAAAGTTCTGCCCACCCGAGTATTCCGTGCGCAGACTGTTGTTCGCTTGATCAATCCGGAAATGCCATTTCCGCGCCGTTGCGAGCGATCCGTAGGCGACCATCGCGGTGTTGGTGTGCTGAACGTCCGCCTTCATCCACAGCGTAATCGTTCGAGGATTATTGCCTCCAATGCCGTTGAACGGAGTTTCGATGTAGGAGGGTCCTTGATCTCCCGTGAATCGAACCGACGTGCTCTGAATTCCTTCGGGGCCGTCATCAGCCCATTCGACGCTGGCGGAAATGGCGGTTCGCAGCGTGCCATGGTTCTCTGCCACCAATTCGGTGACGGTCGTCGAACCCGGCCCGTCATCCATTGGCCAGTGGGCCACTAGACCATCCGTCGTTGGGTTCTGAATTAAGTCTTGGATTTCCGAGTCCGTTAACGCTCGATCATACATGCGAACGTCATCGATGAACCCGTTCATGAACGAATCATATGCTGGTGGCGCGTTCTGACGTGCCCCAATCGTGACGTTCGGGAAATCATCACCGATGATTGTCTCGATGAAATTCGGTGTGACCCCGGTGGCGCCCTGCAGTACGCCGTCGACGTAATGCAGAATCTCTTCGTTGTCGCTGTAATCGCTGGGGAATACGGAAACTACGTGATGCCACACGCCATCCGCGATACTCATATCACCCGTCAAATTTCCTCCGGACGATTCCGTGCGCGGCGCGCCGGGGACACGCGGGTCCCCATCGCCGTTGATGACGAAGTGGTACTTTGCACCGGTCGCAGTATCGCCATATCCGACGATTCCCTGCGTCGCTGTCGATTCAGTCTTCACCCAAGCAGCAATGGTTCGGGGAGTGTCACTCCCGATGCCTTCGAAGAGCGTATCGACATAACCCTGGTCCGCGCTGTTGAATTCCAGAGCATAGGGATTGGCAAAACCTGTGGGTGGTGCGTCCGCCGTCCACACCGGGATCGCACCTGTCGGGACAAACCCATCGTAGCCACCCGCGATGTCTCGAAAGACCGTACCCGATCCCTCATCCAAGGGCCAATGTGCGACCAACTCCGCTTGCGCCGATTGATACGCGTTCGACGTGACCAGGAGCATTGAAATGAGCAAGAAAGTCGATGTCGCGCAACGCATGGATTTGTCTCCTCGCCTTGAAAAGTCCGCCTCCCGGTGTTTTGGCAACTTTCGGATGTCAAGTCTAACGTTAACAGCAGGACAAAAAAAGACGCTCCCCTACCCTCGCGATGAATGTCTTCCGGATCGCGGGAATTGGGCCGTACAGGCAGTCGAATCTCCTCGTCGCTGCGACATGCATCACGTGGGAAATTGACTCGATCCGTCACCTTCCGCGTGTGAACAGCTGACCGTTTTACGAGCCCCGGCACCTGGTGCGAAAGCTGAACGCGACGGCAAACGGTCGGCGGCCGTCGATGATTTCTCGACGGCCCGCCGTCTTCGATCCACCGCTCCCCAGCAGGTCGTGCAACTTTAAAGCTGCACGACCTTCCAGGAGAAGTAAAGACACCTTGACGTGTGTGAATAGCTGCCCTTGGTGAGATGGGTAGTAAAGGCAACTCGAGGGCGCAACTGGTCCGACCATCGTCGGTCGCGAATTCGGTCGGTTCTTTCGATTTTTTCTGTGATCGCTTGGAAGCGATTGCGATAGGCCTAACGTAATCATCTCTTTTCTTTCGAGTCTGAGATTTGAGGGGGGCAGGCACGATGAAGGTCCACGCTACACGAAACGTTCCCAAGCGAAGACTTGGGAAGGCACTCGAAATGCTTGAAGCTCGTCTGCCGCTCGCGGGAGACGTGCTCGCGGTTCTCACTCCACAGGGAGACCTCAATCTGGAGGGGGATTCAGAAGGCAATCGGATTGGGATCGTTCTCGAAGGAGATCAGATTGTCGCGTCGAGCTTGGACGGGACGACGCGAATCAACGGTCAGTTGGATTTCCGCTTCCCAGCGGCTTCGCTCCTCGGAATCCTCCGAGTCGATTTAGCGGAGGGGAACGACACCCTTCGGCTCGGTGGCAAGGCTCACGATCACGAAATGACGGTGCTCGACGCAGAAGGCGGACATGATGACCATGACGAGGGAGAATCTCGTCTGTCGATTCCTGGAGGGATCACGATTGCCACCGGTGCGGGGTCAGATTCAGTTCGGATCAGTTTTGTCGAGACTGCAGGCGACCTGAAGATCCACACCTCCGAGGATGATTGGGCAGCCGACGATGTCGACCTAGTCAATATTGGGCGGGGCCCCGGATTTGGTGAGGAGGGACACCATGCGTCGGCTGTTCTCGCCTCCGAAAGCACCACGATGGCCGAGCCGGGATGCGGAGACGAAGGAGGTCCTCCCGCCGACGTTCTTGTCAAGGGCGACACACGCGTGATTACAGGGGGCGCGGCGGATTCCGTTCGAATCGCATTCGCCCATCTCCAGGGAAGTCTGACTCTGAATACGGGGCCGGGCGCGGACCTTGTCGTGACCGGACGGGGACCGATTCGCGGAAGACATGGTGGCGGTGGCGGCGGCGACCACGGCGGCGACCACGGCGGCGATCACCACGAAATGACGGCTGTCGAGGGTGAATCTCCCGACGACCATGGACACGGCGGCCGTCCGGTCGACGTGCGTGTGAAGCAGGACGTTCGAGTCCACCTCGGTTCGGATGACAACTACATGATGCTGCGCAACTTGGGCGTGCATGGTCAGTTAACCGTCAGATCGACAGATGGAGATGATGCGGTTGGTTTACAGAACGTAAAGGTCGTCGCTGCCGCTGTGATTTCTACGGGTGCGGGACAGGATACGCTGGCCGTTTGGCAGTCGCGATTCGACTCGCATCTCGAGGTCGACTCAGGACCAGGGAGTGACTATGCACTCTTAGACACCATAGAGGTCACTGGTGGTCTGAATGTATCCATGGCAGCATCGAACGATACGCTGGTTCTTGTAGACAGTCATGTGCTCGGCGTGACGCAACTCGACGGAGGACCCGGAAGGAATCACCTGGCGATCCGCGACACTTTTTTTGAAAATTATGCCGGTGGCCTCCGTTGGCAACTTGACGACCTCTCCATCATTGATTCCGTTCTTGATTCTGCATTGACCCTGTTTGGCCCGTTTCTTCAAGGTCGATAGGGTCGCGTGCCGCGTGTTCGAAAATTCACGCCCGTGCCTCAGCCGAACGACTGGCCCAGCTTCGGTGTCCATGAGTGTCTGGTCATCGAAGTAAAAAACGGGTATTCTGTTGCCCAACTCGCTTAATGAGCGACCAAGAAAGGAGTCGGACTATGACCATCTCTTCGTCCGTCGCGAAGCAACTGTGCACGAAGACGGAGCAAACGTTGTTTACTGAGAGCCTGGCCCGCAATGTTAAGAGGTTCGATGAAAACGCACTCCGATCGCGGATCGCGAGGTCTCGCAAACTTCGCGACAAGTATCGACAGCTCGCGGACCGCCAGGATCGCGAGGCTCGGGGCAAACAAACTCCACAACGTTCAAGGCCTGCTCAAGGAAGTGCGGCGACGCGCAAGAAACAGCAACTGTTCGCTGAATCGCTCGAGCGATTTGAAAAGCGGCTGACGATGCTGTCTTCCGAATCGAAGAAGACGGTGAAAAAGTCGGTGAAAAAGGGGGCAACTTCCAGGACTTCGAAGAAACGCGTGGCAAAAAAGGCCCCCAAAAAGACCGCGAAGGGAAAAGCCAAGAAGTCAGTCAGCCGCAAAACGGCGACAAAACCAGCAGAAACGCCGGCGAAACGCCCCGCGAAACGCCCCGCGAAGAAACGAGTTACTGCAGCCGATCACGGCAAGGAGGCAACGTCAGCGGCCAAGGAGGCACGTTTCAAGAAATCGAGTCGCAAACGGATTCAGACGCATATCTCGGCGCAGAATCGTCGAAATCAAGCCCGACGTGATACACGCTGACCGGTCCGAGTCGCTCCAGTTCGCGTGATCCTTCTCAGCCGTCATGGGTCTGTTCGGGCTGAGCTATTCCGTTGGTCTGATCACGACTTGAAATTCCTGGAAGGCCGTGTTTTCCCCGCCGGCGATGGAACTGATCGGCCGTACCACCCAGATCAGCCACCGATAGGTGCCCAGGATGGCCGATCCGCGGCGGCGGATGGACGTGGCGACAAAGTCGCTCTGTGCAGGTCCCGAATCGACCTGCAGGATAGGCATGAATTTCTCCCGGTTCTCGACATCCCAACCCGGCGCAGCCTCCATGGCACTACCGTACAGCACAAAACGTTGACGAGCGCGGTTTCCGTTCTGGTTGTAGGAGAAGCTGTTGATCTGCGAAATCGGCTGCACGGAGCCGAGGTCGATCCGGTAGGCGGCACCGTCGATGCCGTTGGCGAACACGGGACCGTAGTTCTTGTCGACGCGTCCGTCCGTCAGGCTGATGAGAGGCTCATTCTTTGTATTTTGTGGGTTTGCCGAAACTGCCAGAGAGGAGGCGGGGCCGAGCCGAACCATTCCGAAGTCCACGGAAGCTCGTTCTTCCTTCACCGCGAATGCGTAATCATTTATCGCGACCTTGTGGGTTGTCTGCATCCGCTGCAGTGTGAGTGCGAGCGTGTCACCGGCCGCCTGATCCTGCAAAGCAACCAAATCGTCGACAGAGGCTACCGGTGTTCCATTGCAGGCCAGGATGACGTCATCGGCTCGTAGCCCACATCTTGCCGCCGTGCCGTCATTCCATACGTGGAGCACGATCACTCCCGCTTCCTCGGCCAATCCGTAGGCGGATCGGTCACCTGGACCGGTGACATTGCGGACCGTGGCTTGCCACAACAAACGGAGAGGCTGTTGGCTTGGCTCAGAATCGCTTTGAGTTGTCTCGGACGTCGGTGCGGGAATCCGAGGCGTCTTGGCCAACTTCTTCAAATTGGCTCGCTGCACACCAAATCGGTCCATCGGAAAATTCGCAAACCCGAGTGTGAACGCCGGCGAATCCTCGCGAACTCGAAAATCGCCTCGAGCCGAATCGACAAACAGCGCGTCGGCCTCGATCGATTGTGCGTCACGTTGGGACTGCTCTGCGAGTTTCACCGCGGGATGCGGCTTGGCAGCGCCGGGCCGATGAACCAGGTTCTGATCCATCACCTTGCCCCACGGGCTCGACGGCATCCCACCGGCAGGAAGGTAGTGATCGGTCCAGAAGATGTTGCGTCGGACAACATCGTTACTGTGTTTGTACCAGACGTGAGGGTGAAATCCGTTGTTGACCGTGATGTTGTTCTCCACAATGCGGAAGAACCCTTCGCGGTTCTTAATTCCGCCGTTGAGACACAGATTATTCACAAGAACATAATGGCTCGATCCATCATCCAGATCGATGTCCCAACCATGGTCGCAGCGCCAGCGGTTGTTGCGCAACGTAATCGGCTTGACAACGTCCAGCAGCGGCAGGTCTGCGTGCGAATTCCAGATGGCATCCTCGTTCAGATCCAGATCGGTCAGACCCCAGAAACGGTCACGTCCCCAGGAATTGAATGAGCCGTGGTCACCGGTCTCCTGGACCGTGTCGAACACATCACAAAATTCAATGACATGTCCGCCCCAGCAACCGTCGCCGATATTGATTCCTGCGCGAGGGACGTCGTAGATGGAGCAGTTCCGCACCGTGATGTCTTGTGCTAAAGCGATTTGCACGGCGGCGGTTTGCTTCTCAATGCGGCCAGATCGGTAAATCAGACAATCCTCCACCAGGCAATCGGCGGGATAATTGTCATTCTGCGGACCAGGAGTTTTGTCGATTGTGGCATAGCTCTGACGCTCACCATATTCGAACAACGGACTGCGCGCCGCAGCGGGATCGCCGACGAACGCAATGCCGTTCGCGCCAGCCTCCGAAATATGGCAGCCGCGAATGGTGATGCGACGATTGTACTTGTTGATGAAAAGTGCGTTTCCGCCCACCTGGTCGATCCAGCAGTCGTCCAAAGAGCAATCCTCGGCCCCGTCATACAGTAACGCACCGCCCCGATACGTCGTCCAATCGCTACGTAGAAGCGGTTCACGATTATCCATGAACGTTCGTGAGGCGTGTCGGAAAATGAGCCGCTGCAGGTCAACGTAGCGAACGGGCTGCTGCGCCGATCCACGGAACTCGATCAAGTGCCGCAGCCGAACCGTTTCGAGGACCGCCGTCGACGGATCGATCCCAACGGGTGGCATCAGGTAGAGCGTGTCACGATCATCATCCAGAAACCACTCGCCCGGTGCATCAAGTTCCTCAAAGATGTTTTCGACAAAGCGATATCGGTCATGCATTCCCAATTGGCGGTTGTTTTGCCATCCGCCTTCGTACAACAACTGGCCGTCCTGGGTTCTTCCAAGCAGTCGATAATGGAAACCACCCCACATGTGGCGGTGCATGGCGTGCAGAAAACCACCGCGCGGATCGCTCCAATGGGAAATGCGTTTTGGATCGATCGCGTCGGCCGCGTACCCGTCGAAAATACGTTCCGCTGGACGCAGATTTGGATACCGTGCCATGGGGAGTCGCGTACCGTTCAAGAACAATTGATCGGTCGCCAAGTCCGCAGGAACGACTGCTTTCGCGATGCCGTTACGGTCGGCACTCCACTCCAGATCTTTCAATGGGTAGCCACCGCTGATGACGACCTGCTCGTTCTGATAGGCGCGGTAGACCGCAGGAGTTGACTCGGTGCCCGAGTCTTCGGGAGTGAAGACAAGCGTCTCCCGGAGGTAATAGGTTCCTCCCCGCAGGAACACAGTGACCGGTTCTACTCCGGCGAATTGTCGCGCGGCTCGTTGGGCCCGCGGCAGCGTCAAGAAGGGGCGTTCCAAGGTGCCGGGGTTTGAGTCGTCTCCGTTCGGCGAGACGAACAGGGATGCGGCATCGACCGGTGTCGAATCCGTCCAGACGAGAGTCGCCGCAAGGAGCAGTAGCAGACCCACCTGGATCTCGCGCCGATTCATCTCCACCTCGTTCGGCTTCAGATTATCCCAGCAAGTTTGCTTTTTTGGGCCATCGCCAACGACACTTGGGTATGCTGCGTGCCTCTACCGGCCGAAGATATAGTCCTCGAGCATTTGGATCTTGAATTCCTGGTGCGCGATGATCGATTTGACTAGATCCCCGACCGACACGATGCCGTGCAACTGGTCGCCCTGGAACACCGGCAGGTGGCGACATCGCTTGGCGGTCATCAGAGCCATTGCTTTGACCACCGAATCCTCCGGCGTGACGAACACGAGATCATGCGACATGATGTCGGCCACGGGCGTTTCCTTGGACGATCGCCCTTTCAGAATGACCTTCCGCAGATAATCCCGTTCCGTGATGATGCCTGTGACCTTCTGGTCCTCCATCACGATCAGGGCGCCCACGTTATGGGCATCCATTTCGGCAATTGCCTCGTACACGCTCTGTCCGGCTTGGACCGAGAAGACGTTGCGACCTTTTTGATCGAGTACGGTTGCAATCAGAGTTTCCATCGGTTTGCCCTTCGTTTGAAAACCG
>CAZFWV010000185.1:10614-13374 GCA_964522605.1 uncultured Pirellulaceae bacterium
GCCTACGTAAACAAGCAATCGCTGACGTGGACCCTGCTCAGGGGCAAGGCCCCAGGGGTGAGAATTCCGTTCGAATCCAGGAGTAGGACGGCTCGTATGCGAGAACTTCGTTGCGTTGTTGGACGAGCGAGGCGGATTCCATGGTGATTGATCGCCTTGAGCCGACGCGTCGGCCTGCTCGACGGCCCAGCGGCTTTCAGGAATGGCGTCATTTGTTGTTTCTGCACTGGGCCGTACCGATCGAGAATCTGCGTCGTCTCGTACCCGAACCGCTCGATCTGGATCTGTATGACGGTGTGGCGTACGTGGGTGTAGTCCCGTTCATCATGCGTCACGTTCGACCCCGCTGGTGCCCTCGATTCCTCGGGTTCAATTTCTTGGAGACGAATGTCCGGACCTACGTCTCCTTTGCCGGGCGACCGGGAGTCTATTTCTTCTCGCTCGATGCCGCATCGAAGATTGCCGTCTGGATCGCCCGCCGTTTCTGGGGTCTCCCCTACTTCTCCGCCCAGATGGATTGTGGCCAGGTTGGCAACGAGATTCACTATCGATCGGTGCGCTCCGGCTCAGGAGCAGAACACCGCGTTTGCTGCCGAATCGGAGAACAAACCGGGCCGTCGCAAGTGGGATCGATCGAGTTCTTTTTTCTGGAACGCTACCTGCTTTTTGTTGCGCAGGATGAGTCGATCTGGACGGGCCAAGTGCATCACGTGCCGTACCCCACTCGAACGGCAGAACTCGTCGAACTGCAGGATCACTTGCTGTCCGCCGCCGGAATGCCGGCTTGTCAGAACGAGCCGGCATTCGTTCACTACTCGCCGGGAGTCGATGTTGAGATCTTCCCGCTACATCGGCTTAGTCCGTGACTTCTCGGCCGGCGGCCCAGAGACTGCCGCGAAGCAGCAGCTTCTTGAACATCGGTTGGTCGACGGCTCTTGAGTCATGGCCCCCGGAGTAGTAGAAGACACGGCCCTGACCGTGGGACTTGATCCAGAGTGCCGGCATCAAGGCACCCTTGTAGAGACCGTTGGCCAAGACGGTCAGATTCTCTGCGTCGTAATCCAAGATGTACTGCTCATCCGTCGTCATGAACTCATCGATTCCCTTCGTAATCGGATGTTCGACAGTCGTCACACTGACCTGATATTGCCGGTAGGCCGGATGAGTGACGAAATGTCCCCCCACGAAGTTGTGCCAGTCGGCATCGCCTCGGAAGGAATCGGCGCCGGAATGAAAGGTCACGAATCCGTTGCCATCGCCAATATGTTGCAGAATTCCCTGCTTTTGTTCTGCCGTTAATTCGCCCAGCGTCCAGTAGAACACAACGAGTTCGTACGACTTGATCCGATCCGGAAGGAGAGCGTTCAAGTCGTTTTCCACTCGCGTCACTTCGAATTTTCCTGATTCGTTCAGTGTTGCTTCGACGATGTCACCAACACCTTTCCAGTCGTGAATGCTCCCACCGACCAGCAGCAGTGTTTTGACTTTGGAATCTTGGCCGAGTGCTTGCACCGTCTGCAACAGACCGGTGGTCCCAAGCACGACCGCGATCAGAAACGTGTTTCGAAAGAGCTTCTGGATTCTATTCATCACGTGCTCCTTTTGGATTCTCGTTGCCCATCCAAGCAACCGGCGATTGGATTCCGACTCTGACGAATCTTAATCTGCCCGGATCTGTTTCGCAACTTTGCGACATCGAAGCCGCAGCCTGCCTGACCCCAAGAGATCACGCCGGGGGTGTGCGCGCCGCGACGGGCGGGGACAACAGAAACTCGGGAGATGGAGCAATGCGAGACGCCGCCGGCTCATTGTTTTTTTTCATGCGGCAGTCTTTTCGATCGTCCGCCGGAGACTGGGCGGGTATACTCACGCTAGCAACCTGCCGGAGCACCAGGCCGGCCTGGTTAGGCTGTTCATGACACCTGTCGGGCAGCCTGCAGAGACGGGAGCTGTTCCTTTCTCAACGGGTTGCTCAAGTTGTGATCGAAATCGAGGCGAGTCATTTCAAGGAGCAAGTTTCCATGAGTCGGTTGATTACAGCATTCGTTGTAGGACTTGTTCTCACGTCGGCGACCGTTGCCAGCGCACAGAATGCGACAGCCGTTGCAGAACCGGCAGTCAAGGAAGTGAAAGAGCCAGACGTGATCTTTGTGCCAACTCCCGAGGAAGTCGTCAGCAAGATGCTCGAACTGGCGGGCGTTAAGAAGGACGATATCGTCTACGATCTGGGTTGTGGAGACGGTCGGATTGTCGTAATGGCCGCCAAGAAATACGGATGTCGCGCGTTCGGTTTTGATGTCGATCCGGAGCGGATCAAGGAATCGGTTGAGAATGTCAAAAAGAACCAGGTGGAAAAACTGGCCACGATTAAGCAGCAGGACATTTTTCAGCTCGACCTTCGCCCGGCCTCCGTCGTGACGCTGTACCTGCTGCCGAGTCTAAACGTTAAATTGATACCGCAGTTGGATCAACTCAAGCCGGGCTGCCGAATTG
The DNA here is from genome assembly GCA_964522605.1 of uncultured Pirellulaceae bacterium. Classification (GTDB taxonomy): domain Bacteria; phylum Planctomycetota; class Planctomycetia; order Pirellulales; family Pirellulaceae; genus CAVZLD01. Next base: position 13,108 of record CAZFWV010000185.1, read on the forward strand.
TCTCGCACGATTTCGACATGGATGGAGTTGAGCCGGATCAGGTCGTCACCATCAAGTCGGACGTAACGAGTCGTGAACACACGGTCTATCTGTGGACGACACCGCTGAAAAAATCGGCGGACACCGCGGATGCCGTGGAAGCGGTTACGGGGAAATAGAATCTGGCGAGATGATTAGCGCGAATGTCAAGGCCTTTTTCCGTGATAGGGTGGCTGGTGGCAGAGCGCAGCGATGCCCCAGATTGCCGATATGCTGGGGCATCGCTGC
>CAZFWV010000186.1:0-1433 GCA_964522605.1 uncultured Pirellulaceae bacterium
GAGCGGGCTGCGTTGGAACGATTACGCTTACCAGCTCGCTAGGCTCTGTCACACTTAGGGATGACTCAAGAATAACTTCGTTGTTTTCCAACGAGGGTGGCTGGGGTCGAGCGCAGCGAGCCCCCAGGTCACGCGGCTGGGGGCTCGACGCTCGTTCCTCGCGTCTCGACCCCAGGCACCCAAATGCCGAAGTTGTTCTTGAGTCATCACTTAGCCAGCATGATTATCGCAAATCTCGCCCTGCGATGATATTTGTTTTGCGGCGTAAGTTTCGTGCATATATACTCGACCACCCGAATGAGTACCTCGACTCGCACGATGGAGACTTCAGCCCCATGTCCAAATCTGCTGCTGCTGCGTTGATCTGCATGATCACTCACCTTTCCGGACTCTGTAATGCGACCGTCCTGTCCTTCGAGGACTTCACGGCACCGGGTACCTTGACGAACATCAATCCGGCGGCGCCGTACGAAGAATCGGGATTCACCATTACGCCAACGGATGGCGAGTCAGCTGTGTTTGATTCGGCATTCTCGACGACCATGATTGGCAACGACACGGACTGGTTTGGATTTGGGGAGAGCAACACGCCTTCACTTACGCTGACTTCTAGCTCTCTGCCCTTCAACCTCGTCAGCCTTCTTGCCGGACCAAATACGCTTGCGTCAGGACCTGAGATCGACTTGGTGATTATCGGAACGCCTGTCGAGGGCGATCCCGTTACCGTCAGTTTTCCGAGCCTTTCCACAGCAACTCTTCTATCGCCCAACTGGACGAACCTCACTCGCGTCGACTTCACGTCGAGTGATGATGCCGGAATCGATGACATTGATGTCACCGTGGTCCCCGAACCATCGACTTTTCTGCTCATCACTTTCGGCTTCTTGGGACTCGCTTGGCGCAGATCCCATGGGACCTGAACACCGAACCATCCCAGTCTTGTACGGCTTCTCTGACTTTTGCTCGCCATCCACGCTCTTCTTGCACGGTCGTGCGTGCGAACCGAGAGCTCCGTTCAGACTCATTGACTTAATCGCGTTCAATTCGTGAAACACGAACACGTTATCACCACCGGCCTGATCTTCCCCGTCAGTTTGCAGATTGACACAAGCAGACAGCGGACTCTAATAGGCCGATTGAGGCAGAGTGATTCAGGTTCGAGGTGACTCGTCGCGCGATGGCGTGAAGGCTGTGATGACTCGCCATTCTGCAAGGCCCATGGCATCTCGTTCTTCGATTGGAACGATCTATTGTTTCTTCATCTCAGAGAAAGTGAGCGTGTCTGATGATCCGGAGTATGTGCACAGCAATCTGTGCCACCTTGATTTGTAGTTCATTGATTTGCGCACAAGTTGTGCACGACGAGGATTTCACTTCCTCCGACGGTGGATACACCGTCACGAACGACGGCAACCCGACAGGGCCCTGGACGT
>CAZFWV010000186.1:1533-5388 GCA_964522605.1 uncultured Pirellulaceae bacterium
TGCTCAGTCTGTTGGCTCTGCTGGGATTGTTCGTCTACCGACGTCCTGCGTGATCGGCGATCCTGCCCATCGGATCCTGTCTCGCTCAGAAGATATGGCCGGCGGAGTCTCCTATTGGCATGACTCCGCCGGCCTTCTTTGGCGATGCACGTTGCCGTTTCCGACATTCTGGCATTCGGCATCTTCTTCTGGCCCAATTCAGACTTCTTAACACCCCCCTGTTTTGCTTGACGAACGGTGTTTTGGCTGTCATTCTATTTGGCTGATTCCCCGAATTCGATTTGTTCTTTCTGCGGTCGCACCTTATTGAAAATTGGAAGTTCCTGATGTCTCGAAAAGCACTGAGTGTTGTGTTGGGATTACTTCTCGTGTTGTGTCTCCCTTGCCACGCACAGTCGCTGCTTCCACTGGACAGTTTCGGTGGTGGTGACGGATGGTTGGCGCCGGGCGAGGATGGAGCGGCCTGGTTAGGGACAGGCAATACGGAGCGTGGGCTTGCCTACAATCCAACGACGGGAAATGTCATCCTACCGACACGAACGGGAAATGTGGTCAAGGTACTCGATGGAGCCACCGGTGCAGCGTTGAGTGATCTGGTGCCTCCCGATGGTGGTTTTTCAGGCGGAACGTTCCTAATCAACATGGTAGATGTCGCGGACGATGGCGCAATTTACGTCGGCAACCTGACGGTGAGCGCCACCTCGAACTTCAAGGTCTATCGATGGCAAGACGAAGCGGCGACGGCCACTGTCGCCTATGACGACCTGACCGGACTTCCTCGCGTGGGCGACTCATTCGCTGCCACCGGCAGTGGAACCGACACGATTTTGGCTGCCGCGGGAACGAACAACGTCGACGCGAGTAATTTTGCTGGGTTCACAACGGCTGACGGGTCGACTTTTTCTTCGACCGCCTACACGGCGATTGCGGGAACGAATACCGGTTCGAACGACTACCGATTGTCTTTGACTTTTGTCGATTCGGATACGCTGATCGGGAATCAGGGTGGAATTGCGCGCTGGACGGACTTTGGTGGAGGCAGTGCGACACTGGTCGATTCGATTCCGCTCGACACCTCTCTGCGTCCGCTCGACTTCGCCGTCGTCGGAGGTGTCCCCGTATTGGCCGTGATCGACTCGAACAGTTCACTCGTTCAAGTCTTTGATGTCAGTACGCCCAGCAGCCCGTTGTCACTCGCCTCGGGTAACAACACGTCTGGCGACTTGACGGGAAATGGCAACGGTACAGGGGGAGTGGCCTGGGGCAGTGTCACGGGAAACTCGGCGACGCTGTACGCTATGAGCACGAACCAGGGAATCCAAGCGTTCACGTTTACGGTTCCCGAACCGACGTCCGCCCTTCCACTCGCGTTGGGCCTGTTCGCCTTGCTCGCTCGTCGGCGGCGCACGACCTGACCATCGGAGTAAGCTCAGTTCTGAAGTTGCACGTAGCCGAATACGTGAGAATTCGGCTTCGAACTGACGAAATGTGCAACATTAGAACGGACGCTTTGAGTTATGGTGTTCCGCCGATAACTCCGCTACCAATCGAGTCCCAAGTGTGCGAGCTGCTGACGGATGGCACGCAGGTCCCAGACGTAGAGCTGTCCGTTTTCCAGGCCAAACGCGACCAGTTGATTCCCGTCGGGCGTAAAGCATTCGGGCTTCAAACGCGTTGGATCCGCAATGGTCATTCGGGCGACTTCTTCTCCCGTATCGGGTATGAGTAACTGCAACGTACTTAAACCGGTCGCAACGGCTATCAATTGGCTATCCGGGCTAAAGGCAAGGTGCCCGAGTTCCAGAGTGGGTCCGGGAATCCACGAACCGGTCTTCCAAAGTCGACCACCCGTCGGCGAATCATTCGACACAACGGCGAGCCAGCGGCCGTCGGGACTGAAGATAGGTACTCCGCGATCCGAGAGCAATTCGCGGACGTGGCGTCCGGATGCCACGTCCCAGACCGAAACACTCCCGGGCATCAAGTGACTGCCGGTCACGACCCATTGGCCATCCGGGCTGACGGCACAGTAGTGCACGTCGGAGGATGTCAGCAATTGTCGCTCACCATATTCATGTTTTTCTATTTCCGCCCCGCGTGCGACGGTCGGCGAATCGACAAACAGATGTGCCCCCCGACTGTATTCGGGCATCGCAATCACACATCCATTCTTACTTGCAGACCACAATTCCATCCCGCCGAAAGAAATGTCTGCAACATGCTCTTCAAACGGATTGCGGGCAATCAGTTGTTCCGGCGGACCCACTTGCATTCGACGAGGGTCGGCAGGATCCGTGCACAGCACCCAACGTGAAACGCCTTCGGGCAGACCTGCGTGCGTCAAGAAAGAGCGGGGCGAATCAAAGAGTAGCGGAACCCGAACACCGGCGATTGTAGTCGTCTGCTCACCAGCGACCAAATCAAAGATCACCGTGGCATCTTCGGCAGTTGCCGCCAGAAGGCGACCATCCGGGCTGACAATCGCCCGAGGAAAACCTGCAAGCGGCTTTGGCGGTCTCGAGAGGTCGAAGTGCCTCAACTCCGCCCCCGATGCCACACGCATCAGGCGCATGACTCCTTTTTGGTTGACGCCGCTAATCAGTCGATCGTTCGGGCTAAAGCGCATCTTGGTCGTGCGTTCACCGCCGGCTGCGGCCAGCAGAAGTCGGCCTGAACGAGCATCCCACAAGCGCAGAAACCCGGACCCGTCATTACTGACAATTAAATTGCCTCCATGGTTGAAGCTATAGACAACCCTCTTGCTTCGGTGACCCTCCAGCGCCGAAAGTTGTTGATGTGTTACGGTATCCCAACGATGAACGAGCAGATCCGAGTCGCTGGCGACGGCAAATCGACGACCTTGATCATCCCAACCGGGAAATGACTGCCCGGGTAGTTGCCAGCGATCGATTTCCATGCCGGAATTGAGATCGACAATCCGCACACTATCTGCTCCGGTCACCGCCAGGAGCGGTTCTGTCGGGTGAAATGCAAAACTCGCGAGGTCGTCCGAACGATCGAGTAGCGCGAGCTCCCGCCCGGTCACGGTATCGAAACTGCGCAATTCTGCCGGCATCGGAAGCTGAAGGCCGGGAACATTCGCGGCCGCATCCACGGGCAGCTTGACTGCGATCTGTCGACTATCGGGGCGAAAGACGGCCCAGCGCGCCCCCGGTAAATCCAAAACTCGCTTCGGCTTAGCCGCTGCCAAATCCCAGACGCGCAAATGACTTTGACGCCCGTCTCTCGTCGCACACAGGTGCTGCAAGAAGCGTCCATCTGGACTAAAGACAACGCCACCATAATCGGTCACCGGAATCCCCGGCCCTGGCAAAAGCGCCAGACTTTCCCCACCCACAACACGGTACAATTCGACATTCCCATCGGGTCCACCAATTGCGTATCGTCGGAAACTCGGATCGAAATCGACGACCGCGCCCGCAGGCAAGCTGAGCAGACTTTCCGCCGCCTCGACATCCGGCAGACAAAGTGCCGCGATGTACTCACTTCGCAGATCGCGGAATGTGTCTGACGGCATCTGCAGCTCTCGGGAGATTTGCGTTGCTTCCCGAAGAACACGAAGTGTTTCAAAACGTTGACCGGCCCGTGCTGTCAGACGCAGAGCACGGCTCTGAGCCAACAAGGTCGCAACGCGCCTTTCCCGGCTTTGCCGTTGTGCGTAGCGAGTCTGTTCCAATTGCCGTCGGAACTCCATGGAGGCGAACAGGGAAATGACAGTAATCCCCACGAGCAGCAGGGTGGAGAGACCGGCTAGCGCGGCCAGCGCGCGGTTGGTGCGACACCAGCGCCATGTGCGCTCGATCATCGAAATACGGCGCGCTTGGATTGGACGAT
>CAZFWV010000186.1:5488-13350 GCA_964522605.1 uncultured Pirellulaceae bacterium
CGATGGAGCACTCCCTGTCCATGGGCATAAGCGAGCGCCTCGGCAATCTCGATCCCAATGCGAGCGACGCTCCGACAGTACTCGCTGTACGAACCATGACCACGATCGGACGGCGCAACCGATCGATGGAATGGCACATCGTGGCTTCCCGTCGGCCAGCTCATCCCCGAATCCGACAATCGCTCCTCGCGGGGCAATACACGGGGCTCGCCGCTTTCGCTGCCGACGGCAACCAGATCGTCCGCCCACAGCCCATCAACAATTGTGGCGGTGACTTCGGGCGTGATCTGCGAGAGTTCCAGCAGTTCGCGTCCACCCCAGGCGCGCAGCTTTCGAAGTTCGCGCACGACCTGATCTAACGTCTGGCCCTGAATGAATTGCATCGCATAGAAATGCAGTCCTCGGTCTTCGCCGATGCGAAAGACAGGCACGATATTCGTGTGGTGCAACTGAGCTGCCGCTTGAGCTTCGCGACGAAACCTCGCAAGCTGCATCTCGTTCGCAGCATCGGGCAAAGACAGAACTTTCAGCGCCACCCGTCGCCCAAGCGACTGCTGAATCGCCTCGTAGACAGTCCCCATTCCGCCACGCGCGATTTCGCGCACAATGATGAACTCGCCGACCTGTTTCGGAATCTCGCTCGGTGGTTTCGTCTCCAGATCCCGCCGCGATCCGAGCCGTTCCACGAGGATCAGCGCGGGAAACAGCTCGCGAATCTCCTCGGCAAGAAACGGGTATTGCCGCGAATACTCGTCAATCGTGGGCTGCTCTCCTTGCCGAATTCGCTCGACAAACTCATGCGCCAACGCGTTAACCAGATTCGTCTGCGACGAAGAGCATGTCATAGACGAAATGACTCCAGTCCGCCCGGTTGTTGTTCGAGGATTTCTCGCAGACGTTTCAGCGCACGCAGATATCGCATCCCGGCGGCTTTCTCCTCAATCATCAACACCTGGGCCGTTTCCGCTGGATTGAGCTGCTCGAAATGCCGCAAGGCGAGAACTTCGCGATCAATCGGGTTCATCCCATCGATCGCCCTCTCTAAGCGCAGTCTGATCTCAGCCCGAACCGCGACACCACTGGGAGACGTATTGTCATCCATCAACAGGGAACTGATCGCCGCACTCGTCGTATCGGCCGTCGAGGGACTTTGATTGGCGCACTCCCGCCGCGCATCACGCATCTTGACGCCTAAATGATGGCGGTGAAGCTCCAGTAGCTTATTGCAGGCAATGCCGCGCAACCAGAGATAGAAAGGCAGCGGAGAGCCTTGCACGTATTCCGTCAAATTCCGCCATGCTGCCAGATAGATCTCCTGCAGCACGTCCGCTACGTCAACACGTCCCTGCAAACGGCGATCGAGGCGAAACGTAACCAGACGGAAAAGTCGATCTTCGTGCAGCGTCAATAGCACCCCCCAGCTGTCCCGATCACCGTGGGCCGCCAACTCCAGCAACTGCTGAGATTCATCTGTGTCCGTGTTCATCCGGCGCACTACGCCTTGTGTTGACAACCCTTGATCATAGGCACCCGCAGCGTCGGCGACAAACACCTCTGGCCAAGAAAGTTCGTTTAACGGCAAGCGGAAGGCGTCGATTTCTGGGTCGTGCCCGCCGACGTCTTCCGCTTGCCGTTAAACGAGTTGCGTGAGCCCCCTGTTGCCAACCGACACGAACGCGCAATTAGGTCCCTGGGTCTGCGACGTCGCACAATGAGACATGGAAAAGGGCGGGGATTCGGAAATGTTTGCTGCAAGGGGTAAGGCGACTCGGGGACAACGGCGGAACCGGGCCGGCGAGAAACGATCTCGGCGGAGTCTCCCTGGTCGGCTCGCCTTGCGAAAGCGGATGCGGACGTTCGATTCGCTGGAGCCGCGGTGCCTGTTAGCAGGAGTCGTCGGAGATTTTGATCAGAGCGGATGTCTTGATATCGCCGACATCGACCGCCTGGCCGCCGCCGTTCGGTCCGACAGCCACGACCTGTCCTTCGACGTGGACGGCAACGAGAGCGTTGACTTCCGCGATCAGGCGGCGTGGGTCCATGAACAGCGGCGAACGTACTTCGGCGATGCCAATCTCAATGGTTACTTTGACAGCGAGGATCTGACCATCGTCCTTCTGGAGGGCAAATACGAGGACAATGTTGACCAGAATGCAACGTGGAGCTCCGGTGATTGGAATGGCGATCTTGAATTTGACACGGCGGACTTCGTGACCGCTCTCCAGGATGGCGGGTATGAACGGGGTCCCGCACCGGGGGGCGTTCCCAGCCAGTTGGGTCAATCGATCAGCGGACAGTTCTGTGCCTCTGGCTGGGATTGGTCTTCCTTTGTTCTTGAAGCTCAGGCCGGCCAGCGATTTTTCTACGACGGCATGGCGGACGATTATGACGGCGTTGCGTTGACAGTCACGTCGCCAAGTGGTGTCCAGTTGACTCATCAATCTGGCGGTGATGACTGGGGCCCTGTCACCTTCGGCGAATCCGGCAGTTACCAATTGAGACTCACGACAGGCTGGGGGGGGATGGGTGGCGATTTCGAGTTCCGCGCTCTCGACGTGTCACAGGCCACTCCGATCACCGTGGGAGAAACGATCTCGGGCACATTGGCTCCAGCCACGACGACGAATCTCTATTCCATCCAAGGCAACGCCGGAGACCGGCTGTTCTTTCATCGTCTGGAAAACGTTGACTACTGGTACTGGAACCTGTACGCACCCGGCGACAATTTCATGTACGAGTTGTCCGGATACGGTGACTCCGACGTAGTTCTTCCAAGCGACGGTGACTATCTGCTTGCGGTGTCCAGCTATCCTTTCCTCGATGCGGTTCCCTTCGGTTTCGAGATTACGTCGCCTCCCACCAACCAGTACACGCTGACCGTGGGCAGTGAGGTCAATGGAACGATCGATCAGGCGGCGGAGTGGGACGTCTACACCTTTGAAGGCCAAGCAGGTCAGCGGATCTTCTATGACAATCTGATTGATCTATATCCACCGGTATCGGACGTTCTGGTCGATCCACAGGGTCAAGTCATCTACTGGGATCACAACGTACCGATGACGCTGCCGACCTCCGGTCAGTACGAACTGCGTCTCAGTTCGTGGACACCGAGTTCAGCCTATCGATTCCGCCTGCTCGACGTCCAAGCGGCCGATGAAATCATCCCTGGCCAGACGATCTCGGGCAATCTGACTCCCGGAATGGCGAATGAGCTGTTTCGCATCCAGGGAACTGCCGGTCAACGAATTGCCTTCGAGCCCGCAGCCGGAAGTTCCGGATGGAACTGGTGGTTCAGTGGTCCACAAAATGAACTGATGATTGGTGTCACATCGCCAAGTCCATTCGACATTACGCTGCCCTACGACGGGGAATACATTCTGGTCCTTTCCTCGGAAGGGAACACCGATCCCCAGCCATTCGAGTTCCAGGTCCTCACCCCTCGCACTAACTACAATCCACTCACGTTTGGCAGTGAAATCCAGGGCGTGATTGATCAGGTGGGCGAATGGGACGTCTATACGTTCCAGGGCGTGGCGGGGCAACGGGTCTTTTACGATGCACTGCAAGCAGACTATGACGATGTCCAGATTTATGTGGCGACGCCCAGCAGCGCGTCCGCCTGGTGGGGATGGTCTTGGTGGGGCAATGCCGACTCGGACAGTTACATCCCCATCACATTAAGTGAAACGGGTGAGTACCAGCTTCGGGTGAGCGGTTCGACCAGTTCATCCGGGTACCGGTTCCAACTGTTGGAAGTGGGTTCGGCTCCTGAGGTCAACGTCGGTCAGAACGTCTCCGGCACACTAAGTCCCGCACTGCAAGTAAACCAATTTCGCCTTCAGGGATTCGGCGGGCAGCACCTGATCTTCAATCCTCTAGCCGGCTCCGGATGGACCCTACGATTGTCGGGACCTCAGGATGAAGTATTTGCTGATTCCTCGTACATCGATGTGATTCTCCCGTATGCCGGCGAATATGTGCTAACGGTCGTCGGGGGCGGCCCCGACGATTCGCTGCCCTACGAGTTCCAGATCAGTACTCCTCCGACAAACGAGTATCCACTGATTCTTGGCAGTGACGTGAGCGGGACACTCGAAGTCCTGGGTGAACGAGACGTGTACACGTTCGATGGAGTCGCAGGACAGCGGCTGTATTACGATGCGCTGCAAAGCGACATGGAAAACGTGTCGGTTCAGTTGGTGCCGATTTCGGGCTGGCCCATCTGGGCGAACAACGCCGACTACGACTTCTGGCAACCGTTGGTCCTGCCCGAGACCGGCCCGTATCGATTGGAATTCAACGGAGGGGCCAATCTCTTCGGGTATCGTTTCCAGCTCCTTGATGTGGAGGCAGCTCCCACGATCGGTTTGAATGAGCCAGTCTTCGGCATCTTGGAGCCATCGGAAGAGTCGGCGCTATTCCGTTTCGAGGCCGTGGCAGGCCAGCGACTGGTCTTTGACGACACGCTGGGATCCGCCTCGACGTATCTGCGATTATTGGGGCCTCAGAATGAGTGGCTGGGCCAATCTGGGGACCCGTTCGAATTGCAGGTTCCGTACGACGGTGAATACGTGCTGATTGTCTCCGATTTTAGCGACAGCGATTCATCAAACTATGGTGTCAAGATCCACACGGCGAATACCAACTTCTATCCGATGACGCTGGGCAGCGAGGTTAGCGGAGCGATCGATGAAGTGGGCGAATGGGATGCGTACACTTTTGAGGGCGTGGCTGGACAACGTCTCTACTTCGACGCACTGGAGACGACGAATGGCGTGGGTGCGGTAACGCTTGAAGTGCCTGGGTTCTGGACGAAATGGATCGGCGGTACGAGTTCCGACAGTCCACCCGTGACGTTGCCCTATTCGGGAATCTACCATCTGCGTTTCGAAGGACCTCTTCAGTCGGACTATCACTTTCGATTGCTAGAAATCGAGAACGCACAAGAAATCGCACTCGATCAGACCATATCCGGCTCGATCAGTCCCTTGGCCACGACGCATTTGTTCCGTCTTCCGGGTGTGTCGGGACAGCGCATCGTCGCCGAGGCAACCGGGGAGACCGGCGGCTGGTCCTGGCAACTGTTTGGTCCTCAGGATGAACGGATCGCCGGATCCTCAAGCAGCTTCGATGCGGAATTACCGTACGACGGCGAATACATTCTGGCGGTCCAGGCCGATGGGATGAGTAACCCGTTGGATTACGAATTCCGCATTCGCTCGGCCGTGACCAATTTTCTCCCCTTGGTCCTAGGTGACGACATCAATGGTTCCATCGACGAACAGGGGGAGTGGGACGTTTATGAATTCGACGGCGTCGCCGGTCACCAAGTGTATTACGACGCATTGCAGAGCAACTACTCGGACAACTTGCTGGTTACATTGACGCCGCCGAGTGGATGGCCGATCTGGTCGGCGAACGCAAGCCAGGATAGTTGGCACCCGATCATGCTCCCCGAATCGGGGACATATCAATTGCGATTCGCTGCGACGACGGTCTTGTCCAGTTATCGATTCCAACTTTCTGATGTGGCCACAATCGAAGAGCTTGTGATCGGGCAAGCAACCGCCGGCATGCTCAGCCCCGCGCAGGAGAATCCGATCTATCGCGTGCAACTTTCAGCGGGACAGCACCTTGCCTTTGACCAGGTGGCGGGTACTGCACCTCTGTATTTCATGCTGATCGACACAACATCGAACTGGACGGTGGGAACCGGATTCGGGTACTTCGAGTTCCGGTCCGGCTACGATCGAGAATATATCCTGCTTCTTCAGGGTGACGGATCTACGGATCCACTGTCATATGAGATCGAGGTGGGCCTGGTCCAGACGAATTCATTCCCGATGACCGTGGGTGAGCAAATCAACGGCATGCTGGACCAAGTGGGCGAACAGCACGTCTACGAATTCAGCGGAGTCGCTGGGCAACGGCTTCTCTTCGACAACCTGCATAGCGACTACGTCGAAAGTGTATTTGTCAAATTGTTGTCCCCAACGGGATGGGAGCTGATCACGCAAAACGTGTCATATGACAGTTGGCCTCTGACGTTGCCAGAAACGGGACGGTACGAACTGCGAATCAGCGGGTCGGTCAAAGCATCTGCGTATAGTTTCCGCGTCGTTGATGTGTCGGAATCAATTGAGATTGCCTCCGACCAGACGATCGCCGGAAGCCTGAGTCCTGCGGCAGCGACGGCCCTGTATCGCCTGACGGGAGCCGGTGGACAGCGATTCATCATCGACCGAACCGCAGGCACCGGTGCTTTCACTTGGATCCTGTATGGTCCCGACGGCGGATGGATCAGCAGCTCCAGCGGCTTCTTCGATTTCACTCTACCCTACGACGGCGAGTACCTACTGGCGCTGTCCGGCGACCGTGTTACGGACCCATTTGAATACGAATTCCAGATCGTTGCACCACAACTAATCTACAGTGACTTGACGTTGAACAGCGAAGTCCGTGGCACCATTGAGACGGTTGGACAAAGTCACATTTACACCTTTGAAGGAACCAGCGGTCAGAGGATCTTCTTCGATGCATTGGACTCGATCTACGACGATGTGCACGTCGCCCTGTATACGCCAAGCGGTTGGCTCCAATACATTAATCGAGCCGACGTCGACTCCTGGCCAATCCTGTTGTCGGAAACGGGCCAATATGAGTTCCGCATTAGCGGAGCGGTGACGAACGGCTACGATTTCCGCGTTCTGGACGTGAGTACAGCTCCGGAGATCCTGTTCGAGCAAACCATCTCCGGCAACCTGACTCCACTTCATGGAGCCGTAATCTATCGTCTTCAAGGCGCCGCAGGCCAGAGATTGGCCTTTGAACAGACCGGCGGATTGGGCGACTGGACGTGGGCACTTTTCGATCCGTGGGGGCTGCAGTCTTGGTATCAACAGGGCTCGTTCGAGGTCGACCTGTACTTTCCATTCGAGGGCGAATACGTGCTCGCTCTGCTCGATGGCGACAACATGACGGACCCATTCGCCTACCAGTTCCAGGTCAACCAGAAGTGGCACACTGGATCAGTGGGTGCCACTGGCTCTGCCAGTGCTGCGGAAGAGTTCTGAGACAAAGCCTAGTATCCCTGGTTAAGATTTGATTTGGAGAATCATGATGGTCGCTGAAATGAAAATGAACAGATCCTATTCGCATATCCTTGTTGTCGCATTGTCGGCATGGCTCATCAGCCAGCCGCTCGCGCGTGGCGAGGTGGCGGTGACGCGCGTTGGCGCACCGATTTTTGACGTGGTGGATACGCATCTTTTTGCCGCGCCCACCGACGTTTTCCCGTCCCTGTTTCCGAACCATTTCCCGAGAACCGTGCATGCGCCACCCTACAACCAAGAGTTCTCCGACGGTCTGGCGCTCAATGGCCTATCGGACGCACAAGTATTTAACGTTTCGGACTTCACGAGCCCGAACGCCGTGCACCTTGGATACGTTCTCGTGCCCAATGCAACCGCCCCAAACGGCTCCTCGCCAGATTATGCCGTTGGCCCAATCCTGCCCAATCCGATCGAGATCAAGGGTGACGTATTCCTGAACGGAGCTCCATTCGAGCTTTCCGCCTTCGCGCTGACGCCTGCTCCCGCGCCAGGGATTGACGGGGCAAGTCACTATGTCGTGGAAAACTGGGAGAACAGTTCCTTCGCTCCCCCGGGTCTCGAAAGTCTGGTTGGCGACTATGAGTACCGCCTCACACTTCGAGACCTTGTGAACAACAACGGTTACGACATGGTTGCGCAATTCTCGGTAGTGCCTGAGCCGAGTTGTTTGTCGTTGTTCGGATTGGGATTCGCTGGTCTGGCGGCATGGAGGCTTCCGCGACAACGGCGGATCGTAACGAAGCCAACGCG
>CAZFWV010000187.1:0-13121 GCA_964522605.1 uncultured Pirellulaceae bacterium
CACTTGAGTACGGATGCTCACGTCATGGTAACTCTGGTCCTCGACAAAAGCATCGGCCTCCCAGTAGTTGAACCCAATCGACGGTCCTGCGGTCGAAGGCGACAGTACGAAACTTCCCTCGGCAACCTCGAACGTTCCTTGGTCAAACGGAGCCGGCAAGGGGGCCCAGGTGACGGGGGCACCATCCGCGTGATCGCCGTCCTCGAAATCATCGAGAAAGGCGATACCCGCCGAGGCGACCAATGGAGCAGCAAATAAGCATGGAAATAGCGCAACGAGTCGTAACGTGTCTCTGCAAATCATTGGATCTCCTCCTTTGCGCGGAGCGCTCAACAGAAATCGAACAACGGCCGATGGATCTCGTTTTTTTGACGCCGCACAAGATCATGCGAGATTCACTCTGCATTTGTCTCAGTCGCGCCGAGATTTGCTGCGAGCTTTACCATTAGGGGCAATTTTGATTTGCGTCCGTGTCTCGTGATTTGTTTCGTCCCCAATTTTGGCGACGCGGGAAGATCACCGTCAACAAACCTCTTGGTGTGAGTCAGGCGATTCGCCAGCACAGCTCGAAATGCAACCTGCGGGCTGGCAGATCTGCGGCCGAGAGAGTCCCTGGGACCACGCGAGCGCGTGGTCTTTGTCGGCGCGAACCACGATCCTGGCGGTGGCGTCATCTCGATTTGACCACTCCACATCTTGATATGCGAGAATCGGCAACTGTTCGTCTCAGAGCCAACGAGAAAAGCGACTTTCTTACACCTCTCGTAAGACCGGTCCGGGCTTGTCCTAGTTTTCTCGATCCCTCGTGTCTTCATGTTCGACACGTTAATTGCGCGCCGCAAGCACGCCGGGCCGATCTGCCCAAGAATCACAGCTGCCGTCGGGGGCCATGTTTCCTCTCAGATCAGCAGAACGGACCATTTTGAGCACAGCGTTGTTTCTTGCGACGTCAATGGTTGTAGGGCAGCCAGACGCCGCCGCTGCGACGATTCCCAACCCGATCGCCAAAGAGCTGCAGTTCTTTGTCGGTGAGTGGACCTCAGAAGGCTCTGTGCAGGGTACACCAATCCAAGGTGCACTTACCCTGAAATGGTCACCTGAACAATCTTGTCTCGTCGGTGATCATCGTGTCCAGCTCGGAGGCGAAGAGATTCGCGGCAGCGCAGCGTGGGGATGGGATTCGGCAACCGAGGAGCTGCTTTGGACTAAAGTTGCTCCATCAAGGTTTTGAAATGATTGGAGTTGATCCTCAATCTAAGAAGCTGATGCACTGGATCTTCAGTATTGCGGGGGGCTACGGTACGGGCGAATGGTCCAAGGAGGGCGATGCCTGGGAGTTGAAATGGTCCGGCTTCCTTCCCAACAAAGCCAAGTACGAGGGGACGTCATATCTCCAAAGAATTGACGCCAATACGCATACCTGGCAGATGAGAGACGTCAAGAGGAACGGGGAAAAGGTTCCTGATTACCCAGTTGTTACCTTCCGCCGGTCGGGCAGTTGACAGGAAGGGCTACTCGACTAGCCATGGGCTCCGCGTTGTCGGCGGGCCTCGTTCCGCGCGCGTTCGGACGATGATGGCTTCATTGCCGGTGTTCACACTCTCACAGCAGGTGCCCAATCATCAAGACTTTAAGTAGCTGGTACCCAATGCGCTCTGCGGTAAGCCGTCGATCACCGCGGATGAGCCCTGCAACGAGCGACAACCATTTGTCTTGAAGATCACCCGAGAGTTGGTTGCTTGCCTGCGAAATTCGCAATGTCCCCGTTTTCATCAAAATCGCTCACGAGTTGTTGGACGCATGGTTGTGATCGCGAATGGCTCACCACGGCAATGTCGAGACCGGAATCAGAATAGAGATGGAGCGAGCGACGAATCGCATTCATGATCCAATCCAGCTCATTCCCAAACGCTCCGCCTCCCACGAGAGTCAGGAACAACACGTTGTTTCCGGTCCGGGCCGCATTGACAATCGCCGCACAGAGCGTGGCTTCGTAGGACGCTTCGAGCACGAGGGTCGCGAAGGGTGCCCAGGCTTCCCGCCGATGGTGCGTATACGCAATTGGCAGTGCGGAACAATACGCCTGCGAGACTGTATGCGACGCATTGTCGAGTGTAACCTGAGTGTCCCATTGCAGGCCGATTTGAAGCGATTGTCGTAGTCGATCGCGCTCCAACTCGTCCAGGGTGCTCAGTTTGTGGTGGATCTCATTCAAGCCGTCTGCTGAAGGTAATGCGTAACCGTTCGTCATTTGCCACAGTCGCTGCTGAGCGTTTCCGAGCAAATCGCCGATTCCGGCTAGGCAATCGATCTGGTTATCCTCGGATTGGCCAATTCGTCCATTGACCTCAACAAAGTAGTTGCGAAAGATCGTGCCTGCCCCGGCGGCAATCGCGCAGGCCGGACCTTGTGTCGGATCGCGCTCGTAGATCCCAACACCCCACTCCGGCGTCGCGTCGGGTGTCACCATCTCAAGGAGATTGAATTGAGATGCAACCTGGAACAGTGCGTTCCGGTTGTTGGAATCCCGATGAAGCTGTTGGACATCCGCGATGACTTCACGAACGGAAATCGGGCGTGGATCTCGAACGATGCTTCGGGCAAGTTCACGAAGTTGGCCGAGCGTCGGCGTTTCCAGCTGGCCGTACAACCAGGACCTGCCATTCCGGCGCGAACACAATCGTGGCCCATCGAGCATGAGATGCTCCCGAACATCTTCCGCAGAACGCTCGGAGCAACCTGTAAGATCCTCGAACCATGTCATGATTGGACCTGCGGCAGAAAGTGATATCCCAAAAACGGCCGGTTTCCGCGGCTGTGGAATGGGAATTGGCGGGACGGATCGGCAGGACATCCCCACCATTTCTTGTGGTGCATTATCGCTTGCAGGCCATTGTGGGTCGAGCATGTCTTGGTTGGTAGCGGCGTCAGACGCCACTAGCATGGCGGTCGACCGAAGGCGAACTACGCTCCATTGTCCCGCATCGCTGTTTTGGGTGTGCTAGGCTCTCTTGGGCAATCCGACCCACTTACGCGGACAGTAGACATGGCAGGAGCCCGGCTTTCTTCACAACACGGATCTTCAGACCTGTGCCTTCCAGGTGCATCCTCGTGATCTGATTCTTCCAGTTGTCTCATGGCGGTCCTTTCACAGCAGCCGAATGACCTCGTGGCTCCAGCCGGACTGGGCCCCGACGGCCGCACCGCGCCGCTTCGAGAACTTGGACTCGAGCCACAAACGAGCACATCGGCGACTGGACCCACGATTGAGCAACTGCTGGCTAGTGCAGCACCAGGTCAAGTACAGCTGGTGCACTGCACGAGCGTCAGAGACGACCTGCGACGGATCGAACGTGTCGGCCAGCAGCAGATCGGCGAAGGGAGTGTGGTCGCCTGCATCTGGAGTGAACTGCCGAGTGTGGCCGGAGTGATCGATGAAATCCTCGATCGTCTGGCACAGGCAGCCGGCGCTCTGTGGCCGAATTGGTATGGCTGCTCCAATATCCAACAAGAGGGAGATTTCTTCACGACCGGCAAAGGTGCGGGGCGAGTCCTCAGCCACTGGTATCGTGCCGCCGCAACGCGCTGTCGCGACTCGCAACTGCCCCGGCTGGTCGACTTCGCCCCCGCAGTCCAGCTGCAGCAGCTGGCGCTGGCGATCAGTCCCGACCGGCTCGTGCTTACGCTGGCCGTCGAAGCCGACACGTGTCCCCCGGATCGGCTAATCGGTCTGGCCCGGGGAGCGGAGTGGCTCGCACTCAACACCTCCTCACCCGTGCTCGTACTCGTCCCCGATGCGCTGGCTGAATCGGTTGCGTTGGACCCAATCAGTTTCGCGGCAATTCGTCTGGGAGCGAGCGAAACGTCAACTGCCTTGCCGGCCGAGGAGAAGCGGCATCTGCTGATCTGGCCGATCCGCGGCAGGCCACACCCCAACAGTGTCGGAGAGCAACTTTTGGCGGCGGCAATCCGGGCCGACGATGATCTTCGTGACCTGTTTCTGTTCAATGAGTACGTGGACTCGATCCAGGGCCATCGCTTCCTGGCAGACCTGTTGTGGCGAGAAGGGAAAGTTGTCGTCGAGGTCGACGGCTACGTCTGGCACAGTGATCCGACGTCCTTTTCGCGTGACCGCCAGCGTGACTACGAGCTGCTGATCAGCGGCTATTTCACACTGCGACTTCCCCACCATGAAGTCGTGGAAGATGTCCAGGGGGCAATCACCAAGATTCGGCAGCTGGTGATGTTTCGCCGCCAACAATCCTTACCTTTTGGAGCCAACTGATGGTCCCAGATCCGACTCCCTATCAGACGCTATTCCTGTGGCGGTTATTGTCCTGCGGCGGCAGCGGATTTCAGAACGAGATGAAGCCGGAGCTGCCCGCCAAAGAGCGCGCGTCTCTGGAACGCGCCGGATTGATCAGTACGGAACCGCGACCCAAACCCCAAGCGGGTCGCAGAAGCGTCCGGGCCAACTTCATCACGCTGACCGATTTGGGATGGAAGTGGGCCGCAGAGCACCTGGACGCGCCCATCTCAACTCGCTCGACAGCTGCCGCTCCCATTCTGCAATCCATCATGGGCCGGCTGAAATCCGACCTGCAGCGTCATGAGCGGTCGTTGGCGGAGTTCATCTCGGGTACCGAACCGAGTCCGTCCACGAAACCCATCGACGACCGCCCGGTGCCGGACCGCGTGCGTGCCGCATACCGCGAGCTGACCGGTGGGCGGTTCGTCTCGCGGGTTCGGCTGGCCGATCTGAGAACTCGACTGAACGATATTCCGCGTGATTCGCTCGATCGGGCCTTGCTGCAGATGGAGCGTGAAGAGCTGCTGGTCTGCTACCCACTGGACAACGTACGGGAGCTCTATCCCGCGGATGAGCAGGCTGCCCTGTTGAACAGCGCCGGGCAACAACGACACGTGATTTACATGGAGAACTGACATGAAGGACAGCCTGAAACTCTTGCGCTCGGCGGACTTCGACTGGGCAATGCACTTGCAGGGCGTTTGGGACGACCCCGCGTACGATGTGCCGAGCTTTCAATCATCTCTGCGTTACGAATTGAGCAGCAGGCTGGATCAACTGCGCGAGAGCAAGAATGCCGCGTCGCCGCTAGGCTGGGTCTTATTCGGCAGCGGTGGTTCCGGTAAGACCCATCTCCTGTCGGTCCTGCGCCGCAAGTCGTTCGCTCGCCACATCGCCTTTGTGCTGGTCGATATGACCGATGTGCACGACTTCTGGGCGACTGTGCTGTTGGGCTATTTCAACTCGCTGCAGCAAATCCAGGCTGACGGAAAGCCCCAGCGAATCGCCCTGCTCGAAAAACTGCTCGGACTGGTCGTTCCCGAGGAATCATTGCCACAGGTCATCGACGGTTTGCGGAGTGCTCAGCCCGAGCGGTTGGCCAGTTCGAGCGCCGAACTCATCGGCAGCTTGGGCCGCCGCCACGCGAAGGAGACGCTGCTGCACCAGGACGTGATCCGGGCCCTGATCGCACTCAACTCCGACGACTTCGCGACGGTCAGTATTGGCATGACGTGGCTCAATGGACACCCGATCGAGGCGACTGATCGCCAGATGTACGGCTTCACTCCCAATAAGAAGTCGGCCCGCGAGATCGTCCGGGGGTTGTCGTGGTTGATGAGCCTGGTGGGACCCACGGTCCTGGCTTTTGACCAGCTCGATCCGATTGTCTCTCAACTGAACCTCCTGAAGGGAGCTCCTGAAGGTGACGCAGTGTGTGAGGAGATCGCGGTCGCCAGATCGATCGTCGAGAACATCGCGTGTGGATTGGGCTCGCTGCGCGATCTGACTTGCCGAACCCTGACCGTGATCTCCTGTCTGGAGGCCACTTGGGAGTTGTTCGTGCGGCAAATGGGGTTGGACGCCCATGCGGATCGCTTTGAACCCGGTCGGAGGCTCGGCGCCATCAATCAGCCGGCCGTGGCCGAGGCCATTGTGCGTGCCCGGATGGAGGCGGCTCAGCGCCTGACGGGGGTGTGCCCGCCGTACCCCACGTGGCCCTTTGCTGTCGAGGCGTTTCAAGATGTTCAGGGAGTCTCGCCTCGTCAAATTCTCAAGTTGTGCTACGCGCATCGAAGACGTTGTCTGAAGCGCGGCGATGTTGCGGAGCTACGACGATTGTCGGTCGACGCGAATCAGGGACCCGACAACGACGACACCTGCGAGGCCCTCGGTCACCTCGATCAACGGCTGGCCGACTACTGCAGACGGGTCGCTCCCGGTGCATTGTTGGAGGAGAAGGCGGATGACGAATGCCTGGGGCCGTTGCTTGAAACGGCAGCCCGCGCTGCTGTGCTGGAAGCTTCCTTGCCAGTGAACGTCGATGCAGTCGTTGACGTGGACTTCCACAATGACAAGAAGATCCAGTCGCTCCACGCGCGTCTCCGCTTGATCCACAACAACGAAGGGGATCGCGAAGATCACTTCTGTCTGCGCGCACTGCAACGTGACCACCACCTTGCCTTTCAAGCACGGTTGAAGGCTGCCATGACGCAGTCGGGAATCGACCATCGGCTGACTTTCCGCCGGCTGGCCATCGTCCGCTCGCGGCCCCTTCCCACAGGACCCGCCACTCAGAAGCTGGTCGAGGAATTCCAGCGTGCCGGGGGCGTCTTTGTGCGGCCGTCCGAGGATGACCTGCGAACGCTGTGGGCGGTCCAGCGGCTATTCGCGGAGAAAGATCCGTACTTGCACGACTGGTTGGCGTCCCGCCGACCCGTCACGCGACTGCCCCTGCTCCACGAACTGATTCCGTCTCTGGCCGCGCCGGCTACGCCCGTTAATCCCCAGCCGCTCGCTGCACAGCAGAACGACGACCGAGCCGTCCCCGTGAAAAATCCTGCGAGGCACGAAGATCCCCAGCCGCAGCCGACACTCGCGCCCCCGTTGCCTGCATCGGTTCCTCCGCTGCTCCCGCAACAAGGCGACAAAAACGAAATTCCGCCGGATAAGGTAGCGGGAAAGACTGCCTGCGCCCATCAGAAACCGATGAACCTGCCGCTGGGACGGAAGCGGATCGGGGAAGCTCCGCTGACGATGCGGTTGAGCAACCTGAGTCAACACACGGTCATCCTGGCCGGCGCGGGCTCGGGCAAGACCGTCTTGCTGCGTCGTCTGATCGAGGAAGCAGCGCTGCTCGGAACACCGGCGATCGTAATCGATTGTGCCAACGATCTGTCCAGCCTCGGGCAAGCATGGCCACGAGTTCCCGAATCGTGGACCGCGGAGGACCAAGCCAAAGCGCGAGAGTATCAGGCAAAGACGGAGGTCGTGGTCTGGACTCCCGGCAAAGATGCGGGCAATCCTCTTGTACTGAGACCGTTGCCGGATTTTGCGGCCATCACCGATGATCCGGATGAGCTACAGGAAGCCATTCTGATGGCGTGTGAATACTTGCGGCCACTGGTGGCTCCCGGCAACAATCTTGCGGCCAAGAAGAAGAACGGCATCCTGCAGAAGGCGATGCGGCATTTCGCAAAGCAGGGAGGCTCCAGCCTGGCCGATTTCGCTGAGTTGCTCAGCGATTTGCCACCCGAAGCAGGTCTTCAAGTGCAGAAGGAATCCAAGCTGGCACTTGACATCGCCGACACACTGCGAGTGCAAATGGAAATCGATCCGTTGTTGCGTCCTCGCGGCCATGCCCTGGATCCAGCAGTTCTCTTGGGTGATGTGCCGGGCTGCAAGAAAGTGCGCATTTCGGTCATCAACCTGATGGGCCTGCCGAGCCTGGAATTTCAGCAACAGTTTTTGAACCAGCTGGCGATGACCCTGTTCGGCTGGATCAAGAAGCACCCGTGTCCCCCCGGGCGCGCTCTGCGCGGCCTCTTGGCGATCGACGAAGCACGGGACTTCGTACCCTCGATCAAGACCTCCGTGTGCAAAGAGAGCTTGAAGCGTCTGACGGCCCAGGCCCGCAAGTATGCCCTGGGCTTGCTGTTCGCGACGCAGCATCCCAAAGACATTGACAACAAATTGGTCGCCAATTGCTCGACACACTTCTACGGTAAAGCGAATGCGCCGGCGGCCATCGACGCGATCAAGGAGCAGATTCAGTTGCGAGGCGGATACGGAGGCGATGTCGCCAAGCTGCCCAAGGGCCAGTTCTACGCCTACAATGCCGATGCAGGTATGAAGGCTCCTGAGAAGGTTCAAGTGCCGCTGTGTCTCTCATACCACCGGCCAAATCCGCTGGATGGACAGCAAATCATGAAGCTGGCCAAAGAATGTCGCGAACAGCTGCCGTCCCCAACGCCAGCCCCGCAGCCCGCATGGGATCCTTGCCCGAACAACACGGATGTCCCGCACATGTCCGAACTCGTGTAGTCTCCCTCGGCTTGTGTCACTGTTTGCGGTCCAAGTGGCCCTTCGCCATCGCGGAAAAGAACCATGCTACGGTACTCTCGTCCGGAAGAGCCCAATCGACTCCCTTCGAGTTCCACCACGTTTCAGCTCTTCTCAGTGCCAAGTCGATCGTCAACGGAGACGAGAACCGCCTTGGGTCGGTGACAATGTGGATGAACTCCGCGAGCACCTGTGGAGCAAGCGCAAACCGATCGTCTTTTTGACGCAGCGACTGGATCACCCTGCGAGCTACTTCATGGTCTTAATGACAAGCCACTTCGACGGCAACAAGAAAGCTGGTGTCGAGACCATGCGTCACATTCGGTTCTCCAGCATCTCGTCGTACCACTGGTCGCGCGTACCCAATGGCTCCAGCATCCGGCCTAACTCGAGCGGTGGCAAATCCAGCGCGCTGTGGCCTTCGCTCCGAGTTTTTTGCAGACGCATTTGCCGCACGAACCGCTCTAGCTGCGCAAGCTCTTCGGAAGAAAACTGCGCGATCACGCTTTCGATATCATGAAGTGTGCTCATACGCTATGAGTATACCTGGGCCACTTTGGGAAAGCCAGAATGGGTGATCTTCAAGCTCGCCGATGCCGATGTACGGGGACCACACGGTCTTCGGAAACGGCAGACCGGCGGGTAGCCGGAAAGCGGCCGTTCTCACGCCGAAGTTCGTGTAGTGCAAATGGACATCGTAGCCGCGGCGGAGCAAACCTCTCACGTCCCCTCGAAAGCCGCCGTAGTGATACTCGTTGCGAAACGCCCAACGGGAAATCTCCGCCCGCGTCGATTGCTTTTCCGCATATGCCAACTCCGCGTCGGTTAGTGGTCGATCAACGGCACGAAACTCGATGTACTGATACTCGCTCAAGGTAAGCAACCTCCGTGTCTAATTTTGCGTTGGTGCCTACCACGGCTTCAGTTCGTTAAGCAGGTGCGATAACGCGACGGCTCGGATCTTGTTCGCCATGTCAAAGGAGTGTTCGCCGGCATGAACGACAAACAGACGCTGGAGCTTCAGGTCGGTTAGAGCCGTTCGCATCGAGGGGGTGATGGTCGGAGCCGAGGTGCGTTTGACCTCGAATCCCCAACGCTTTCTCCCGCGAACGACAAGTAGGTCGAGTTCTGCCCCCGCATGCGTGGCCCAGAAGTAACACTCTTGGGGTCGCACATCGAGAAGCGTGGAAATCTGAGAAATGACGAATCCTTCCCATGAGGCTCCCAGTTTGGGGTGTGCTTCGACCTCTGCCATGGCTTTCAGGCCGAGCAGCGAATGAAGAATCCCACTATCCGTCAAGTAGACTTTGGGCGACTTCACCTGACGCTTCTTGATGTTCTCGTGCCACGGTTGGAGTTGGCGAACTACAAAGGCGGACGAGAGTGTATCGAGGTAGTTACGCACCGTGTGGTCCGCCACGCCGAAAGAACGGCCAAACTCGGATGCATTCCACACTTGTCCATGGTAGTGGGCCAGCATGGTCCAGAACCGCCTCAGTGTCTCGGAACTGACCCGGATGCCCAATTGTGGAAGGTCCCGTTCGAGAAAAGTGCCCACGAACTGTTCACGCCACGTTAGGCTCTTTGCATGACTTGGTGCCAAGAACGACCTGGGAAAACCGCCGCGAAGCCAGAGCTTCGAGTGATTCTTGATGCCAACTTCCTGTAGTGAAAAGCCACCGAGCGAGTAGTACGCGATTCGTCCAGCCAGCGTTTCATTCCCCTGGCGAAGCATCTCGGGAGACGCACTGCCCAAGATGAGAAAGCGGCTGCGTATCGGTCGCCGGTCTGCCAGCACCCTCAACTCGGGAAAGAGACCTGGCAGCCGTTGGATTTCATCCAGGATAACGAGGCCCTTCAAGGGAGCGAGCGTCAATTCCGGATCCGCCAAGCGACCCCGGTCCGCTTGGCGTTCCAAGTCGAATGCGTGACAGGGCTGTTTCCACAACTTCTGCAGCTGCTCGGCAAGCGTCGTCTTCCCCACCTGCCTCGCTCCGAGAATGGCGACCACGGGGAACTGCTTGAGGAGGCTCATCACGCGATCGCGGTGCGTCGTACGGCTGATCATGCCTCCAGATTACCTCGAAATTTCGAACTTGACAATCGAGATTTCAAGGTGCATAAAGGCTGGCGTGGCCTTCGATTGGCAGGTTGATCGCGCGTGTAGAACTCATTGGGCGCAAGGTCGCCGGGCGCCATATGCGGCCGGAAGCCGCTGTACCAGCGCTCAAGGAAATCAAGCTTGCGACCGGGCTGGCTCGTCGCGGTGCAGTGGCACGAGGATTCGGCAAGCGTAATCAAACCGGGAGCATACTGGTCAGCACGTAAGACAGCGGAACGGAGATGGGCTCAACTCCGGAGGTCCCTTCAACTCGTTACGCAGATGGCACTTACGGAATGGCGTTGCCGAGAGAAATCGAGAGGCAGCGGGTTTCTCACCCGCAGCTCGATAAGCCATAACCCCTTGTGAAACAACGGGTTATGGCGACCATAGTGGAGGCGGCGGGGATCGAACCCGCGCACGTGTCTTCCGAAGGCATTGTCAGCAAACGACTTACGAAAACGGCTTTCGCGAAGTCAGTAGATTTGGAGCACGCGGACGGCCCCCAGTGGCCGAATCTGACATCGATTGACGCGGATGACGCCTGTGATGATCGACGTCTTCAGCACGTTACTCGGGCGTGGCCCTGTCTTCCCGCGCACATCCGCGATGCCATTCTGACGCTCGTGGACTCAGCCCTCACTATGCAATCGTCTGGACTGAATCAGCAGTAGAGATAGTGGAGGCGTAGGGGCTCGATCCTGGCCGGAATATCTGATTTGACAGTATATCGTATCCGATATACTCTAGGGGTAGAAAAGGGGGCGTCTGGGATGGCCAAAGGAAAGCAGGGAGGCGAGGCGGAGGAGCCGACGCGGCAGCCCCTGGTTGGGCTGCACGGCGAAGTCAAGACACCGCCGTTCACGCCGAAAGGCCGTCAGGAAGCCAGCATGCTTCTGCGCCTCCTTCAGCGCGGCGAGCGTCTGGGCATGCCCCAGTCGGAACCGTTGACGGACGTTTGCCCCAGCTGTGGTGCGCTGCGCGTCCGCGATGCGGAGCACAACTGGCGAATCATGTTTCGAGTCGATCCGGACGCCGTATTGGTCTTGGAGGTTTACGCGAAGAAGACGCGAGCGATTCCAAGGGCGGTCATCGACCGGCGCAAGCAACGTTTGAAGGCTTACGACGAAGCCGTGAATGCGGCCAAGAAGAAGTAGGGCAGAGGGTAGAGAAGATGGATGCCGCAAAACGCAAAGCGATTGAAGCAGCCGGCTGGAAGGTCGGTGATGCTGCGGATTTCCTGGAAATGAGCGACGAGGAGCGTCAGCTGCTCGACACCCGGGTTGCGCTTGCTCTGGCCATCCGTGAACAGCGAGAAGCGTCCAAGCTTTCGCAGAAGGAACTTGGCGCCCGGCTGAAGACGAGTCAGCCGCGGGTCGCCAAGATCGAGCGCGCTGCATCCGATGTTTCGATGGACCAGTTGGTGCGTGCTCTGACGGCCGCTGGAGGCAGCATTGTCGTCAAGGTTGCGAAGGGAAAGACCCGCTCGGGAAAGCGACAAGTCTCAACGAAGGGACATGTTGTGCTCGAAGTGACTGCTGGGAAGTAGGAGACCCGGTCCTTTTCCGCGGCAAGCACGATTGAATCGCCCGCCACGTGCGGGCGCGGATTGAAACACCGTGTCCGCCCAACTATTGTCGCTTGGCCTCATAGATTAATGAAACTTGCGATTCCTTGCCATCCTGTTTCATGGTGCCTTTTCCCTCGGTGCGGAAGGTTTGCTGATCAATGATTTTGATTTCGCCCCGATAGACTCCCTCGGCACCACCGGGATAAACGGAAGGGCCCTCGAGGACCCAGCCACCATCCTTCTTAATGTGGACATATCGAAGACGCGCTCCCTGTGCATTAAAATCCCAGCTACGGATCTGTTTACGCTCAGGATCCCAACCGATGACCGCAACGTAACTCGGCGCGGCCTGCGGGTTCTCCCGGATTGTCACGAGCATGAACGCTTTATTGTGAAACCATTCGTAAGTCGACTGCATGCGCAGAGGTTTGCCGGTCAATTCATCGAGCCCCTCGAATTCTCCTTCTACCTTCATTTCGCCTTCAATATTCCACGTGCCAACAAAGTACTCCAAATCTTTCAGTTCTGCCTGTCCAACGGCCATGGATGCCGTCATGAGGAGTGCTGCGAGCATGATCTGTCTCCTGTGCAAGAAGAGGAATCTGTAGTCGGCGACGCCCTTAGTCTGCAGAGGTCCCCCGCACGAATCAATCAGGGGACGTTGGCTGTTGGCAAATCTGTTGATGGACTGGATTGTGGAGGGGCCGGCGGGCTGGGTCGGAGACGATCGAACTCCGGGGGCAATACAATTGTTCGTTACGTTTCAAATTCCAACCGAAACGCGTCCTTTGGCGAACTTTCCGTTCTAGGGTCGACGCCCGTCTTTCAGTTCGTCTTCGTCCCAGAACCTTCGTCATTGCTCATGTGCCTCCTAGGTGCGTCGTGCGTAGCGATCTATCGACGGAAACGCTAATATCGTTGGCAATCTCCGTATTGTCGACCTGGAGCCCGAACGCCGCGATCATTGCTTACTGACGCGTTGTGTCGTGACCGAGTTGCGGCGATTGGCCGTGGCGTTCTTTCGCGCCCGTGCCTCGGGCTGTTGGTCGAAGGGTCGCGTGAATCGGAAGATGTGATCATTC
>CAZFWV010000188.1:0-13112 GCA_964522605.1 uncultured Pirellulaceae bacterium
GTTCACGCAACCGATCGGCCACACGTTCGGAGACTTCCCGCTCCAACGACGTCGGGCCGTGCGGCGTGACCCGAGAAGGGATGATGGGCGGTGCATCGGTTGGCGACGTTAGATCGAACGGAAGATTGTCGGTAAAGGGTTCACGCATGGTTGGATGACAAAATTCGGTTTTTCGCTTCGTTGTTGGCCGGAATCGTGAGACTTCGGGAGGTCTGCGGCTCAAACCGATTCCTCGCGGTTGCAGCGAGTTCCGCGAGCCGATTGCGGGAGCCGAAGGGCACTGCTGTCACATCGGCTGAAATACGTCGTCGACTTCGACTTGGTTGGTGATCACTCGCTGGAGCGGACCAAGCGGGACTGTTAGACTGACTTTTGGGTTTGGTGAATTCACTGGAGCAAGGTTGACTTTGCCTTCTTGAGAAGATCGAGGTTTTGATGCATCGCAAAAACCCGGACATTCCTGGGGGCCCGAAAACGGTCGAAATCGATGGGGTTTGTCTCCATTTGAGCCATCCCAATGAGGTGGTCGGGGAGTGGATTGGCCAGGCGGAGATCCTGCACCAGCTGCTCGCCTGTTGGATTGTCGTCGACGCCCGCGATCTGCCGTTGTCGCCCCGACTGGTCGGACCGCCCGGAATTGGCAAGACGGCGTTGGGGATGGCCGGGGCCCAAACGCGTGGCCAGGAGTTGTACATCTATCAGTGTACGGCCGACACGCGTCCCGAGGATCTGTTGGTGACTCCCGTGCTTTCGGAGCAAGGACGTATCGCGTACCACGCCTCTCCGCTGGTCAGCGCCATGATTCGGGGTGGCGTCTGTCTGTTGGACGAAGGGAATCGGATGAATGAGAAGTCGTGGGCCAGCTTGGCTCCCCTGCTGGATCATCGTCGCTATGTCGAATCGATCGTGGCAGGGATCACGATTCCCGCCCACCCGGACTTTCGTTGTGCCGTCACAATGAACCAGGACGAGTCGACCTATGAGGTTCCGGATTATATTCTCAGTCGCTTGCAGCCCACTCTGCCTCTCGGGCATCCGACGAAAGAGGATGAGTTGGCGATTCTGCAGTATCATCTGCCGTTTGCCGAGGCAGAAATGTTGGCGATGACCGTTGAGTTTCTGCAAAAGTCCCACGCACTCAAGCTGGATTTTTCGACTCGCGATGGGATCAATTTACTGCGTTACGCAATCAAGCGTCTGCAGCAGCAACCCGATCACCCGGTCGGGAAGGACACGTTGTGGCGTGAGGCACTGCTGCGTTGTCTGGGCGAAGACGCGTTGGATCTCGACGCACTCGCGGAGCGTCAACAGCGCACACTGGGTGGGGACAGCCTGCCAATGGGGCTGGGAGACTTTTTCTTTTCGCAGGATGATCCCCTGCATCCGGACTTTGATGAGATCGACGAAGACGATGAGGACGACGAGGACTGAGTCGAGGACGAACCGATGCGCGACGATTCGATGGAGGCGGTTCTGCGGATCGGGCCACGGATCTTGGCCGTGCCCGTGATCCATGGCAGCGCGGATTGTGCGTTGGAAGTCCGGCGCATCATGTTGCGACAATCATTCGACTGCGTTGCGGTGCCGTTGCCTCCTTCTTTTCAAGCCGACGTGGAGGCGGCGGTGGAGCAGTTGCCTGTGCCGAGGATCGTGGTGCAGCGCGAACAATCTCCGCTTGCTGCTGGATGGTCTGACGAGTGGGATCCGGATTCCGCGGAGCGTGAGTCGTGCGTGAGCTACGTACCGATTGATCCCTGTCAGCCCGTGATTGCGGCCTTGCGCAGCGCGATCGGCGAGCGGTTGCCGCGTGCGTTTATCGATCTGGAAACGCGCCAATTTGAGTCCCTCACGGCGGTTCTTCCCGACGCGTACGCGCTAAAGAAGGTCGCTCTTCACCGTTTTGCCGCCGCGATGCTTCCGAGTCTGCCGCCTCCACCCGAGGGCAGAGCACGGGATCGCATCGTGCACATGGCGGCCGCGTTGCATGACCTGGAAACCCAGTATCGTGAAATCCTCTTGGTCTGTTCGGTGCTCGATTGGGCTTGGATTCGCCACGCTTACCAGGAGCGACTTCCATGTTCTGCGCGCGATGAAGATGTCGAGGAAACCGAACAGTACGCTGTCGACGAGTCGACGCTGCTTTTCTTGCTCGGTGAGTTGCCCTTCATCACTTGGCTTTACGAGCGTGCGCGGGCGGAACTGGAAGATGACGAGAATCTGTCAATCGACGGAATCAAGCAACTGCTGCTTTCGGCCCGGGATGCCTATCGACGCGAATTCAAGGGACGGTCGCAGCGCATTTCACCGCAAGGATTGAAATGCTGCTTGAAGTACATTCGCAATCTTACTTTATCGGAACGGCGATTGACTCCCGACCTGTATACGATCGTGATTGCCGCCAAGCAGGTTTTCGGCGACAGCTATGCGTTGCATGTCGCCGAAGCGGCGCGCGAATATGGGCCCGTTGCGGGCTCGGATCTTGCGCGGATCCGAATGGGGATTGATCAGTTGCGGTTTCCTACGGGGGACGTTGTGTCGGCCGTCAGCCGACTTCCCGGCCCGCCGCTCGTCTGGCGGACATGCGAGCTCCAGCGACGTCCGCAGCGACAGGAACAGAAACGCTGGAGGATGCAGTGGAACCCCGCCGCCCAGTGTAGTTGGCCTCCAGAAGATGATCGCATCGAAAACTTCCGTGCCTACGTCGTGGATCGCGCGCGTCAAATCATGGGTGCAGATCTGGTGAAGACCGAAAAGTTCACCACCAGCATCAAAGATGGGATCGACATTCGAGACACGTTACGCAACTGGCATACAGGAGACATCTACGTCAAAATCCTGCCGCCGAATCGGGGCACACTGGATGCCGCGGTCATGCTCTTTGATTCTCCGGCCGATCCACGCGACTATCCTTGGCGGTCAACCTGGTTTGCCGAACACCAGAACGAATCCACTCTCGCCTTCTTCGCGACGAATTATCTGCAGGATCTCGTTGGGCCTGGGATCGGTCTGGCAACGTACGGGGGGGCTTTGTTTCTTTTTCCACCGGTTGCGATTCCCGATGTGTGGCTGGATCCGCGGCTCGATTTCGCCGAGACGCTGGAAGAACGGCTGCTGGCCGCCGCTTGCCTGCACAGTCGATGCCCGCAGATTGCCCTGCTGTCGCACTTGCCACCCGGCGTGGGTTGGCGGCGTCTGGCGCGCCATTTCAAGAAACGGTGGATTCACGTACCGCTGTCCCACTTCAGTGACTCGACCATTCAGCAGTTACGGATGGTGCATGTCCTGAATGGCCGCCAGGTGCGCAGCTATGCATCCTATTTCATCCGGAAGGCGTAGGCCTTCGTGGCCACTTCGCACCTGCATCCAGCGGCGTGAGTCAGGTCTTCAGCGACGACTCGGCTTTCTGGAGGGGTAGCGTGTCGTTTTTCTCGGTGGGCGGCTCATTCCGCGCCCAGAAACTCTTCCCGATCGGGCTGACCAGGATCGCGGGCAGCAAAATCACGTCGCCCAGTAATGCCATGAACAAGAGCGATGCCATCAGCCAGGCGAACCGCCGAATCGGCATGAAAGAACTGAGAGAAAAGACGAGCAGAGCGCAAGCGCAGACCAGCGTCGTATGAATCATTGCACCAGTGCACCGATGGAGTGCCGCGCGCATCGCTTCGAAACGGGGGGCCCCTTGATCGATGGCGCGCCGATGCCAAGTCAGAAGGTGGAACGTATCATCGACGGCAATCCCCATCGCCGCACTGGCCGTCATGATCGAACCGATCTCAATCCAGATACTCAACCAGCCCATCATGCCGAAGACGACAACGGCCGGCAAAATGTTCGGAATCATCGCCAGGATGCCCGAACGCAGACTGCGCAGCACGAGGATCATGACGATGGCAATCACGCCGAATGCGAGCAGGAAGCTCTCCACCAGATCATTCAGGAGCTCACGCTGCGCCTTGTAGATGAGAGGAATCACGCCGGTGTAGGTGAGCTCGACACCGTCCATCGCTTCCGTAACAGGATCCAGTTGCGCACGCAGCGTTTCGACGAAGCGACCATAATCCACATCACTCAATGCCGACGCGCGAATGCTGATCCGCCAGAGAGAGTTGCCCTCTTCATCACGAGAGAAGAACCCGCGTTGCTCCAGACGTTGCTGCAACTCCTCCGCCCGGCGTCGCAGAAGAACTCGTTGAGTCATCTGTCGCACGCCACCCGAGGGCATCGCAGGTGCGAAATCAGATCCCGAGAGTGCCGCTCCGACATCGGGCAGTTGCTGAACCTTGTGCTCCAGATCGCCGACGACGTTCAACTGTTCAAAGAGACTCCGTTGAGGCTGCGTGTCCTTGTCGAAATGCACAACGATTTCCAACGGAACGAGTGGCCCCAAATGTTCTTCCAGCCAGCGGTAATCCTGCAGAATTCGACTCTTGGCGCCAAATCGGTATTGCAGCTTCACCGTGGAATGTAACCAGATCAGTCCGATTCCGGTGGCCAGCATGAACGTGAGTGACGCGATCACGAGCAGCTGATGTCGTCGGCGAATCAGCGATGCGAGCTGGTCAATTCTCACCGGATTGAAGCGGGCGGCGCGGATCGCCTGGCGTGATTTCGGAGGAGCTGGCCAAAGCGTGAGGGCGACCGGCAGCAACGTCAGAACCACGATCAGGCTTCCCAACATGCCGGCCGAAGCATACAGTCCGAACATCTTCACCGGCACGATCTCGCTGACGGCAAGCGACAACAGCCCAATCGCGGTTGTCGCAGCCGCCATCAGACAGGGACGCCAGCCAATCCTCAATGCCTGCCGCGGCGCAGAAACCCCCGCTCCCTCCTCAACCGCGTCCCGATAGTAGTTCACCAGGTGGATTGCGGAGGAAATTGTCAGCACGAAGATCAACGGAGGCAACATGGTCATCACCAGATTCATGTTGCCTTTCGTGAAGTACAGAATGGCGAGGGATACCATCGTGCTGTATACGGCGACGATCAAAACGATCATTGCCAGTCGGAAGCTGCGCAGGCGAATCCAGGTGATCACCAGCGCCGTGAGTCCCGAGAGACTTGCCAGCTCAAGAAGCAATCGTTGGCTTTCGACGTCGATTGTCGCGGCGTCGACCGTGGGGCCGCCAAGTCGCAGCTGGTCGGGCGTCAATCCGCACGATTCCAGGGCAACGCGGCGGATCTCTTCAACCGCTGCGGCTCGATTCGCGACTCCACGCGGCGAGACGGTCAGAATCACGCAGGTCGTGCGCTCGTCCGGACCGATCAACACGCCCCGCAGTCGACGGATCGCCTCGGATGGCGATAGATTGATCGGCGGAGAAACAAGCTGCCGGAAGACCTGTCTCCCGGTAAAGGCTCGCTGGAAATACGCCGTCTCGGGGTTTTCCACGAGTGCCTGCGCCAATTCGGCAGCCCGATCGTCCGTCAGCGTACAGCCCGGCCAACTGACGACGGTGATCTCGTCGTTACCGAAGTGCGTCTGCAGCCAGTCGTACGTGTCTGTCTCGTGAAAGCCGCGCGGGAGCCATTGGCGTGGATCATTTGAATTACTCGCCAGTGCTCCCAAGACTCCTTCCAGTAACCAGGGCAGAAGTACAACGAGGGCGATTAAAATCGCCGTGGTGTACTTTTGTGATAGCTCGCGATTCGGCGGCCGAACCGGTCCGTTCACCTCGGCTTGCATGGCGCGCTACCGGTGCACGGCGTCTCGCCGCGAAGAAAGGATTTCAGCAAACGAGTGAACTGCTTTGGCTGCTCAATCGGCGGCGCATGTCCGCATTCGTCGATGAAGACCAACTGCGAGTCTGCAATATGCTCGCTGAACTGTTCGGCGACAAAGGGTGGCGTGATCGTGTCATTGCTGCCCCAAATGATTTGGGTTGGCACTCGGACCTTGGCGAGGTCCTCCAGCATGTAGCGATCCCGTGTCGCCTTGGCGACTCGCAGCAAGAAGCGGCGATAATGCCGGTCTCCAAGCATCTGGTAAATCTCCTCCACCAATTCCGGCGTGACATGCACGGGATCATGGAAGATTTCACATGCCTGCTCACGGATGAAATCTCGGCAGACGCGAGGAGGGCGACCACCGCTCAGGCTACGCTCGAACAAGCCTGCGCTGCCACTGAGGATCAGCTTCTCGACTCGCTCGGGTTGCCGCAAGTAATAATGCAGCGCGACTTGTCCGCCGAGCGAATTGCCACACAGGATCAGACGGTCCAACTCCATCGCGTCAATGAACTGCGCGACATAGTCGGTGAGTTGACCTAAGGAGCGGAACGACGTGTGCCTTCGCGTCCCGTCGAAGTCGATCGGCAACTGCAATGCGAGA
Organism: uncultured Pirellulaceae bacterium; assembly: GCA_964522605.1. Taxonomy (GTDB): domain Bacteria; phylum Planctomycetota; class Planctomycetia; order Pirellulales; family Pirellulaceae; genus CAVZLD01. The sequence goes on from CAZFWV010000188.1 coordinate 6,332, forward strand.
AACCGCCACCCATCCGCCAGATCGTGCATCGTGGACAGCCAGTTCGACGGACTGCCGAAAAGGCCATGAAGCATCACCACGGGAGTCTCACCGGTTCCGACGTCAAAGAAACGAAACGTCGTTCCGTCCGGAGCGGTAATCGTCTCAAAATCCTTCGTTACGATTGTATTCATCACGACTTCTCTAGAACCGACCGATGGGCGTTGGAACCGATCCAAAAGGTGAGTATTTATACACGATAAATAGGCGGTTTGCACGCAATATTCGCTACGCCCCGCAGTTCCAAAGTGACTTTTCCAGCAAACGGCAGTTAATTCCGCGAAAGTCACCCTATGTTTCGGTTTTCATACGACCGAAGGAATCCGCGTGCTTTTGTCTATGCACGCGGCAAGCGCGGAGACGCCGTTCGTCTGCTCTCTGAACAGCGCGTTCGCAGTCAAGATATTTTTCAGCGCGATTCCCGATCCGCTTGCCTATCGCTTGGAAGGCACCGAACGTTCAGCGACCGGATCGAGCGGGATACTCTGCCGCTCCGTCGGAGATGCGAAGTAACCATTCGCGAGGAACGAGAGCGTATAGCCAAACGTCCGCGGGTCATTTCCGATCAGCTCGTGGATGGAAGATACGGTGACAAAATCGGACGCACCGGCCAGGCGGGTCGTTTCGACTGTGATACGACCATCGTCGTCTCCAGGCAGAAGGAACGGGCTGAAACCGACTCGGTTGCCTGTCCCACCGGCGATGATTCCGAATTCGGTTCTCGGTGTGGCCAAACGAGGTTCAAGGCTCTCCCAGCCGACCCCGAGTTGTTGACCCGCCTCGCCAAACACTTTTTGAAATAATGCATTGTCTGCTAACTGCGTCGCCTGGCGCGAGCCGTGATTGGGCGGCGCGATCATCACGATGCGTCCGATTCGATTGTCAGGACGCCAACCATCAATGGGTGCGTCATTCCCCGCCAGGTAGCGACGAATTACGATGTTTCCCATGCTGTGTCCCACGAGGTGGATTTGCTGAATCCCGTCCAGATTGCGGATGATGCTCGCCAGGTTTGCCGCTTGATCGTCGATGCTCGATCGCAAGCTCGCATAGTCCACCGGGAAAACTTCGTAACCACCGTGCTTCCGCAGATGTCGCGCGAGCGCCTTCATGGACCAGCAGGGCGCAGCGAGCCCATGCAGTAACACAACGCCCGTGCCACGCATCGGTTCCAGATTCTGTTCACGCTTAATCGCCTCGAGCGCAGCGCGACAATCATCATACGTGCCCCTGGCTTGCGCATCGCCGTCGTCGTCCAGCAAGCGATATTGCGAACCACTCACATGCCGCTGGATCCGCCAACTGTGATAGAAACAGATATCACTCCAACTCGTCACACTGTCCAACGAGGGCTTGGGCAGCGACCAGTCGGGGAGCCATCCCCTGTCTTCTCTGGCGGAGTCTTTTGCTTCTTCCGCTCCATACACGCTCTCAGTGTGGGAACCTGTCCAACAACCAATCCAAATTGCCAGCAGCATCATCTGGCGCGCGTTCATCGGCGGTCTCCGCGAGGCACCAAGGAAGAATGTGTGGATCAAGGAAACTCTCCGCGTCAGGCGGTCCGAATTGGCGGAGCAAATCGTCTCCAGCCTAGTACGTTATGTTGGACCCGTCGGATCGGGCGTAGCTCTATTTTCAAACCATGATCATGGACGCTGCAGCCGTGGGACGAACCACGCAAAGGACCAAGTTCCCCCCCTTTGGCAATCGCAACGACGGGCAAAGTGGGGTGAGATGAACTCTTCGTGGAGCCCCACAGCCTCGGGTCTGGTATCTTATCGGCCGCGTGCGGCATGGCAAGATCAGTGTCTGAATGCTGGCATGACAGCTTGGCAGTGGGGCGATCAGTCCCGTCGGACGTCGTGCCGTTGAGAAGTCGTTGGTTTGGAGAGCGTCACTTCACCCTGCGAAAGGCGATTCGTTTAGCCGCATGCCCCGCAGGCCGCGGAAGATTCCCCTACCCGCGGGGCGACGCCCGCGCGGTCAAACGGACCTCGCCTGACGGCTGCGGGTTAAACGGACCTTGCCTGACGGCTGCGGGTTCAACGAATCGCCACGAATCCTGGTCGTAAACACCGGCAAAACCAACACGGCTCAGCTGTACCACCTCGTCGGCCAAGTTGGCCTCCGGGGACAGGGAACGCGAGCATCGCCGTCAGCAGAAACTAGCAGCTGAATCGCGGCAGCCCCGACTCAATGGCCTGACAAGAGAAATCTGCGATGATTGTGGCGTTATCTGGTCAGCCGTTTTCCGGTCTTTCCAACGCGGACTGTCGGCAGGGATCGATCGCGTCCCCAGTTTCGCCAATTGGAAATCTTTACCACCTCAAGGAATCACTCATGACGGATGTTCGAATTCGGATTCGCGACAACGGACCGTTTCTCGTCGAGGGGCCCGTGGAATTGATCGATGCTGCCGGACAGAAGTACGTGCTCGATGGCAGCAAGCCTGCCTACGCTCTTTGTCGCTGTGGTGAATCCGCGAACCGTCCGTTCTGCGATGGATCCCACAAGTCATGTGGCTTTCAATCCGCGGAGCGAGCCGCCGTCGAGTAGTTGCGAGTAGGTGTGTGGATCATTCGGTCATTCCGAGTCGTTGCGTCTTGCCTAGCACAGCAGTCTGCTCCGGGGGAACCGACAGCGGTCGCTGAACTCCGACTCGGGTCTGCCTCCGCACCGCCGTCGACAGCTTTTCCCCATTCGACGGGCCCCACTTCTAGGTCTCTTCGTCGCGAATCTCCGCCTCGAATGCGAGAAATGGGAGGAAACTGGTGCGCTTCATGTCTCGTTGCGGAGCGACTCTGGCAGAATCGTGCCTCGTGGTTTAGCATCGGTGGACTTCGCCGCTGTTCAATCGAGGCAGGACGAACGCGAGAGGAGAATGACCAATGTCGCGCGAGCCGGAGCTGGAAGTCGACGTTTTTCAGGGTTCCGAGGGATATGTCGGACGCTGGAACCGTTTGATCAGCACGACGAATTGGGAGAAGGGACGGATCATTCACGAATGGCGAACCGCGCTACAAAATTCCGGGGCACCGGCGACCGAGTTCTCCGATGAAGCATGGAGTCAGCTGGTTGGAGGCGTGAGTGGGCAGCACGTGGGCCGTCTGCGACGCGTCTACGAACGCTTTGGCGGCGTTTATTCCGACTACGAGGGTCTTTATTGGAGCCACTTCCAGGCGGCACTCGACTGGGATGATGCCGAGATGTGGCTCGAGGGCGCCTTGCAGAACTCCTGGTCCGTCGCCGAACTGCGACGCAACCGATGGGAGACGTTGGGAGCCGTCGACGGGCAAGAGCCTCAAGCCCAAGACTTGGTGGTTGTCGAGCCGGACGAAGACTTCCAGCCGACCGACAAACAGCGTTCGACTGCGGATACGGAGGGTCGCATCCTGAAAGACCACGACTATATCGCCGAGGCACGGAGTCCCGCCGGACCCGATTTTGGCGAGGAAGAGGACGTGGAACCGACAGGCGGTCCGAGTTCCGGGAAGTCGAATTCTTCACGGCCCACGGACGATCCCGAACATCCGTCTGCAATTCCGTTGGTTCGTCCGTTCGAAAACCTTCCCACCCTGCCGACCGACTTATCGGAGGCTTTCGAGTCGTTTCAGCTGGCAATCCTGCGACATAAGTCCGACAATTGGCAAGAAGTATCGCGTGATGATGTTCTCAGCAGCCTGGAAGCCTTGAAAACGCTCGTGCTCGCGCCCTCTGCTGCGGAGGCGTGAATAGCAGGGCAGACGATCGAGGACGTTTGCCATGTCGGATCTCAACTCACCCATCCCCGCGGCGGACCGTCTTTTGGCCGGGATGGGTTCGGGCGCTCGGCACCGAATTCGTGATGAGTTGTGGGCCATCCTGATTTTCATCGCGGTGGTTTGGGGTGTCTTTCTGCTCGATCGTTTCCTTCCGCTCGAGCGCCTGGGATTGGTGCCTCGACGGCTGTCCGGGCTGTTGGGGATTGTCGCGATGACGTTCTTGCATGAGGATTGGCGACATTTGCTCGCGAACACCGTGCCGCTCTTTATTCTCCTTGCCTTGCTTGCCGGCTCTCGCGCCCGCTCCTGGGAAATAGTCGTGCTTGTGGTCGCCTTGGGAGGTGTTCTGCTGTGGGTTTTCGGCACGCGCGGCAATCACATCGGAGCCAGCCTCTTGATCTCGGGCCTGATTACCTTTCTGATCGCGTCCGGCTTGTTCTTCGAACAGAGACCGATTCCCATGATCGTCGCTTTGGTGGTCGGATTCCTCTACGGAATCCCCCTCGTCATGAGCGTCATTCCTCGCTTCTCGTCCTCCGTCGGGCATCGCGTTTCCTGGGACGGTCACCTTTGCGGCGCCATTGCCGGCATCGTGATCGCCTACCTGCTCACGAGCCGATCGAACCGCGCGCTTCCCGACTCGCCCCTCTAGTGCTGTGTCACCGCTTAGGATTGGGGTACGACGAACTTCCAGTCCGTCGATGGCAATTCATGCGAACGAACTGGAAGCCTATCGTCTGAGTGCTACGCAGCCAGAATTCTTTGCTGTGACAAGGCACGAGGCTTTGTCTCGACCGCCACGGCCTACAGCTTTGAGCCAGAGCCGAGTGCTTAGAAACGGCTTTCCCCATTCGGGTGGTAGGCGGCCGCGATTTGGCAGAAATTGTGGCGAAAGATCGTGTATACAATCGGCCTAACAAATGGTTATCATATTCGCTGGCTGTTGCTGAACGAGACCTAGAGGCCAGATCCCCAATGATTTTGCCGCTGCTTCGCGTTCACAACTTCCACCGATGGGGCGATCCCATGGTCGTCCGTTGTTTCCTGTTTCTTGGACCTGATGTTGAGTCGGGTCGGTTCATGTTTGGAGATTGATGGTGGGTAAGAAGTTGTATTGTGGCAATCTAAGCTACAACGTCCGCAGTTCTGATTTGGAGCAGTTGTTTTCTCAGTACGGGAGTGTCGTCAGCGCACAAGTCATTGACGACCGTGAGACCGGACGAAGTAAGGGGTTTGGCTTCGTCGAAATGGCGAATGACAGTGAAGCTGCGGCGGCCATCGAGGCTCTCGATGGTACCGAGCATGAAGGTCGAGCGCTGAAAGTGAATGAAGCGCGTCCGCGTGAGCCGCGCGGTGGCGGAGGCCGTGGTGGTCGCTGGTAAGAAATCGATCAGCTTCCTGCCGGACCTCGGCAGGTGATCGGACCAGACGTTCTACGAACTTCAACTCAGAGCCCGGTGATCAGTCGCCTGACTGCCGGGCTCTGTTCTTTTGACGGTCCTTCACGCAGTAGTTCGGCCCTGCAGTCGCACGGTGCTGAGCCCACCGTCGACCGAGATGACTTCGCCGGTGATCCAACAATTCGATGGATCGAGCAGCCAACAGATCGCACTCGCGATTTCCTGCGGTTCGCCCAGTCGGCCGAGAGCATGCATGGACTGCGAGGCGTTTGCGGCGCGCTCATTGCTCCAGATCTTTTCCGTCAACTTGGTCTTCACCAGTCCCGGAGCAATCACGTTAAACCGTAACCCGCGGGACGCGTAAGTTGCGGCAGCCGATTTTGCCAGTCCGATGATTCCCGCCTTTGCGGCGGCAATCGCCTCATGGTTGGCCAACCCGAGGCGCGCTGCGGCGGAGGAAATCAGAACGACGGATCCGCCCTGTTTCATCATCTTGGCCGCCGCGCGAACGACGGCGAAGGCGGAGGTCAGATTCGTTGCCATCGTCAAGTCCCAATCCGCTTCACTCGTCAGATGAGCCGGTTTGAGGATGACCGAGCCCACGCAGTTGACGATCCCGTCGATCCGACCGAGTTTCTGCGCGGCCTCGGAGAGACATGCCTCGACCTGTTCCAGGTTGACGGCGTCGAGTTCGACATGCGGCACGTTCAATTCCGAGACGAGGCGCGAAAAATGGTCACTCGGACGAGACGCGACCACGACCCTCCATCGGCGGCGAATGGCTTCGCGTGCGACCTCGGCACCGATCCCGCCCGAAGCTCCGAAGATGACAATGGATGGATTCTGCTTCTGTTCGTCGATGGATGCGTTCATGGGATACGAAGTCAGCGAACGATCTTGGACAGATCTGTCGGGTAGAAACGGAAAACGCCCTCGCGGAACGGTGGGGCCCCCTGTTGGAAACCGCGTCGAGGTACTAAAGGATAGTTATCGTTTTCGACAAGGCAGCGGAGTTCGAGAAACTGCATGCAGACGGAAGGGAGCATCCTGGATGAAATCGCATCGACAATGTCTCACGTTTAACGTTCCTCAGCGAATGGACTTCATCAACATCACTCCCCAAGTGGAAGCCGCAGTGGCGGACAGCGGGATCCGGGAAGGACTGGTGCTCGTCAATGCGATGCACATCACTGCGTCGGTCTTCATCAATGATGATGAGCCGGGACTCCATCATGACTATCGAAAGTGGCTCGAGGAACTTGCGCCCTTCGATCCATCCCCGGAACGGTATCACCATAATCGCACGGGCGAAGATAATGCCGATGCCCACCACAAGCGGCAGATTATGGGGCGAGAAGTCGTCGTGGCGATCACCGAAGGGAGGCTCGACTTCGGTCCCTGGGAGCAGATTTTCTATGGCGAGTTCGACGGCCGACGTGCCAAACGCGTTCTGGTCAAAGTAATCGGCGAGTAACTAGCGAAATGGTGACCAGACGGGGATTCGGGGACGGGCGATTCGCGGTTGCGGTGCGGCTTGACGAGCGGTTCGTGCCGTGCTCGAAGGGGTCGGACGTCGGGCCA
>CAZFWV010000189.1:0-13078 GCA_964522605.1 uncultured Pirellulaceae bacterium
TGACGGCGATTCCATGCAACTCGTTTAACGGCAAGCCGAAGGCGTCGGTTTTTTTCATCCCCGCAGACGCCTCCGGCTTGCCGTTAAACGAGAATCGGACGTGATGCAGCCAACGGACCTGAGAAACTCGGGCACATTCACAACCTGCAAACTGCACGACCTCCCGGAGGGAGAGTGAATCCCGTTCGTAGACTTCGGAAAAACCAACAGTCCTAAACGGTACGCCCCCACACGAGAACCTCCTTCAAGTCAAATCTCATGATTTTCCCCCGATCCATGCGCTCCCCGGCAACGACATTCAGCAGCTGGCTTGTCCTGCTGTGGCTTGCCTGCGCGATGGGCGTTTCCGTGGCAGCGCAGGACGAGGCTGCGGTCACAGCGCCTGTCCAGTTTTCGACGGAACTGATCCGGACTCAACTGCAAGCGATCGAAGCAAATCGGGATCTCGACGAAAAACTGCGGACGCAGGTTGCGAACACGCTGCGCGAAGCGCTGGTCGAAGTGGAAGCCATTGAGACGCTGGAACAATCGCTGGCCGAGCGGAATACGGAAATTGAGGAGATCCAACCGCGGCAGCAGACAGCGGAAGCGGAAAGGGCGGGGCTGCCCAGCGAGTATATTCCACCTCCGACCGAGGAGCTGTCGCAGGAGCAACTGGATGCGAAAGTCCGGGAGACTCAGCAGGCTTTCGAGCAAGCGCAGAACGAGCTCACGAAACTGCAGGCCGAGTCGAAACGTCGGCAGGCGCGTCGGCTGGACATTCCCCAGCTGACCGCGACGGTACAGGAAGAACTGCGGGAGATCAACAGCCGAATTTCCCAACCGCCCGCGGCGGACACTCCAAGTCAATTGTCCGAGGCCGAAACCCTTCGGCTGATGGCGCGCCAGCGAAGGGTTCAACGAACAATCGATTCACTGGCACAGGAACTGAAGCTCTACAACGAGGCCGAAGATCTGCTGGCTCTGCAGATTGCTGCGGCTCAACAAAAGAGAAAGTTGCTTGAACAGGAACTGTCGTTCTGGACCGGCGCGGCCGCGAGCAAACGAAAGTCGACCGCCGAGACCGAAGCCAAGAACGCTCAAACGAAGGTCGCGGAAGTCCCACCGGAATTGGCCGAGCTGGCGAACGAGAATCTCACGAAAGTCCAAACTCAGGAAGAACTCGCTGTCAAGATCCATGATGCTTCTCAGCGACTGACGGTCGTCAAGAAACAGCTGGACGAATGGAACAGCAGCTTCGATGAGGTCTACACCCAACTTGCTCCTCAAGTCGCAATCAGTGAGTCGATCGGCCTGGATCTGCGGAATCGACGTGGGCAGTTGCCGGATCCGGGCCCACTCCACCGAGAACTCAAGACAATCCGGCGGCAGATCTTCGACATTCGTTTCCAGCAAATGACGAATGATGCCGAGTTGCTGCGATTGTCAAAAATTGACGAGGCGGTCGAAGAGCAACTTCGACTCCTTCCCGCCAGTCTATCGGATGGAAGAACCGAGCAACTCAAACCGGAGGTCCAAGGCCTGTTGGAGGATCAGCGCGAGACACGGACACGATTGCGCGCGGATTTCAAGACCTACCTCGACACGCTCGTCAAGCTGAACGTCGAACTGGATCGATTAATTAACCTCGTCGAGAAATATGAATCGTTCATCGACGAGCGAGTTCTGTGGATACCGAGCGCACCTCCGATCCGCCTGAGCGACGTTGCCTCGGTGAAGAAATCACTGGCTTGGTTCTCTTCCACAGCCGAATGGCGGGATCTGTGGACGGTTTTCACAACTTCGCTGCGACAACCCTGGCAGGCCGTCGTCAGCGCGCTCGTTCTGTTCTGCCTGACTACGCTTTTCTATACACGATCTTCGAGCTTGAAGTTACTGTCGAATCTTGGTGATCGAGCAAGTTCCAAAACGTGTCGCAGCTTCTCGATCACTTTACGCGCCCTGCTGATTACGATCGTCCTGGCGGCACCTTGGGTGCTGTTGCTTTTCTGGGCCAGCTGGATCCTCTATAGCGGAGTTGCTTTCGCGCAATCCAATCTCGTACGCCAGGGAGTTGCCGCACTGTTTTCGGCAGCGTGCTCTCTGGCACCGCTGGCTTTCTGGAAACAGACCGTGCGCCGCAGCGGCCTGGCGGAATCGCACTTTGATTGGCGCGACCATCCCTTGCGTGTCGTTCGGCGCGAGTTGATCTGGATTCCTTGGATTATCGTTCCCGTCGCGGCACTGAACCGAGCTTTCCTCACCTCGGGAAATCAGTTGTGGGACCAGCCCATTTCGCGACTCTTCATGATCACCTTGTGGGTGATCGTGCTTGTCGTTCTAGCGCGCGCATTCTCACCGCGAAAGGGACTCCCGTACGAGTACCTCGGGCTGCATCGGGACGGTTGGGTCGACAAACTGCGATACTTCTGGTACGCCTTGATCCTGATGCTGCCTCTGGCATTGCTCAGTCTAACTCTGTTCGGTTACATCTATACGGTTTCACAGCTCGGCGCTTGCTTGTACTTCTCGATCGTCTTCCTCAGCTTCGTCTGGGTCGTGCGCGCCTTGATCCTGCGATGGGTTTTGCTGAATCGCAGACGGCTGGCGATCGTCCAAGCGCGTGAGCGACTCGCAGCGGTCAGTGCCAGTGTCGGCAGCAAACTTCCCACCGAGACCGGAGACAGCTCCCTCGCCGAACCTGATTTGGTCGACTTGACGACGGTGAATCAGCAGACGCAGCGGCTAGTCACTAGTTTCGCCTGGTTCGCGGCTTTCGTGGGCGTCTATCTGATCTGGATCGATGTTCTGCCGGCTCTATCCCGACTGAATCAAGTGCACGTGTGGCAGACCGATGTTGTCGTGTCCGCAGCCCCAGAGGCTCCTTCCAGCGGAACCGGTGGCGAGCCCACCGAGACGGCTGTCGCTCCTCCGACCGTGAAGTACGAGTGGATCACCTTGGGCGATCTGCTTGGCGCGTTTCTGATTATTACGATGACCCTCGTGGCAATTGGAAACATACCCGGATTATTGGAGATCGCCGTTCTTCAACACCTGCCCCTGGACACTGCTTTACGGTACGCGATCACGACCGTGACGCGCTACCTGATCATCATCACGGGCGTCAGCTGGGCTTTAACCACCTTAGATTTCGGTTGGTCGAAGATCCAATGGCTGTTGGCCGCGATCAGCGTTGGACTCGGATTCGGCCTGCAGGAAATTTTCGCAAACTTCGTATCCGGACTGATCCTGCTCTTCGAACGACCACTGCGTGCCGGTGACATTGTGACCGTCGGCAACGTCACCGGGAAAGTCTTGCAGATCAAGACTCGAGCCACGACGATCCAGGACTGGGACCGCAAGGAACTGGTCGTGCCGAACAAGGAGTTCATCACGAGTCAGCTGCTGAATTGGACTTTGGTCGATCAGGTGAACCGACTAGTCATCCCCGTGGGCGTTGCCTACGGCACTGATATCGCCAAGGCACGGGCCATTCTCCTTCAAATTGCGAAGGAGCACCCGCTTGTGATGCAAGATCCTGAACCGTCTGTCACCTTTGACCTGTTCGGTGACAGTGCGCTGAACCTGACTTTGAGACTCCATCTTGCACAGATGGATCACCGCCTGACTGTCACCCATGACTTGCATGAGGCGATTCACCGGCGATTCGCCGAAGAGGGAATCCAGATTCCATTTCCGCAGCGCGATCTGCACATTCATTCTGCGGATCTGGTACGGCAGCCGCTCAAGGAGGGAGCAGGCGAGGCAGCGCGCGGTGTGCCTGAACGGCCGGAGTAGCTCGACTTCGCAGGAGATCTCCGACCAACGTAGGCCGACTTCTCTCAACGTACGTGTTTAGCCTGCAGGCACTGCGGTAGGAGGTCAGTAGCGAATTCACTCTCCCTCTGGGAGAGTCGGGTCGCAGGCCCGGAGAGGACGGAGTGTACAACACGGTCAACCCGTGTTGCGCGCCCGAGGAAAGACCCTCCCCGGACGCTGCGCGTCGGACCCTCCCGCGGCGCGGGAGGGTGTGTTGGAAGTGTTTTCCCGCACTTCCTCTCGTCTCTTCATGGGTGCGGTGGAACACCGCACCGAATCCCATGCCAGCTGGCTAAACACGAACGTCTCAAGTCGGCCAACGTTGGTCGGAGAGAAATCCTAGTATCGGTCCGTTCTCGACCGCCACTTGAATTAATGTCAAAATAGGTCTGAAGAGCGAAATCCTTTCGACTGGGTTATCTGCGAGGTATACTGCTGAGGCTACATGTCGTTGTCAACCCGGAACGATCCGATCCGCATACTCGCACTTGCATCCCGGAAGCTGGAATCGACCGCTTTCGGATCATTCGGTGATTACCTGATTCTGGAGAACTGACTCTGATGTCCGAAAAAGATCTGCAAGCTCAATTGGAAGAGTTAAAGCAACAATTACAGGATCTTGTTGTGCGACAGGGCGAAGATCGTCAGACGCAAAGCGAAACCTTTGCGGCAGCGATGGACCCCGAAGCCGGTAGCCATGCGAGTCCGTCGAAAGAATGGCTTCGAAGTCTCACGCGAAACGTTGGCGACCTGCTGCATGAGTTGAAGATCGATTTGAATGAAGTTCCCGCGGCGACCGCGATCCTCCTGTTTGGCGTTGGCGTCTTCATTGGACGAATGACCAGTAAGAAGTGAGGAGGCGCACGCCATGGGAGACCCGCTACAGAAGCTGCGAATCCTGGCCCAGGCCGAATCGGTACTGCTGCAATTGAAGGTTCGGCGCGTTGCAACGCAGACCGTTCTGATGGTCATTAGCGTGTTCTTGCTGCTGCTGACCATCGGTCTGCTCAATCTGGCCGCGTACGAATTCCTTCGCGAACAGTTTCCGACCTACCAGGCCGCATTGCTGGTCGCGCTAGGAAACGGCGTCTTAGCAGGTCTGCTGCTGTTCTATGCTTGGCGAGTCAGTCGGCGTCCCGAGCCCGCAATGGCGCGCGAATTACGAGACCTCGCGCGCGAGGGACTGCAATCCGACATGCAGCAATTTCGTCAAGGCATCACGCACCCGCTGCAGTCTCTGGGTGCACTCAGTTCGATGGGTTCATCCCGGATGGGCCATGCCGCGAAAGCGTCGATCTGGACCGGACTGTTCCAAGCGGCCTTGTTGGCTGCTCGATTTCTGCTTCGTCGCCGCAAGAAAAAATAGCTGAGCGGAATACTCACGACACGCGATGCGGCTGAACTGATTGTGGCGTCCAGTCAGCGGCCAAGTCACCCGCGTCGCTCAGGATCGCTTCATCAAATCACGAATCTCGATCAGAAGCTCCTGGTCCTTGGTCAGCTTTGGCTCTTCCGCCTTTGCTTCTTCCTGCTTTTCCTTCATCACCCAACCCAAGAACTTCTTGATGAAGATGAACAGCGCCAAAGCCACGATCAGGAAGTTGACAACCTCCCCTAGAAACTGGCCGTAGGGGATTTCAACGCCGTTAATCGTCGCGCTCCAACCCTCGTACCCCTTCTCGCCCGGTGTGATCGTGCTGATCAGCGGCATGATCACGTTCTTGACGAGGGAATCGACAATCTTGCCGAAGGCACCGCCGATAATCACGCCGATTGCCAGGTCGACCACGTTTCCTTTGAATGCGAAACTCTTGAATTCGTCAAGCAGTGTCGTCGCATGCTTTACCGGATTGATGTCGTTCAGCTTGCTAGTCGGCCCCATCGAAAACTCCTCCTTCAAGTCCTGGTCAGTGAGAGATATCGTTCGCAAGCGGCCCACGTCGGAGCAACCGCCGTCAAGGAAACAACTGGGATCACAGATGAAACAAGAGCTTTGTAACAACTGAGAATTCGGGTTGGCCGCTTAAGCCGAGGGGCCTAGCCGTGGGTTTCACCGTAATTACCCGACGCTAGCGCGTTCGGCTCACGCCAAAACTAGCTTTCCCAAAGCACGAGGCTTTGTCTCAAAACTGCACTGGCAGAGCCAGTGGCACACAAAACTAACGGGTGCCACTGGCTCTGCCAGTGCTGCGGAAGAGTTCTGAGACAAAGCCTAGTACCCCTGGATTGCGACGCGGCGCTCGACGAGAACCAGACGAGGTTTTCTAGCAACTCGCCCGCGGGCCGAACAGGGGGCGCGTCGGGGATTTCGCGCAATGGACGGACTGGGGGCCCTTGTCCACCATGCACGGACCGAAGCGGAAATATCACCCGCCGGGTCTCTTCGGGTCAAGCATCCGAGAACCAGTTTCAAAACCTGAGCCGAAGGCGCTAGCCTCGGGCCAATTCTCCATGCGACTCGGCAAATCGTGGCCCGCGGCTAGCGCCGTCGGCTCACAAACTCGGTCCGTAACAGTTTTGAAACCGCTTGTAGGCAAACTCGCATCAAACCGTTCCTACTCGAAGACTTTCGCGAGGCGGACTCCGATCAAGCTGATTCCATCTGATCGACGTAAGACTTGAGACGCGCAAGACGTGCTTGAAACGCGTGATACAGGCCATCCGAGTTCTCGCGGAGCGTCCGCTGCGAACTCGTGTGCGGATTGACCGCAGTCGCATGATCCAGTTGTTGCAGAATCGCGTCGGGAATCGAGCCGCCACCGGTCAGCGCACCGGAGATCCCCGCGGCCACCGCCGCCAGACAATCGGTGTCGCGGCCCATGTTGACGCCGCACTTGATGGACTCCCACGTGACACCTTGCGTCATTCGCAGGATACAGATTGCTTTTGTTACGATCTCGTTCGCGTAACTATGCGCATAAGGGATGCCGCTTCCGCTGTAAATCGAGTCGAAGCGTTTTCGCATCGCACGAATCCCATCGCAGTCGGCGGTTCGTTTCAGCGCCCGCTCTAATTCGCCCCGAATCCCTGCGGGGCGCACGAATCGTGGATCGACTCGGTCGGCATGGTCGAAGATCGCGCCAATGACGCGATCAACGGTCGCCTGAGGTTTCGTCGCGGCGGCAATCGCGATCACGGTGACTTCTGCCCAGAGGATGCCGCGACTATTTGCCGTGTTATACACCTGTCCGACTTCGCGCAGATTCTCAACCGCCCCTTCGATGTCACCCGCGTTCATCAGACCGATAGGGTGACAGGACCGCGCGAGCGATACGAGCCCCGAGTAATCGCAGTACTTTCCGATATCCGATGCGGGGATGTGCGTTCTCGCCATCGCCAGTAACTGGCCTTCGAACGGCTCGGAAATCAATCCCGCGGCATTCGGATTCATGTGATCGACCCAAGCCCGGCGCAGATCTTCCGCGTTGATCCGATCTTGCTTCTCCAGGATCGCTGTAATCATCAGCTTCTGCCGTTCGACACCATCCTCCGTCGTGCCGGGCTCCCGCACCCAATCTTGCTTTCCGTAATGAACGTATGGCAAGAAACGATCGAGCAACCCCTGTTCTCGCTCAATTCGCTCATACGACCAACCTTCCACCGCAGCGCCCATGGCCGATCCCACATGGCAACCGGCAATGCATCCAAAGAACTTCTCTCGCAAGCTGACTTGAGAGCCTTCTCCAGGCTGATCCGTTTTCGATTCCGGTTCCGCCGCGACAATACGGTTGAATGAAACAGTAGCCGCAGCAGCCATTGCGCCCGTCAATAGGTGCCGACGATCGATTCTGCACTCGGATCGCTTCATCGCGTTTCTCCCGGTTCGGCCAATCGAAGGTCCAAAGGTTCGCCCGCCACCGGCCAGCCTGCTTCCCAGGAAATCGGCCGAATGTTCAATACCCGATCACCGCGCCGCCGCTGACGATTCGCGTCATAGCAGGAATACACCAACCAGTCTCCCTGGTCCGTTTGCAGCACACTATTGTGTCCCGGACCGCGCCAGCGATCGGACCCGGCCAGCACAAGCTTGCCATGACCGTCCACCATCGGACGACCCTGTTCGTCGACGTAGGGTCCCAGCACGGACCGCGAGCGTCCCACCATGATTTTGTATGTACTATCTAAACCGGCACAACAAAAATCCCAGGAAACAAATAGGTAGTAGAAACCATCGCGGTACACGAGGTAGGGAGCCTCAATGGCAGGTGGATCCGTTCCCGGCGCGCGGGCGGCCAGCGGCACGATGGTGGGCGGAGTTTCCGCCGGCTTCCCCGTGGCTGGATCGATTCGTGTGCCCTTCAGCCCGGTCCAGTAGGAACCCCATAGGAGGTAAGGCGCCCCATCCCGATCCACAAACAAGGCCGGATCGATCGCGTTGAAGTCACACGATCCTGGAGCCGATTCAATGACCAGCCCGCGATCTTCCCATCGATAGTCGGGACTCGTCGGATCCAGCGTGTCGCTGACGGCAAGTCCGATCACGGATCGCTGGCTGCCGAAGGTCGAGACGGCGTAGTACAGGTGGTACTTGCCACCAAAATACGAAATGTCCGGCGCCCAAATCCAACGTGAACGGGGAATCGCCTTCGATGCCCAATCGGGCATGCCGCGTTCGAAAACGCGTCCGAGCGGTTTCCACGCATGCAGGTCCGTCGAAAACCAGATCGGGATTCCGCGACCGGTCGAAAACACATAGTAGCCGGCCGGTTGCTTCGACTGGATGATCACCGGATCCGGGCAGGGCGGCAACTCCGTCGACTCCGCCGCACAGGCCGCCCCCACCAGAGTAAACGCGAATCCGGCCAGACAGAGCGCGCGGAGAATAGAACCCGTTTCAAAACCTGAGCCGACGGCGCTAGCCTCGGGCCAATTCTCCATGCGACTCGGCAAATCGTGGCCTGCGGCTAGCGCCGACGGCTCACAAACTCGGTCCGTAACGGTTTTGAAACCACTTGTAGAGTGATGCTTGCGCATCCCCCACCCTCTCGTCGAACACCACATCGAGTTCATTCCTCTTCGTTTCTTGGTAAGAGCTCCAGCAGACGATCCAGAAACGGAACCTGATCCGGATGGAGTTGAATTCGGGCGGCATCGAGCGACAGGAATTCAGCGCGGTCGACCTCCCACGAGGCACATCGAGGTTGGCAAGCGTCGTTGATCGCCCCGGCGAAAGCGTGAATCCTCTTCGCCGAACGTCGATAACAGATGCTGCCCAGGGGCACGAGCGCATCGGCGGTAACGCCCGTCTCCTCTTCCGTCTCACGTCGCGCCGTCTGTTCGAGATCTTCGCCCGGTTCGGCCAGGCCTTTGGGAATACTCCACGGAGCACGACGGTTGTAGTTTCCGGACGGATGGACCAGGAGTACCTCCCAGCCGTGAGCTGTCCTGCGATAGAGTAGGGTTCCGGCAGATTCGACCATGCGGTTATGATCCGCCGGTTCGGCCGTCGATGCAACAGGGCAGATCCGTTCACCGGACGGCAAGGCCGCATTCTCGCTTCCCTCTGTCGCACTCGGTCCATTAGAATTTGAAAAATACCGTTCCCCGATGCGAGTAGCGGCTGATGCCGGATGAAGGTCACGTCACGGAGATTCTCAGCGCGATTCAGCGGGGCGATCCGCGCGCTGCCGATCAGTTGCTGCCTTTGGTGTACCAAGAATTGCGGCGATTGGCGGCACAAAAGATGGCTCAGGAATCGCCCGACCATACGTTGCAGCCCACCGCCTTGGTTCACGAAGCGTATGTTCGCCTCGTCGGAGCAGGTCCCGAGCAAGCGTGGGACAGTCGCGGTCATTTCTATGCAGCAGCCGCGGAAGCCATGCGACGAATCTTGATTGACGATGCGCGGCGGAAACAGAGTCTGAAACGTGGCGGCGGGCGAGCCCGACGCCAATTCGACGAACAAGTCGCACCTCAGCAGCCAGACGACCCCACGGACTTGCTCGCCCTGGACGAAGCCCTGAAAAAGTTCGCCGCTTCGGATCCGGAAACCGCCCGCCTAGTCGAACTGCGGTTCTTCGCCGGGTTGAGCGTCGAGCAGGCCGCCCAGGCCCTGGGAATCTCGGAACGAACCGCCAAGAGGAACTGGAGCTACGCCCGAGCCTGGCTGCGCCGTGAAATGGACCGCGATTAGGTTCTGGTGGAGCCCCCAAGAAAGAACCGCCTTTTCTTGGCCCCCTGGGTCGTCTAATCTCGCATTTATCGGTAGCGCGTCAGCATGGCGAAACCGGTCCGTTACCGGACGCGGCGAATTCCGCTCGGCGAGGACTGTCGATGGATGGCTGCGAGCCAGGAAAACCATCCCGAGGAAGAAACCACGGATGCAACGGACAGAGCGGATCGGAACCGATCGATCCGCGAACATCCGCCTCCTCCGTTCGATCCGTGGTTCCTCCTCCAGTTCACACTGGGCCAGAATGTGAAACTGGCGGGTTGGCAGGACGCACGGCATGACGCGCAGCAAAGGGGCTGGCGAAACCTTGCGCGAAACGCTGGGTTAAACCGATCAGCACTGACAGTTCTGAGATACCTGTAGTCGGTTGTTCCACACCAGATCCCCTCGTGACGGGAGGATTCATCGCAGGTGACTTCACGGAACGAAAAGGCGATTTTCCTCGCGGCCGTCGAAAAGGAAACTGTCAAGGAACGGGAAGCGTTCCTCGCGGAAGCCTGTGGACAGGACACACGACTGCGCGCTGATGTCGATGAACTGTTACGCGCTCACGACCAGCCGGATCCGCTGCTCGATGCGGTTCCGGAGCAGGTCGGTGTGCTGCACAACCACCTGCAAGGTTCGGCCGTCGGCGACGACGCCGTTACGCCGGCCCATGACGGCTCGCGATTTTCCGGGGAACCGGAACTCGGCACTTGGATCGGCCGGTACCGGCTGATGGAACTGATCGGCGAGGGCGGTTTCGGACTCGTCTACGTGGCCGAACAGAATGAGCCTGTTCGTCGCCGGGTTGCTTTGAAAGTCGTCAAACCGGGCGTGGACACGCGAGAGGTCATCGCTCGTTTCGAAGCGGAGCGGCAGGCGTTGGCGTTGATGGACCATCCGAATATCGCGCGTGTGTTGGACGCGGGGGCGACGGAGCAGGGACGCCCCTTTTTCTTGATGGAGCTCGTGCGGGGTGACCCGATTACGACATTCTGTGAGGAGCATCAATTACCTACTCAGGCGCGGCTGGAGCTGTTCCTGATGGTCTGCAGTGCAGTCCAGCACGCGCACCAGAAAGGCATCATCCACCGCGACTTGAAGCCGTCCAATGTGCTTGTCACGCTGCACGACGACACGCCGGTCGTCAAGGTAATCGACTTCGGAATCGCTAAGGCCATTGGACAGCAATTGACAGACAAGACACTGTACACGCGGTTCTCCCAGATGATCGGCACTCCGCTCTACATGAGTCCGGAACAGGCGAAGATGAGCGGCTTGGACGTCGATACGCGAAGTGATATTTATTCGTTGGGAGTGCTGCTGTACGAGCTGTTGACCGGCACGACTCCGTTCGACCGAAAACGTCTGGAAACGGCCGATTTCGACGAACTACGGAAGATTATCCGCGAAGAGGAGCCGCCCCGTCCCAGCGTTCGTATCACCACGCTGGCACAGGCCTCGCGCACCTCCGCGCCCCAGGGGGCTCTCGAGCCACGAAAACTCTCGGCCGTCCTGCGCGGCGATCTCGACTGGATCGTGATGAAGGCGATGGAGAAGAGCCGCGCGCGCCGCTACGACACCGCAGCCGCTCTGGCGGCGGATCTCCGTCGATTTCTCAATTCGGAACCGGTCGAAGCGCGCCCGCCGTCCCCGCTCTACCGCTTTCAGAAGTTCGCCCGACGCAACAAGATCACGTTGACGACCGCATCCCTGATCCTCGCGACGATGCTGCTCGGAACCATCGTCAGCTCTTGGCAAGCGATTCGGGCCAGATCGGCGCAAAAGGAAGCCGATATCCTGCGAGCAAGAGCAGAGGATTTTGCGGAACGCCTGAAGGAAGCGAATGTGCTGCTGGATAGCGCGCGAGCGCATGCGGACGAAAGTCGCTGGGCATTGGCGGAAACCCAATACTCGCGCGCAGCCAGCCTGCAACCGGACCATTACCTCGTCTGGTCAGGCCGCGGACTGCTCTACTTGCGACTCGGGTTGTGGGAACTTGCCGCCGCCGACTATGCACGGGCAATCGATTTGGGAGCACCCGTAAACAACCCTGGATGGTGGGGAATCCCTCAGTTGTTTCTTTATACGGACGATGAGGAAAACTACCGCGCGCTGTGCCAGCAAATGCTTGAGCATGCGGAGCAATCGACGGACATCATGGCCAATGCGTTCACCATGCGCAGTTGCCTCGCTTCGCCCAAGCCGTTGACCGATCCTTCCGCGCTGGCGGCCTCGACCGACCAATGGCTCGCGGCATCACGAGTCATACCCGGTGGACCGAACAACCCGGGCTTCGGTCCCCCTGGGGGCCCCAGATGGCATCCACCCGACCGTGGACAACCGCCACCAGGGCCACCGCGTCCCGACCATCTGCTCCATTACCTCGCCGGCCTGGCGCATTATCGTGCGGGCGAACTGAACACGGCAATCCAGCATCTCAAGCAATCGATGGACGTCGACCCACGCTGGCCCGCGTCGGCAATCGGACTCCCTGTCCTGGCGATGGCCCATCAACGACTTGGCCAGTACGACCAGGCACGCGAGACATTAACGCAGGCCGACGAGACGATCGACGATTGGCTCAACCAAATGCTCGACAGCCCCGTCGGGAGCACGCCCGTGCCTTGGTTTGACCTGTTGGAGTATCTCTGTCTGCATCGTGAGACGCGAATCCTCATCACCGGAAACACGCCCCCCGACGATGCCCGGATGCAAACCCTTCAAGATCGAGCTCTCGCAGCAATCGGGCGATGAACCGGAGCCGCCTGGGGAGGGTTTCTTCACAAAACCGCGAGCATTGGAGATGCTCACACGATCAGCAACAGGGGACGCGAGCAGAAAACTCGTGATAATTCAGAAGTTTCTTGGCCCTCGGCTGCGTTCGTTTTCGCATGATGATTCGATAAGGCAAATCCCTCGAGGTTAATACCTCCCCAACGGAACAGCACAATCACGAACCAAATCACCCTCTGCGCCTTTGCGTTCTCTGCGTTTCATTTTTTTCAAAAACCGGTGTCATCGATGGGGCAGAAAGAAGGTGTAAAACGCAGAGGACGCAAAGGCGCAGCGCGGCAGGGCCGCAACCCAACGGGGTGCTTCCGCACCGGGGTAAGGGTCGCTTCC
>CAZFWV010000190.1:0-13042 GCA_964522605.1 uncultured Pirellulaceae bacterium
CCCGTCGAACCGACGACAGACGACGCGCTTGGCCGCGTGAGCGTCCGATGGAGAGGCGACAAAAGCCGCTGGATTCGCTCCGACCTGTTCGATGAACTAGTGCTTTGTCAAAGCTAGTTTTTCGAGTACGACGGACTTCCAGTCCGTCGAGGAAGCCTAGCATCGACGGACTGGAAGTCCGTCGTACAGGTTCAACTCAGTCCTAATTCTAAACCGTGACAAAGCCTAGTACCTTTAGCTTGCCCCGTCGAACGAGGCGCAGGAACACGATTGAAGATTGACGAGTGATGATATCTGATTGCTGAAGGAAATACCCTGTCAGGCGTTCTGGAGTACAGAAAAGACGCTTCCGTCGTCCGCATGAGCTGCGATTTCGCAAATCAACAATCGACATTCATCCCTCGTCCATCAATTCGGGTCGCTTGGCCGTAGGGCGTGGGTCGAACATGTACTCACCATAGGGAAGACAATGGACCAGCCCATCTGGCAGATCCAGTACGGTGACGGCCCGCTCGTGGCCGCGGCCCTTCACGACGGGCACGAATTGCGGCCGGAAGTGGAAGCCTGGACCGCCTTGGACGATGTACAGCGACTGCGGGAGGAAGATCCCTTCACTGCACCCTGGACCTCCGTGGCCGCGACGCGGATCGTTGCCTTTCGCTCACGGTTCGAAGTCGATCTGAATCGACCGCGAGAAACGGCGGTCTACCGAACGCCCGAGGATGCCTGGGGACTTGATCTGTGGAAGTCCGAACTGCCCGAATCGATCCGCGAGCGATCGTTGCGCGAGTACGACGCGTTCTATGCCACCACCGCGTTCCTGCTGCAGCGACTCGTCGAAACGCACGGTCGAGTCGTCATCTTCGACCTGCATAGTTACAACCATCGACGTCTCGGACCAACGGGGGCCGAAGCCGATCCGCTGGGGAATCCCCAAGTCAATGTCGGAACCGGGACGATGGCCCGGGATGACTGGGCCCGGGTGGTCGATCGCTGCATCCAAGAGTTGCAGGCCTGTTCGGTCGGCGGGCAACCGTTGGATGTGCGCGAGAACGTTCGTTTTCGCGGAGGTCAATTCCCCCGGTGGGTTCATGAGACATTCCCGGGACAAGTGTGCGCCATCGCCCTGGAGGTCAAAAAGTTCTTCATGGACGAGTGGACTGCTGAACCAAATCACGGCATGCTGAAGGAGGTCGAATCGGCGTTGCGGCGCGCAGCAACGGGCGTGATTGAGGAACTGGAGAGATTTTGAAGAAGGCGGTCCCTAGTTCTGCTGGCTTAACTGCCGATCGGGTCGCCGAGATCTGCGACCGTCTGAAGGCAAATAAGCGTGTGCGCCGAAATCTGCCGGGCGACGGTCGATTACATATCGACCGTCAGTTGCCGTTCCTTTGCGTCTATCGGCGCCCCGCGAATGGGTCGGATTCGGGAACGCGCAAGTTGGTTCTGGGAGAGGCCTCCTACCTGGTGACGTCCAGCGCTCCAGCCGTGATCAAACCGGTTACGCAGTTGCTCGACCGGGTCGTCGAAACACTCAGTCGAGAGTTTGGCGCCTTTCTGTTGATCGAGGTCTGGGCTTTACCGGCCGCGGGACC
The DNA here is from genome assembly GCA_964522605.1 of uncultured Pirellulaceae bacterium. Taxonomy (GTDB): domain Bacteria; phylum Planctomycetota; class Planctomycetia; order Pirellulales; family Pirellulaceae; genus CAVZLD01. Next base: position 1,596 of record CAZFWV010000190.1, read on the forward strand.
AGAACTCGATCCGCGCGCCGTCGATGTGCCTCCTCGCTTCCGAATCTACGCACCGCCCGACGAGGAACTCAGTCCGACCGTGGATGCACTCGCGCGCGGACTTGCCCGCCTTCGAATCTTGAAGCGGACGGTCGTGGTGGAAATCGAACGAGTCCGACGAATTCACCCGCCCGGCGGTCGCACCTGGCTATCGGATTCTCGCGCCCGCTCGCTGCGGTGCACGACTCTGGGAATCGGAATTCCGCCCATCTACCGCGATCCAAAGACCGGCGTCGACTACCCGCTCGTGTTGCGCAATCTGCGTGCCCGGTTCGGTCCTGCACTGCGTCGGGCCGTCTTTTCCTTCGCTAACGACTGTACGACGCACCGACCGGTCCATTACCATGCCTTGGGACGTCGCGCCGTCGTGCGGGCCGTTTGGACCGTCGATGCACAACTGGCCGAGATCAGTCAGTCTTTTGATTTTCTTCTGCAGGTCACTCCGGTCAATTCGGAAGCCGCGTGGAGACGCTTTCGCGCATCGCGTTGTGAGCGGATGCCAAACTTTCATTATCTGCCCAGCCCGCTCGATCCAGCACTCTTGAAGCGACGGCTCTACAGCATACCGATCGAGAAGATCGAGGATCCCGCGCTGCACAATCTGTTCGAAGGACAGCGGGAAGAACTGGATCGCAAAATCACGATGCTCCGCGATCGAAACACGCCGGCCTTTTTGTCCGGCAGCCTGCAACTCTACGGACGCCTCAATTCCGACCTCGTTGATTTGGCCAGACAGATCCTGACCGAGGTGGCTCCGAATCGCGAGGAGAGTCGATCGCGGGGAGCGATCAACGCGGAGGAATTTGCGCAACAAGCGACCCGCGAGTTTCAGTATTACCAGGCGATCGACTCCGGTTTTCGCGCGGAAGTCGAGGTCACTCCGCAAATCGAGGGACTTCTCGTCTCCCACGGGAAACTGCTCGTAGGGCGAAGCCTACAGATTCCGGCAGCCCGCGCCGACGCATTGATCCAGCATGAAGTTGGAACCCATCTGGTGACGTATTTCAACGGTCAGGCACAGCCCTTTCGGCAACTGTACACTGGTTTGGCCGGCTACGATGAGTTGCAGGAAGGACTGGCGGTCCTTTCGGAATGGCTGGTGGGCGGACTTAGCCATGGCCGACTCCGGCAATTGGCCGCTCGTGTCTTCGCCGTCAGCCGGCTGATCGATGGTGCGTCGTTTGTCGAGACGTTTCGCGAGTTGGACCGCGAATTCGGCTTCTCGCAACGGGCTGCCTTCACCATCACGATGCGAATCTTCCGCGGGGGCGGGTTAACCAAAGACGCAATTTACCTCCGCGGTCTTCGGGCCATGCTAGGTTATCTGGGGAATGATGGCGACCTGGATGCCCTTCTTGTCGGCAAAATCGCCGCCGAACATATTCCCCTCATCCGGGAACTCCAATTGCGCAAGATCCTGAAATCCCCCCCTTGGAAACCAAAATACTTGGACAACCCGCTGGCAACACAGCGACTGCAACAAGTCCGCAGCGGGATGACCGTCTTGGATCTGATCCGTGAAAGGAATGATGATGCGACTGGGACTGCTGGTCAACGACGTCATGACGGAAGAACCCGGATTCACCACGACAAGGATTGGGGCCGAAGCGGTCAATCAGGGTCATGAAGTCTGGGTGATGGGTGTCGGTGATCTGGCCTACGATCCCAATGACACGATTGCATCCCGTGCGCGCGCCGTTCGCCGTAAGAAATTCAAGTCACATGAATCCTATCTCGCAGAGTTGCAGGGCAAGAATGCCTTGCGCGATCGCATTACCGTCGACCACCTCGATGTGTTGATGCTGCGGAACGTTCCGTCGGACGACGTCATCAAACGTCCCTGGGCCGCCACCGTTGCCGCAGAATTCGGCCGCGTCGCGCTGCGTCACGGCGTCATCGTCGTCAACGATCCCAACGGGTTGGCCAAAGCGGCCAGTAAGATGTACTTCCAGCTCTTTCCCGAGTCGGTTCGTCCGCGGACGTTGATCACTCGCGACCGAGATGAAATCAAGGCGTTCGCGAAAGAGCAGGGCACGATCGTACTGAAACCGCTGCAGGGATCCGGCGGAGCGAGTGTGTTCCTGGTGCGCCCCGATGATCTGGCCAACCTGAATCAGATGATTGATGCCGTCTCGCGCGATGGATACGTTATCGCCCAGGAGTATCTCGCTGCAGCGGAAGAAGGAGACACCCGACTGTTCATGATGAACGGACGACCACTGCGAGTGAAAGGGCGATATGCCGCCTTTCGCCGAATCCGCTCTGGGGGTGACATGCGAAGCAACATCCACGCCGGAGGACGCCTGTCGGAAGCGGAGATTGAAGACGAGGCACTGCGGATTGCCGAGATTGTCCGCCCCAAACTGGTCCAGGACGGCATGTTTCTCGTCGGGCTGGATATTGTCGGAGACAAACTGATGGAGATTAACGTCTTCAGCCCCGGTGGTCTCGGCAGCGCTCAGCGATTCACCAAGATCAATTTCAGCCGGTACGTTGTCGAGGCACTCGAGCGCAAGGTCAGCTACATGCAGTTTTACGGTCGGAACTTCGACAACGTCGACATGTGCACGCTGTAAATCGACCGGCCGCCGCAACACGACCGGCAAATCCATTTGCTAGCACATAAGCGGCAATTCGTTGCGCCGCCGGCTGATGGAATCAATCGGAACACGCGGCTTGCATGATTCCGGTGAGACCGCAGCAGCAGAGAAAACCACGGATCGGACGGAGAGTACGGATCGGCACGGACAGATCGGTCGACATCCGCTCTATCCGTTCAATCCGTGGTTTCTCTTCGATCGCCGGTTCCGAGCGACTTGTGTCAAACAACGGGGCACCGCGGATAGGTGCTGACATCGATTTACCCCGTCGGGGCTGCGTCCCAAGCACGATCGAGGGGTCGGCCGTGGAAAAGCGGCTTTGACCCATTCGGCCCGTTTTGCTAAGACTCGCCGCACTCTTTGCGCAGATTTATGGTCGCGGTTCGGCAGGCAAATGGAGAGTCGGATGACGACGGGAACGAAACTCGTGATTGGCGGCTTCGTCATTGTCGTGGCGACCGCGTACATGGCATATGTCGGAGCTGCGGACAGCTGGAAATATTACCTGACGGTCGACGAGTGCCTCGACTCGCCCGATCAATTCGTTGGTCAGCGAGTCCGCGTCAGTGGGAAGGTTGCGCCCAACACGCTCCAGATTCGCGACGATCGCAGCCAAGCCGACTTTTCTCTTGTCGGCACACAAGGACAGTTGACGGTTTGTTGCTCGGGACTGTTGCCCGACAATCTCGAAGAGGGGACTGAGGTTGTTGTCGAGGGACGCATTGATCCGTCGGGACAACTTTGTGGCGACAAAGTGTTGACGCGTTGTGCGAGTAAGTACGAAGCCACAGGTCCCGAGGCAGCAATGGCGGAGAATCGTGCGGGAAGGGTCGGAGAGACTCGATGAGGAATCTGGGAGAGATCTGTCTGTTGGTCGCCTTCGTCGCGTCCGGGTTCGCGGCCTGCGCATACCCGCTCGCCTGGTACACGGGACGGCGGCGGCTCCGAATGAGTGCGGTCACTGCAGCGCTCACGAGTATCGCGGCCCTGACCGGAGTAATGATCATTCTGGCGTGGGCGCTCGTCCGGAAAGACTTTGGCTTCGCCTACGTGGCGGAGTATTCCAGTTCACTGCTACCCTGGCACTATTCGCTTTCGGCTCTATGGGTAGGGCAGGCCGGTTCACTCCTGCTGTGGGCCTGGCTCTGTAGTGCCTTAGGACTGGCGTTTTGGATTCATGCTCGTCGAATCGAGCAGGCAAACGCGGTGCGGCAGGGCTGCAATCCAACGGAGGGCTTCCGCAGCCGGGTACGCGTCGCTCCCGTTGGTCGCTCGATTTCTTGCCAAGAGAACAACATTTCCACCGAGAGCAGTGCGGATCCAACCTTTGGCATCCTGATGGGATATGTCTGTTTTCTCGTCACGATCATGGTTTTCGCGGCAGACCCCATGGAGCGTTCGCTCGCCATCCCGCGTGATGGAGCAGGCTTAAGTCCTCTGCTGCAGCATCCCGCGATGTTGATCCACCCGCCTGTTGTATTTCTCGGGTATTCGTTATGGACGATCCCCTTCGCACTGGCGGCGGTTGCGCTACTCACCGGTCGGTTGAACGTAGAATGGGTTCGGCAAGCACGTCCCTGGGCCTTGGCGGCATGGGCCATCTTGGGCGCAGGGATTCTGCTTGGTGCGCAGTGGTCCTACGAGGAACTCGGCTGGGGCGGCTACTGGAGCTGGGATCCGGTAGAAAACGGATCTTTGATTCCCTGGTTGACCGGCACCGCGTTGATCCACGCCTTGATGTGCTGGCAGTACTGCGGCATCTTGAAGCGAACGGCTTTGTCGTTAGCAATTGCGACCTTCGGGTTGTGCAATTTTGCGACATTTCTCACGCGCAGCGGAATATTCAGCAGCCTGCACGCGTTCAGCAAGTCTCCGATCGGATGGTTGTTCCTGCTGCTGATGATCGTGTTGTCGGTTGGAGGTGGCGTTTTGCTTTTCCGCCGAAGAGCTCATCTGCTGCCAGAACGTCGGATCCAGAATCTGCTCAGTCGCGAGGCGGCGATCGTTTTTTCAACCGTTGCCCTATTCTTGTTGACGACCGTCGTCATTGTGGGAACGATCAGTACCGCTCTCTCCAAAATCGTCCTCGGACGGTTTGTGATGGTTGGACCCGCCTTTTACAACAACGTCCTGATCCCGACGGGTCTGATTCTGCTCACAACAACGGCAATTGCACCTCTGCTGCGCTGGACTGCATCTCCCACATCGACTCAATGGCGTGCACTGGCGATTTCTGCTCTGAGTGGTGCGATCGGTACCCTCGTCAGCGTCGTTCTTGGGGTTCGCCATGTCCTTGAGGCAGTCGTCATTGGTTTAGCGGTTCTCTCAGTGGTCGCGCTGCTGGCCGCCCTTCAAATCGATGCCCAACGGCGACGCAACCGGAACTGGTTTGCCGGAATCACTGCCGCCTTACGCAGCTCACACGCGCAATACGCAGGCTTTCTGATTCACCTGGGATTCGTCGCGATCGCAATTGGCGTCACCGGTTCCTCTCTGGGGACCCAGCAGCGAGAAGTCTTAATGGCGGAGGGAGAGAAGATTTCGTGGGCGGAACACGACCTGCGACTTGTCCGCATTGGGCAGAAAACGGAGCCGGATAAGCTGATCGGTAATGTGGAGTTGGAAGTCTCCCATCGGGGAAGCGTGGTGGGCGTACTTCGTCCGGCAAAACACTACCATCTGCTGCAACAGCAATGGACGACTGAGGTGGACGTCTACTCCACGTGGACGACGGATCTCTACACAATTCTGCACGACGTGGAAGGTACGGGGCAGGCCCGACTGACGCTTGTGGAAAACCCGATGATGCGCTGGCTGTGGCTAGGCGGATGGGTCATGGGACTTGCCGCGGTGCTCCGTCTGCTTCCATTACGTCGTCGGTCGGCTCGATTACGAGCGGTACCCGGCAGCAAGGCCCCTTCCGCGGTCGTTTCGGTCCCCCGAGCTGCGGCGGCTCTGTTGTTCGCATTGATCTGCGGCTTCGAATGGAACCAGTACCTGTAACACCGGACCTTCGGCGTGCCTGTGATGAATGATGCAGAGGTGGCAATCTCGGCCCGAGGCGTGTCGAAGGAGTACAACCACCGGCCCGTGTTGCGGAGCATCGATCTGGCGGTTCGACCCGGCGAGAGTGTTGGCTTGATCGGAACCAATGGCGCCGGCAAAACAACGCTCCTTCGCTGTCTCGCCTCCTTGGCACGGCCTACGGACGGCGAAATTCAATGGTTCGGTCAACCGGTCCGTCGATGCCCCGCCCATCGTCGTCTCGTCGCCATGGTGGCTCACGAGACTCGACTGTATCCCGAACTGTCGCTGCGAGAAAACCTGGTCTTTGCGGCCCGCATGCATCGCGTCTCCCAACCGCACCAGCGTGCACAGCATTGGCTTCGCCAGATCGAACTGGCTGCTTTTGGCGATTATCGACCGAACCAAATCTCCAAGGGAATGCGGCAGCGGATGGCTGTCGCGCGTGCCTTGATTCACGATCCGAAAATTCTGCTGTTTGACGAACCGTTTTCGGGACTGGATCAATCGGGAAAAGGATGGCTGACGGACCTGCTGCAACGAGCGATCCGTGACGGATGCGCGTTGTGTTTTGCTTCGCACGATTTGCCGATGACGGAACAACTGTCGCACCGAATCCTTCGCCTCGAATCCGGTCGCCTGCAGGAATGCCGGAAAGCGCGGGATGGCGCGAAGACGTTCCCAGCACAGGGCAACCACGCAGCTTGAAGAACAAAGGTAGCGGGATGACCGATCTGTGGTGGATCCTTCATAAAGACCTGACGACCGAGTTCCGATCGCGTCGGGCCTGGCCCACCATGCTCGTAATGGGGATTGTCGTTGCCTTCGTATTCAGTATGCAGATGGATCTGCTTCCCCATCAGAAACATCAATTGGTTGGTGGCCTGCTTTGGTTGGCCATTTTTTTTGCGGGGATGGCCGCGATCGACCGCTCGCTCGCCGCAGAACGGGACGAGGGATGTTGGGATGGACTGCGCCTGTTTCCCGTTTCGACCACCGCAATCTATTTCGCAAAACTGTTGGCCAATTGCATCGCCCTTGGCGCCCTGCAGTGTCTGTTGATCCCGCTGTTTTTTCTGCTATCCGGTCTGCCATTGCGGCAACACGCGCCCCACCTGCTCCTGATCGCTCTACTTGGAAATTTCGGATTGGCCTCGGTGGGAACACTGCTCAGCGGACTCGCCACCACGATGGGGAAAAGTGGCAACTTGCTAACAATTATCGTTCTGCCGTTGGTGATTCCGGTCGTCCTCGGTGCGGCCGAAGCCACGCGTCTCCTACTTCAGGGGTCCGACATCGCAGCATGGTGGCGGTGGATTCAATTGCTCGGCATCTTTTCCATCGTGTTTATCACGGCCGGAATGATGCTATTTGACTTTGCGATCGAGGAATGAACGAGGAGTCGTGAATGGATTCGACCAAACCAACGTCAATCGGGTGGATGGGGTTTGGACACGCGCTGGTCGCGGTCCTGGTGGGAGGAGCGATACTCGCCATCTTTCTGCTCGCGCCGACCGAACAAACGATGGGTGCCGCGCAGCGCATTGTCTATATCCACGTGGCCGTCGCCTGGTTTGGCTTGGTCGGTTTCATCGCCATGAGCTTTGCGGGCACGATGTACTTGGTTCGTCGCCGTCTGACTTGGGACTGTTGGTTTCAGGCTGCGGGCGAAGTCGGCTGGATGTGCTGCGGTTTGACCCTGGTGACCGGGTCGTTCTGGGCCCACGAGGCCTGGGGCGCCTGGTGGGTCTGGGACCCAAGACTGACAACCTCCTTCATTCTCTGGGCGATTTACTCCGGGATTCTGGTCGTCCGGGCGAATCTGGACGACCCGCACCAGCGGGCACGGATCGGTTCGATCCTCGCAATTCTCGGAACCCTCGATATCCCGCTCGTCGTCATGGCAACTCGCTGGTTTCGCGGAATGCATCCCGTGGCTCCAACGATGACTCCCACGATGCGATTCACGCTGTTGGTTAGCGTCCTTGGTTTTTCTGCGCTCTTTCTTTGCTTGACGTTCCACCGTCGTGTCCAGTTGGAATTGGAGCAATGGGTTCAACGATCGCACCACGGAACGATGCGCAGCCACCGTTCACTCCAGATCCCCGTTCACGGAAAAATGAGGCAAGCTACATGACTACGTTGGCCGTCACTTATCTCGTTGTCTGGTCCGCCGTTGTTCTTTACGTCGCGCGGCTTGCCGCTCGGCAGAATCGACTTCGCCGACAGATCGAAGCAATCACAACACAACCCACACTGGAATCAAAACGCGACTCGTTTTCGCAGGCTGCTTGAGGATCGCATCGCTGATCTAAGAAGAAAAACTAGTGCTCTGTCAAGGCTTGAATTCAGGGTCGGGTGCCACTGGCTACGCCAATGACAGAGCTTGCTGACTTGAACAATCGTCGCACTGGCAGAGCCAGTGGCACCCTGATTCCTAGACTGGGCACAGCACTAGAATGTACCGTCACTTCGTCTCGCGGATCCCACAATCGCAGAGTTGCACACGCGCAGTGTCGGGTGATCTCCCCGTTTACGGGCGTATTCCATTCGCTTTCCGCACATCCAGAAGGTGCCAATCGTGATCAATCTAACCGGCGTATTGGCCATCATGGTCTCCTGTATCGGCCAGGTGGAAACAGGACCAGGCAGCGTCCGTGGTACGGTAATCAATGCCTCACAATCGGACGTACGTTCATCGGGGACCGAGGTGATTCTGCGCGCCGGACGGAACGGACACCTGATTCCCATCGCGCGAACCACAACAGATCAGGCGGGCCAGTTTGAGATCACTGGCTTGCCGGTAGACGAAGACCTCGTCTACTTACCGGGAGCCAATCGCGACGGCATCCATTATCCAGGCATTCGGTTCCATCTGTCGGCAGAGCGTCCCTCCGCGACCGTCGATTTGAAGGTGCACGATTCGATGCAAGCACCGAGTCCGCTCGTAATCCGCCGGCAGGAGGTGCTGATCGAAACGCAACCAGGCGCGCTGCGCGTGACTGAATCGCTGGTGATCGACAACCCAACGCAAATGACGTATGTGGGCAAGAGCACGGGCGAGGCGGAGGAACCGGTCACGCTGGAACTCGGCATTCCGATGGACTTCGACCGCACAACGTTTAGTGAAGAGTTTTACGCTCGAAGATTCTCGATCGTCGGTGAACGACTAATTACCGCGATCCCCTGGACACCGGGAGAGCGAGAACTTCGGTTTCGCTACACAATTCCAAATGACCAGCCTTATCGTGTCTGGCAACGATCGCTCGACCTGCCTTGCGAGCATCTGCAGGTCCGTGTTCGGCACAACTTGCCCGAGGAAGTCACCTGTAATCTGCCGGCATCGTCCGTGAAAGCGGAAGACGAGCGCATCTTCGAAATTGCGGGACCGGTGCAGCCAGCGGGCAAAATCATCGAGGTCGAATTGGGTCAACTAGCGCGACCCTGGATGGATCACGCGCGATGGTTCGCCCTCGCAACGCTCGCCACGCTGATCGTCGGCAGCTGCGCGTTTGCGATCCCACGCCAGCGTCGTGCTCGACAGAGCATGCAGACCGCGAACGTACCGACGGACCGCGTGCCGGAGCCGCACCGATCGTCCGGTCGGCACCGCGGGCGACGTCGCGATCGGCAACCGTCGCGACGCGGACGCTAGAACGCACTCCAACCCCCATTTCCTGTGGCAGGGTGCCTGGCTGGTCGCAAATGCAGGGAGCTTGCCCGCGGAGAGACGCGGAAAGCCGCTGAGTTCAATCCGACCGACGCTCGGAACGGCGCGGCAAGACGGTCCAAACAGCGGCTGTCGGTTCAAGACACAAGCGAGAGGAAATCGCGTTCGGATTGGTCGGAATGAGGAGAAGGAACCACGGAGCTGACAGCGGCGACGGATCAGCACGGACCGATCCGCGGGCATCCGTTGGATCCGTTCAATCCGCGGTTCCTCTTCTTGATCTTCGGTTCCGTTCGACGCGACTTGAGCCGATCAACTCCCGCGTGAGCAACGATTTGACACCCGCTCCACCGATGTTCGCAACCGCTACTCAGTTTTCAGACTCTGAAGGAACGCTCGAATCGATTCCGCATACTTTTCGATGGTCTTTTCGGGACCGTAGGCCTTCACGAAGGTCAATTGGCCTTCAGTCGGGATCACGGCGCCGATCATCCGGTATCCCTCGCGCTGGACCGCGGGGGCAAATGGTCCGGGTTGATCATTGAATGTTCCCGCGCAGTCCAGCAGCTTGACAGTCAACCCCGCGACCTCGAGATCTTCGGCGACATCCCGCGTCAGATCTCCTTCGAACTGACCTCGCCAGCGCTCCAGATTGGCGTCGATACTTCCCCCCGCCACACTCACGGTCAGGCGACCATCATTTTCATCACCGTCGGCGCGCGGCAGAGTGAATTCGGCCGTCACGAATTGACTTCGCGGCGGTTGTCGGACCCAGCTTTCCGGCGCGGTCAATTCCAGCCCGCCGACTTCAACCAGGCCACCGGCCGATTCGGCTTCCGCGGTGGAAGCCGTAGCATTCGAGTCGGAGGTTGGCGTGGACGGGGCCGGGCTTTCCCGCTTGGCCGGACGATAGGACTCTCCACAACCGACAAAAAAGACGCACATCGCGACAACGATCAATCTGTGCATTGGGTACATTTCCTCCAAGCTCGTTCTTGGTCAAGGTTTACCTCGCTCACGGCGGACCCGACACGGTATCAGCCAGGTTGCCGTTTGTCCAGCACGCGGGAAACGACATGCAGACTTTTTGTTTGCTGGTACCCTCGAGGTGCGTTAAACTGAAGCCCCGTCAGCGGGGCTGTTCGGTCGAGACCGACAGCTTGGTTCGTCTCATGGAGAGATGGACTGCGCATGATGGCGCACCGCAGATGAAGAACGTTTTGTGGCCCTGTGCTCGATTAGCAGAGCGAGGAGGAGATCCGATGAAGAAACGAACGGTGAGAGTTTCCCACTTGTTATTCTGCCTGATGGTCGGCGTGATGCTGGCATCGTTCCTGCTGGTCGGCAGCGCGGTTGCCGATCCACCCGAGAATCAGGAATACACGGGCGTCAAGCGCTGTGCCTCCTGTCACTTCGAGCAGTACACCGCCTGGAAGAAGACAGGCCACTCAAAAGCGTTTGATACGCTCACCGCAAAGTATCAAAAAGATCCGAAGTGCTTGAAATGCCACACGACCGGTTACGGCGAACCCACGGGCTTTGTGGACAAGGCCAAGTCGGCCGCCCTCGTCGGCATCTCGTGCGAAAGTTGCCACGGGCCCGGTAGTGAACATGAAAAGATTAGCCAGAAGTATGCCAACGTGAAGACCTTAACTCCAGCTCAGGAGGAAGAGGTGAAGGGTTCGATCTGGCTGATGCTTCCCAAGAACGTGTGTGCTGAGTGCCATACCGTACAAGGCCACAAGGAGTCGGAGACTCCCGCGGCGATGCGCAAGAAATAAGACCGGGTCAATTCCATGCCGGGCACGGCCGGAGTCTGTAAGCTCCGGCCGCGCCCGTTGCGCGCAACGGACGGTCTGTTGGCCACTCTTCTTAGAATGCTCTGCTCATGTGATCGAGCGTGATGTTGCGCAGGCGTCGGCGAGGTAGCGCGAAGCCGAGCGTAACGGTCCGTGCGTGCGAGGTCCCCCGCGTCTCCTTTCGCTCGCGAGATTTCCATGGCGGAAACGCCCGGAGGGTAGTCACGCGGCTGGGGGCTCGACGCTCGTTCCTCGCGTCCCGACCCCAGGCACCCAAATGCCGAAGTTGTTCTTGAGTCATCCCTAGGCGTCACT
>CAZFWV010000191.1:0-12978 GCA_964522605.1 uncultured Pirellulaceae bacterium
TGCGGTCAAAGAGCCTCAAAAAGCGACGCGAAAACCAATAAAGGCCGGACTTCCGTTGGTCGTCCCGGATCCTTGGCTCCGACACCGTCCGTAGAACGCTTCGGCACGTCATGCGTCTCGGCTCCGAGGACCATCACCCTTTCGCCCTACGGCCACACCGAATCCGCCGCTTGCCACCCCGAGGGCACCTTTCGCACTTCGATTCCCGTTGACCCGGGCGATCGGACTGCTTATCGTTGTCCGCCCTGCGCACTGCGCGGGGACTGCGTTCGCCGGTCCAACATCTATCTTGGATGCCCTTTTCGTCGATGGACATTCGGTCAGATTCTGCATTTCGATCGCCTCCGCGAGCCGATCCATTTCGGATCTCGGCAATCGTTCTGCTGGCCAGCCTGATTGGATTGTCATTGGGCTGTGCGACGACCGATTGGGTGAAGCTGCGAAAGCGTCCTGCTCTGCCGCTGGCGCGGGAATTGGGACTCTTTTCCTTGCGGGGTCCCCAACCAACTGCCCGAACTCAACAATTATTGAGGCGCTACGATCTTCTGGAAACCTGGCAGCATGAGCCAGCGAAACTGCTTGAAGAATTGCTCGCAATCAAGCAGCGTGAACCGGCGGTCGAGCATGTTTTCGCCGTCGCCGAGATGGCTTACATCAGCGGTCAGCGAGCCCAGCAACGAGGTCGGCTCGATGAGGCGTTGGACCTGTACGCAATTTCCGTCGCCCACGCATATCATTTTCTGTTGAACGAGCAATTCGACGAGGTGCGCAATCCCTTCGACCCTCAATTTCGCCAGGCTTCTGACATTTACAACGGAGCGTTGGAAAGTGCTTTGCGAATCGTTGCAAGTAAGGGGAACTTGCACCCGAATGGAACGCACCTCGTGGCCACAGGAACTCAGGAGTACCAACTGGCGATTGTCTGCCGTGGGCCCTGGGAAGCTCAAGATATCGCCGCGCTGAAATTTGTTTCCGACTACCGTGTGCAGGGCCTCAAGAACCACTACCGCACGTTCGGTTTGGGAGTGCCCTTAATTGCGGTTCATAGCCGTCAACCCGGGCGGAGTCCGGCGGAAGCTTATTACGCGCCGGGGATGAGTTTCGCGACGACCGCGTTCCTGCGCGTGAATCCGTTGGAACAGATTCCCGACGGAACGACGAAGCAACGACTGCAGTGTGTGTTGGAATTGCATGACCCGCTGGTGGCGAGTGACCTCTGGATCGACGGGCAGCGTGTGCCGCTCGAGACCGATTTGAGTACTCCATTGGCCTACAGTTTAAGTGATCCGACGTTCCAGCAAGTGAACGGTGCGACGCGCGGACTGTTGGATGCGACTCGATCCCAGGAAGTTCAGGGGCTGTATTTATTGGAGCCGTACGATCCGAACAAGATTCCGGTTTTGATGATCCATGGGATCTGGTCGAACCTGGTGACCTGGATGGAAATGTTCAATGATCTGCGCGGAACGCCTGAGATTCGGGATCACTATCAATTCTGGTTCTATTTGTACCCCACGGGTCAGCCGTTTTGGATCACTGCCGCTCAGTTACGGCAGGAATTGGCCGAGGCGAGGCAGACCCTCGACCCGTCGTTCCAATCACCCGCGCTCGATCAAGCCGTACTTGTCGGTCATAGCATGGGGGGCTTGATTGCCCGACTTCAAACGTTGGAAAGTCGGGATGATTTCTGGCGGCTGATCAGTGACGAGCCGATCAGCCAACTGGAGGCGCCTGACGACGTGGAAACAGCGCTCCGACGCGTAATGTTCTTTGGGCCCAGCCCTTCGGTTCGGCGAGTCGTAACGATTGCTTCACCGCACCGAGGCAGTAGTTTTTCGAACAGTGCCACGCAGTGGCTGGGACGACGGATCATTCAGTTGCCCGAATCGTTTCTGCGGGTGACTGAGCAACTCGCGCATTTGGACCGCAAATCGTTGCCCGAAGCGGAATGGCTGCATCATCAGACAAGCATCGATGCGTTGTCCCCGACCTCGCCCTTTCTCTCGGCCATGATGTCGGCCAACTCCGCTCCCTGGGTTCGCTACCATAACGTCGTCGGGCGAATTGCCGAGGAACGCTTCTGGTCGAAAGTCGCTGGACAGGGCGACGGTGTCGTGCAGGTGGACAGCGCTCATCTGGAACAGGCCTCCAGTGAACTCGTTGTCGACGCGGACCACGTTAACATCCACCGACATCCGCGGACTGTGTTAGAAGTTCAACGGATTTTGTTGGAGCATTGGGACGAGGTTCAGCGCACGGCGATGCAACCCCGGCCGGCAGCATCGTTGAGTCGGTTGCCGCAACCCTGATGGACGACGCGGATGTGGGGACCTGAGATTGCGGACCCCTCCTCTCCGCGCAGATCGAGAAGAGGAACCGCGGATCCAGCGGACAAAACGGATGCCCACGGATCTGTCCGTGCCGATCCGTACCCTCCGTCCAATCCGTGGTTACCTCTCCTCCTTCGGTCCAAACAGAACGCGATTTTCCTCGGCGCTAGAGTGAATCCTGTTCGAAGACTCAGGCAAAACCAACGCTTCTAAACCGCATGACCTCCGCGATCGAGGTGAGTTCATTATTCGCTGGCGACGGTTTCCGCGGCGGCATCCCGCGTGGCGGCGAGCACCCGCGATCGCATGCTCGCGACGCTCCACCGCTGCGCGTGACGACCCGGATCTCGCTGTGCCGGACACCGTGGCGGACTCGCCGCCGGACAGCCGGCTTGGGGGGCCAACTCGCCGCGCGTCACGCGGACATCTCGAGGGGCTTCGATACCGATTCGGACCGTCTTGCCCCGTGTCTTGAGAATCGTAATGGTGATTTGACCACCGATGCAGATCTGCTGCTGAAGTTTTCGTGATAGCACGAGCATGGACTCATCTCCCCGTTCCCGGAATCCCTGATTTGTGAGGACATCTCCCGTCGTTCTGATCGGTGAGGCCTCACGATCACTTGCCGGCCGCCCCGGTCAGCTGGCGGAGACAACGAATCGCATGGCGCGTGCCAAGTCGCAAAAAACTCGGGCTCACAAAGAAATCGCTGGATTTTTCCGCGATATGCGCCGAAGGTGCCCGTGCACGATGAAGGGACACTTAGTGGGCAGATTTACAAAAGGTTTGCAACAGTCGGTTCTGGCGATGCGGCCGCGTCGGCATTGGCGGTGCCTTTCGCCGCGCATGTGCCCCACCTCCGCGGCTTCCGTTAGGCAACGAAGCCTTGCTGGCAGGTCAATGACTGCGGCGCGCTGCCAGTTGATCTCGCAAGCGGGCGGCGAGTTCGTATTGTTCGGAGGCAATCGCGTCGGTCAGCTGTTCCTGCAAAGTCCGACCCACGGCGAACTTCTCGCGGACCGATTCGCGTAATTCGACGAGTCGTTCGACTAATTCGTGGTCGGCGTATTCTTCTTCGGCGCCGAATTCGGCAAAGAAATCCCGCAGTTGATCGAGGCCCAGGTTGACCTCCTCGATGGCGAGTTCCGCGTCATCTTCCTCCAACGCCTTGAGGGTGGCCGCTTGAGTGCGGTGGAACATGACGAACGGTCGGTATTGTTCGTGATTCAGGGTCCAGTTTTCGTCCGGAGAATGGTCGCGACAGAAATCCATCAGTCCGAGCGTATGATCGGCGTCACGTACCGCCCGCTCAAACTCACGAATCGCCAACCAGCAGATCCGGCGGTGGTAGAACTGCACGAACTCACGATCCGCCTCGGCGCATTGGTCTTCGGAGAGCACGAGGGCGGTGTCACGACGGGCTTCCTCCAGCAGGAAGTCGAAATAGGTCGCAAATCCGGCCGGTCGGTCGCCGTCGGGGCGACCAATTGTTTCCAATTGCAGGATTCCCATCTCGATCCGCATCTGGATCACTTCGCGTCCGTCGAGTCCGTGCGCCATGCGTACGCTCACGGAATTCGGTTCGTAGGGCCACTTGCGCAGAATGTCGTCGATATTTTTCGGACGTGCCATCGGGCGACCGTTGGTTGATTATCTTGAAGAGCTAATTCTGGAATCGTTCGTCCACGATCCCGTTCAAGGTCGTGAAACTCATAAGTCGATCGTTCATTTGAAGTTACACCGGCCTCCCTCGCCGTGGGAGGGTCGAACGCGGAGCGTCCGGGAAGGGGCTTCGACGCGAGTGCTCGGGCGGCCTTCGTCCGGCGCCTGACCCACTTAAGTATACCGGAATCTGCGGTTGGGTCGCCCCCCGCGCTCAATCGGACGGCGGTGGAGCGCGGCGGAGCTGTTTCTTTTGCGACAGCTTTTGCTTGTTTTGTCGCCGGCGGATCCCACTGGCTCGTGTCGGACGCGTTGGTCGTCGCGGTTTCGCCGGATGGAGGGCATCTTGGAGCATCCGACGCAGCTTGTTCAGACAATCATCCCGATTTCTGCGTTGTTCCCGATGACGCTGGCTCGTAATCGTCAGCCATCCATCCTGATTGATCCGTGATGCCCAAAGTGATTCGAATCGTTCCCGCATCGGCTCGGACAAGGCCGCCGATTCGCGCACGTCCCATCGGAGCACGACTTTGGAGCTCACCTTGTTCACGTTTTGTCCGCCTGGCCCACTGCTGTGCACGGATCGGAATTGGAATTCCGACAGGGGAATTGTCACGGTTTTGTTGATTATCAAGCCGGACATGCGATAAGATGCCCCCGATTAGGACTGAGGTGCTGGTCGACGCGAGGATCGGTTTCAGATTCCGCTTTGGAACGCATTTCAGAACCTGTTTTTCTCGAGGGGTGACTGGTGGCAGAGCACAGCGACGCCCCAGTAGATCGGCGATCTGGGGCATCGCTGCGCTCTGCCACCAGCCACTCTGCCGATCGATTGCCTTCTCATTATTCTCCTCCTCCTGCGTTGCCGCCATGCACTGGTTCCCCGTCGCTCGTTGTTTTTTTCTTTCCGCGGTCGTTTGGCAACTCGGAACATGCGCACTTTCGGCGGATCCATCCGTTGCGGACCTGGGAACTCGGACTCAGGGTGAGGACTGGCCAACGTTTCTTGGGCCAACCGGCGATGGGAAATCTGCGGAACGTGGGCTGCCTACCGACTGGCCAAAGGGCGGTCCGCGGCTTGTTTGGTCGCGGCCCTTGGCAGAAAGCTACGCGATTGGCAGTGTGAGTCGGGGACGATATTTTCAGTTCGACTTCGAAAGGGGCGAGGCCCGTCTGCTGTGTTTGCATAGTGAAACGGGGGCCTTGATCTGGGAGTATCGCTACGCGTCGGAGTATGACGATCTGTACGGTTACAATCGCGGCCCCCGTTGCTCACCGGTCGTCGACGGACCTCGCGTGTACATCTATGGCGTCGAAGGCCAATTGCACTGCCTGCGTGTTTCCGACGGTTCTCTGATCTGGCAGGTCGACACCGTCAGGCAATTTGGGGTTGTGCAGAATTTCTTCGGCGTCGGGAGCACTCCGATCATTTACGACGACTTGCTGATCGTGATGGTGGGTGGTAGCCCCGCAGAAGACCAGCAAATTCCGCCTGGACAACTGGACCGCGTGACGGGCAACGGTTCCGCAATCGTCGCCTTCGACAAGCAGACAGGGCAGGTGCGGTACCGGCTGTCCGATGAACTGGCCAGCTATGCTTCGCCTCGACTTGCCTCCTGGGATGGTCGTCCTTGGTGCTTCGCTTTTCTTCGCGGTGGACTGCTGTGCTTTCACCCACGCGATGCAACCATCGACTTTCATGTCCCCTGGCGTGCGGCCCTGCTGGAAAGCGTCAATGCGAGTACGCCTGTGGTTGTCGACAATCAAGTCTTCATCAGTGAGGCCTATGGTCCGGGAGGTCTTTTGTTGGAGTTTCGCCGCGAAGGAGTACGGCAAATCTGGTCCGATCAAGAGCGCCGACGCGATCAAGCGATGCGGACACACTGGAACACACCGATTTACCACGAGGGGTTTCTGTACGGCAGTAGCGGTCGACACTCTCGTGAAGCCGAGCTGCGGTGTGTCCGATGGGAAGATGGAAAAGTGATGTGGAGCCATCTCGATCTGACGCGGGCTTCCCTGCTGTATGTTGATGGACACTTTGTCTGCCTTGGTGAAGATGGCATCCTGCGCCTGATACGGGCGAATCCTGAACGGTTTGAGCAGATCGCCGTGTTGAATCCAGAAAACGCAACGCAGCCAGATCAATCAAGCCCGTCGGTGCCCATGTTACGGTATCCGGCCTGGGCAGCGCCGATTCTGTCGCATGGGCTGCTCTATGCGCGGGGACGAGATCGCGTGATTTGTCTGGAACTGATCCCCGACCAGCAATGATAACGAACTCATGTTCCAATCAGCTCGGTCAACGCCGTGCGCGATTGGTGCAAGATGTCGCGGTAATCCAGGTCTTCTACGTCTTCGCCCGTCAATTCAATGTCGAAGAAACCCCGAAACCCGCCTGCGTTGAGTGTCGAGACTAAATCGCGGATGGGAATCACGCCCGATCCGATCAGGCATCGGTTCTGTTCCCCCTGTGGCAGGTGCCGTGCGTCGGCCAGATGGACCACACCGATTCGGGGAGCGACCTGCTGGATCTGTTCCCAACAGAGCGGCCCCTGACCCAGGTGATAGGTGTCAAAGACGAATTTGACGGTGGGCGCGTTGAGCGAATCCAGGAACTCGACGGTCTCGCTGATCGAGTGCAAAAAGGACCACTCGCTATCGCATGCCTCGTGCACCGGTTCCACGGCCAGCGTGACGCCGCAGTTGGATGCCACTTGCGTCAGCTCCTTCAGGGCCCGCCGCGTCAGGCGGCGGGCGTGGTTGAGCGTGTGTCCTGCCCGCGGACCGGAGTAGACCACGAGGCAATCGGCTTTCATGGCGGCAGCCAGGTGGACGGCCTCAACCGCATCTTCCACGCTGTCGCGAAAGCTGCGCCCTTCACTGCCGGTGAAACCGCCGGCCCACAGGAGATTGGAAACGTGCAGACCGCTTTCCGCCAGCAGCTCAATTCCGCGTTCCTCGCCGAAGTCCGTCAGCTTAGGACGCCAAACGCCGATGCCGTCGTATCCCGCCTCTTGGAATCGATGAACATCCTCATCAAAGGTCCAGGAAAACGTCGTGATCTCATTCATCGACAAACGGAACATAAGACCGGATGCCTCTCCTCCCTTGAACCGCGAAGGCGGCCAGCGGGCCTTCGGCGGGCAATCAGTATGGGCCAATTGCGGAGGGCTGTAAAGAAACCGTCTCGCGGTCTGCCGAGCAAATCCGTACCAGGGGCTAAGGACGCTTCCCCGTCATGTCCCAGGCAGTCAGCCACTGCTCACCTTCCAGATGCATCCCCCATTCGGTTTCGAGTCTTCGAGCGATGTCGGGCATGTGGCCTGCCCCGTAGAAGATCGCCACCTTTCCACGGCCGCGGTCCACTTCGCGCCGCAGGACCTCGAGCGCTTTCTTATTTCGCTGGCTGATCAGTGTCGAACCCTCAGGGCCGTCCAGAATCTGCATTTGTCCATCGAGATCCTCGAACTGCGCGGCCATGACACGCTTAAGTTTCAGCGCCCGATCACTGGAGAAAAAGGCAAACAGAAGGTCGGTGTCGCTCACCTGATTGCTGCGCCCCGACTGGGCAGCCGCCTGTCCCAGCATCCGAAATAGCATCTGCAAGAAGCTTTCGCCCCGCTCTTCCATGCTTCGGGCGAATTCTTCGGGCGACATATCGGCGTGAATCAGGTTCGCCGCGCCGTAATCAATGTGATTCAGCTGGAAGGACAAGTCGAGCAGATTCTTGATGGCCTCCTGCATCCGACCGACCGGATGTTGAGATTTCTGACCTCCACGCGGCACGCGCGTCCCTTCCGGCGCAACCAGCTCGTAGAGCACCGCATCGTAACGTTGAAATTGTTCGTTCAGCTTGTCGTAATAGACTCGGTCGGCCACATGGACTGCACCGATCAAGTCAACCTGGAGACGGTTGTCCTCGGTCCGGTATGTTGCGATGGAAGTCGCCAGCGACTGCGGGACCCCTTCGGGACTTCGTTCCACACGAATGAATTTTGGACTCGTTGGAAAGAGTTGTGCCAGTGCCTGCTGCAGCTCCTCGCGATCCAGCTTGCCGTCTGCGTTGCGATCATGCTGGCGGATCAATTCCGCTGCCTCGGGCGGCTCGGCCCAGACGCCCGTCGAACTTCCCAGCAGGACAGCCAGGGTCCACAGAATCCGGCCCAGTTGGCGGTTCGAATTCATGCCTAATTCACCTCGATTGAGTTCTTGTCAGCCGTCTCACATGCTGTCGCAGGTCGGCTGGGAGATTTACGACGAGAAGAGGAGAGGCGGCCGAAGCCGATCCGACCTCTCGCATGCTTTGCACTCTCGACTTTCACGACCACGCAGCTGCGCGTCGGCGGCCCCATTCCTGCCTTTGATCACGCATTCGGAAATTGATTGGGTTTCCGGGGTTAATATAGGCTGATCGGGCAGAGCGGACAATCGATCGCTGCGTTTGGGGGTTGGTTCCCGCTGACGCTCCGCGTTGAGGGATGCCCGTTGATGGCTCCGACAGGGCCCGAGGGAAGCTAGCAGTCCGGCGCGGCAAAAACGGACTTTTCGTCAAGGCTTACCGTTGTTTCTCAACTTGCGCCACGGGCAGGACCGATATTACCGGACAACCGCGGCGGATCAGGCGAAGGACACCGCCGGTATTCTCAGACGACCTCATGATGGGAATGGAATCATGTCGTTAGAACGGAAACTTTTGCTCCTGACGGTGATCACCGCCGTGCTGTCAGCCACTGTTCCGGCCGTGGCTGAGGTGTTCCATCACGAGCCGATGCTGCCGGACTGTTGTGAGGTCGATCACAACTACGCCTGGTTCGAGCCGATTTACTGTGACTGCACGGAGGAGCCACCCTACAGCACCGGGGTGTTCTTTCATTTCGAACAGTTGTTCGTCAATGCCTCCCGGGCAAAAGAGGCGCCCGGCGGTGTGGATTTCGGCGACAACACGAACGGCAGCCGATACGACTTCGGCTATCTGTACGAAACAAGTGGTTGGACCGCCTCGATTCTCAAGATCAATAATCCCGGTCACCGACTGATCGACACCAACATCCTCCGAGCACCGATCATCGACGGAGACCCGTTTGTGGCGGACGACGTGATCGTGAACTTGGGAGACAACGCGATTGGTGACGAGTTCGAAACGCTGAATGCGTTCAACGTGTACGGCGCGGAAGTCAATTACCTGTGGCGGATGGAGCCCACGCACAAGGGATATCTGTTCGAACCCTTCTTGGGGTTGCGATACATCCGGTTGCGGGATCACTTCGATACGGGAGTCTACGAAATTGATCGGTTCCTGGAGGGTGTTCCTGGCACAGGTCCACCGAACTCGACCGTTCTGTTTCCTGCCGCGACCGATCTGTACACTTTGGATGAAACCACGACGGACAACGACATGTTTGGCGGTCAGTTCGGCATGCGAATTGGCCACCGGAACGGTCGCTGGCGTTATTCCACGGAGATCAAAGGGATCACGATGCACAACTTCGTGACCCGAAGTCGCAAAGTCCAGCTTTCTGGTTACGATGGATTCGCTGTTGCGACCTACGACGAGGACGGTGCGCTGACGGCCGTGACGACGACGACCGAGGCGGCGACGGCGGTCGGGGAAACCGGTACCGATGCGAATTTGTTTGTCTTCGGCGGCGAATTGCGAGCGGATCTTGCCTTCGCGATCACCAAGATGTTTGAGGTGTCCGTCGGGGGCGAGTTGCTCGTCCTGGGTGACGGGATCGCACGGGGGCGATTTGGACTCGATGAGACGTTCGTCACGGGAGGCGTCACGCTCGGCTTTGCGATCAACCGCTAAGCGGGCGTAACGGAAGGTGGCACTTCGTCGTCCTCGAGGCTCGACGAAGCACAATCAAATCCAATCCTCTCCGGCCACCATGCCTCACGGCACACGGCGGAGAGGATCTCTCAGCCACAAACTGCCAGGAGGATCCGCTCGAAGATCCTCGATTGGCGGCCTCAAACGATCCATTGGGAGAGCGGGGCGCCTGCCGCGCCCAGCACGTGGTCGATTCCGGCTCAGCAGAAGCGTCGCCCTCCCGGAGTTGAAACCGCCCCTAGGCCTGCTTGGCCACGCAGATCTGTCGGAGTTCTTCGACCTGTTCGGCCAGTCGGTGACGCAGAGGACTTTCCAGTCGAAGTCGCTCCACTAACGCCTCGGCCTTCTCAACCAGCTCCGGCGTGATCTCAGCATTCTGCAGTAGCTTGTGAAAGCTACGCTGGACTTGCGCTTCAGTCAGCACGTTCCTACCTCGCATCGTGGGAAGAAGAGACGGCTATTCGCCTAGTGGAATTCTAAGCTTGCTCCTTCGCGACGCAACACCCCTTCCGAATTTCCTGATCGGGAAGTTTCGAAGTAGGACGGCTGGATTTGACCGAGCTCGTTGGCCACGGTCTGAACCGCTCGGTCGACCTGTTCGGGGGTGTGTGTTGCGTGCACGAAGAATCGGAGTCGTGCTCCGTTTTCCTCCACCGCGGGGTAGACGATTGCCTGGGTACAGATGCACCGCTCGAAGAGCGCTCGGGCCAGTTGCAGCGAGTTGACAGAGCTGCCGACGATGACCGGCACAATCGGAGTTCCTTGACTGGTTCCGAGATCAAGTCCTGCCTGTTGGGCTTGTTGGCGAAAGTACTGGGCCAATTCAATGCAGCGACGGGCCCGCTCGGGCTCCTGAATCAGCAATCGGAGCGCGGCCGAGGCCGCGGCCGTGTTTGGCGGTGCGAGACCGACGCTGTGAACGAATCCCGGGGCCGTGTACTGCAAGTACTCCACGATTTCCCGTCCCCCGGCGACGTAACCGCCGCAGCTTCCCAGGGAATGACCCAGAGTACCCATCCAGAGGTCGACGGTGGTGGGATCGACGCCGGACAGTTCGGCAATTCCCCGTCCCGTTGGGCCGAGTGTCCCGAGGCTGTGCGACTCATCGACCAGCAAGAACGCTTTGTGACGCTGTTTGACCGCCACGAACTGCCGCAGATCGGGGCAGTCGCCGTTCATCTCGTACACTCCTTCGATGGCAATCAAGACTCGGCGATAATCGTGGCGCAATTCCCGCAAGACGTGATCCAGCGCTTGCCAGTCATTATGGGGGAACGGGCGCCGGCGAGCGCCCGAGAGGATGGCCCCCTGGATCGTACTGTTATGCGCCAGGGCGTCGTGCAGGATCAGATCTCCGGGTCCGAACAGGTGCCCGATCGTGGTTTCCGTTGCGGCATGGGCGCCCAAGAAGACCAAGGCGCGCTCCGTGCCGAGGAAGGCCGATAGCTCATTTTCTAGTTCCGAGTGCAGCGGGTTTTGGCCGGCGACCAGACGGCTGGCCGAGACACTGGTCCCGTACTGGGCAATCGCGTCCTGTGCCGCACGGGTGACCGTTGGGTCGCCGGACATGCCCAGGTAATTGGCGTGAGAGAAATCGATTCGATCCTGACCTTCGAGCCGCGACATTCCGCGCGCGATGCCTTCGCGGACAGGAAAATAGGGATTGGGCAGGCCGGTCGCCTGGAGCAGAGCCAGCGTCCGTTTCAGCTGCACGTATTCGGTCATCTGGTCCCAGCGATAGTTCTCCGGCGGAATCGTGCGGTACCGTCTCCGCCCCGGCTGATCGACCCGTCGGACCCCTAAATGCTGAGCGATCGCCTGGGCGACTTGCCGCGGACTATCAATGCGGGGCAGGACCTCTTCCGGCAACTCCCCGCCAAACGTCTCTTCGAGCGCATTAATAATCTCCATCCGTTCCAGCGAATCGAGCCCCAGATCGACGATTCGTCCGTCGGGATGCAGGTCGCGGGCACGCTCGCGAGCGATCGCGCGGACCTGTTGCATGACCGTCTGCAGCACCTGCGCATCGGCATGTTCGGTGGTGGTGACCGGTTCGGCGAGTTCGCGTTCTTCGAGCCTAGCGCGCAGTTCCCGGGCCTCCTGTTCCCATTCGCACCGTCGAGCCACCGTGAGCAGGGAATCCTCCAAAAACCATTGCCGACAGGCGTGTCGCTGAATTTTTCCACTTGAGGTCTTGGGAATCGATCCGGAACGGACCAGGATGACGGCGTCCGGCGGCAACTCGTGCTCCGTCGTCACGTCACGCCGAATTGCGTCGATGACGTCGTCCCACAGATCACTGCCGTCTCGCTCCACTTCACTCACGACCACCAGACGCTCTCGACCGGCCACATCCACGGCAAACGCTGCCGAGGCTCCGCTGCGGATCCGACGATCCGCGCGCTCGACGGTCATCTCAATGTCTTGGGGGTATCGGTTCACGCCCCGGACAATAATCATGTCCTTGATTCGACCGGTGACGAACAGCTCGCCGTCGTGGAAGAATCCCAGATCACCGGAGCGAAGGTAGGTTTTTGCGTCATCGTCGGCCAATTTGGCGCGAAAAGTCTCCTCGGTTGCTTCCGGCTTGTTCCAGTAACCTTGTCCCACACTCTCGCTGTGGATCCAGATTTCGCCCACACGGTCTTCGCGGAGCCGGGTCTTGGTATCGGGATCGACGATGACCAGTTCTTCATCGGGAAGTCGTCGGCCGCAACTGACGACATAGCGACCGCGGTCGCCATCGGGCGCCGCCAGGATCACTCGTCCTTCGTCCAATTCACTCCCATCGAAACAACGGATCAAGGGCCGCTTTCGTCGCGCTCCACCGGTGACGATGAGGGTGGTTTCTGCCATGCCATAGCAGGGATAAAACGCTTCTGGCCGAAACCCATAGGGCGCGAATTTCCGAGAGAACTTCTCCAGGGTGTCTCGCCGGACCGGTTCGGCGCCATTGAAGGCCAGCGTCCAGCTACTCAGATCCAAACCCGCCAACTGGTCATCATCGATCTTTTTTGTGCACAGGTCATAGGCAAAGTTCGGACCTCCGCTAATCGTGACCTGGTAGCGAGAAATTCCGCGCAGCCAACGAACCGGTTTCTGCAGAAACAGCATGGGGGACATCAGCACGGTGGGCCGGCCGCAATACAAGGG
>CAZFWV010000192.1:0-12940 GCA_964522605.1 uncultured Pirellulaceae bacterium
GAATTCGGCTGCGTGCAACTTCAACACTCACGCTTCGGGTTACGATGACGTCGTCGTCGTCACGAAGTCTCCGATTCGGCTTGCCAGGTTTGCCAGTAGACATCCCAACGAATCGCCAGACGGCGTGACTTTTCCGCCAGCAGTCGCTGTCCCAACCATTTCGCGCGTGCTCGCAACCGCTCCTGACGCTCGCCGATCAGCTGCGCAACAAGTTCCCGCTGCGTCACCGTTCCAAAACGCTCCGGGTCTTGGCCGATTCGCTCGCCGAGCACTGCCAGATCATGTTCCTGCCCCAACAATTGGCCCAGTTCATCGGCCATCCGCCGGTGTGGCTTGAGCAACCGCGGACTGATATTGCGCAGCAATCGCGCATGATGCCAATGGTACTTCACGCGTTTGCGCCACTCGTGGAAATCCTCGCTCTTCGATTCCGCGTAGGCACGGCGCATCGATTTGCGTGCGCGCCGATAGTTTTTGATCAGCCCCGGGGCAATCGCCTCAAAACCCTTTGCGTCCACCTTCCACGACAAGACCCGTTCTCGCGCCTGAGACAACTGCTCCGCGACCTGTTCCAGGCGTCCGGACATTTCAGACGTATCACCGGCAATTTCTTCGCGTGAGTCAGTCAGTTGCGCACCAACGCCCCGCAGGGCTGCCGGATCGATCTGATCCTGAAACTCTTCCACCAGTGCATCAAACGCCTCGATCAGCGCCTGCGCGTCACGCACAAAGGACAAACTCCGGGCAAGATCGCGAAAGAAGGCATTTTCGCGCGCGTAGACTTCTTCCAACTGAGGACGAACCAATCGTAGCAATCCGCGCAGCTTTTTGCAGCGTTTTC
Organism: uncultured Pirellulaceae bacterium; assembly: GCA_964522605.1. GTDB lineage: Bacteria > Planctomycetota > Planctomycetia > Pirellulales > Pirellulaceae > CAVZLD01. The sequence goes on from CAZFWV010000192.1 coordinate 842, forward strand.
GCAACAAGTGAACGACTTCGTGACGATCAATCGACGAATCCTCGATCTCGCGGATCCCCTTGTTGATCTGCTCGGTCGCGATGCGATGGACCGCATCTTGAACGTCCTCATGTCGCCGAATATGGTATCCCATCTTCCTGTCCTGGATGTTGCGTCCGACCGGTCTCTCGTCCGATGTCTGTTAGCGTGATCGAACCGCCTCGATCACGCAACTCCCATTCTATAAGTCGGTTTGACGCGAATGAACCGTAGCGCCGGACGGCCCGCGATCAAATCGTGCCGCATGGTCGCCACCGGTCCTGATTTGGATATGGTACGAGGCATGGGTCTCGGTGCCGCCTTCAGGGACAGATCAAAAACAACATCCTCGTTTAACCGCGCGGGCATCGCCCCGCGGTCAGGGAGGGATCTTCCGCGGCCCGCTGGGCACGTGGTTAAACGAGAGGACCGAGAGGCTGAAGTTATTCCTGAGACATCCACTAATCCGCCTGTTCCTTTTCGCCGTCGTACCATTCTCGCCGAAGCTTGGTTGCCTGTCGCCGAATCGCCGACATCTCGTCTGTCTTTTGCTTCCGCTGAAGGTTTTTCAGCTGCATGACCATCCGCTGATTTGACCGCAGTCGCGCCGCATGGCGGTCCAAGAATTCCCAATACAGCGTACTGAATGGACAAGCGTTTGGCCCCGTTGATGCACGATAGTCGTACTCGCACCGAGTACAAAAGTTGCTCATTCGATGAATGTAGTTTCCAGTCGAGACATACGGCTTCGTTCCGACAACTCCCCCATCGCCGAATTGACTCATTCCCAGCGTGTTTGGCAGCGACACCCAATCCACAGCATCCAGGTAGAGCGCCATGTGCCAGTCATGAAAACGGGCGGGGTGCACACCCAGCAGAAGCGCCAGATTCCCCAGAACCATCAGCCGATGAATATGGTGGGCGTAGCCGAACTCCAGCACGTTCTGCAGCGACTGCCGCACGCATTCCATGGACACCTTTCCATCCCAGAAGAAGCGGGGAACGTCCAGTTCGTGTCCAAAATAGTTTTCTTGGCCGTACTCAGGCATCCGCAGCCAATAAACTCCGCGGATGAACTCGCGCCAGCCAATGATCTGGCGAACAAAACCTTCCACGCTGTTCAGCGGCGAGTCCCCCGACACATAGGCAGCGACAGCTCGGTCGATACATTCGCGTGGATTGAGCAGCTTCAGGTTGAGCGAAGTCGACAATCGGGAATGATAGAGAAAGGGTTCCTCGCTCCACATCGCATCCTCATACGCACCAAAGTGTGGCAGCCGGCGACGGATGAAATCGCGGAGCATCGTTAGTGCCTGGCTGCGCGTGACGGGCAGGTCGAGGCCTTCTGCATTTCCGGGATGCTGTCGAAACCGGTGCTGCACCAGATCGATTACTTGGCGTGTGATCGTGTCCGGCCGGAATTTGCGCGGGGCCGGCACGGATTCCGGCCCCGATTCGGAGAATGCCTCACGGTTATCGTGGTCGAAGTTCCAACGTCCACCGATCGGGATTCCATCCTCGACCAGCACCTGATGCTTCTGCCGCATTTGACGATAGAAGTCCTCCAATCGCAAACGCTTGCGACCCTGTGCAAATTGTGAAAACTCATCGGGCTGGCAATAGAAATGTCGGTCCGGGCGAACTTCCCAATCTACGCCCGACTTCCTGGCCGTCTGTTCAAGACTTGTCGCAACGCGGTAATCCCCCGGTAATACCCAAATCAATTTCTTGGGCTTCATTCGAGCGACACTCTGCTGAAGGATTTCGCTGAAACTGCGTCCTCGATCCTTTCGGCGATCAGTCGTCAATTCGTGATACTCCACCGGCATCCCTGCTTTCCGCCGTTCCTCTCGAAAGTGTCGCATCGCGGAAAAGAACAACACGAGGCGCTGTTGGTGGGAGGGCACATACGTCGCCTCTTCCTCCACTTCAGCCATCCATAGCCGATCGAGCTTGGGATCAAATCCATCCAACGCCGATGATTTCGCGTCAAGTTGATCGCCCAAGACCAGGATTAGATTTCGCATAATGATTCCCTATAATCTCCAAGGGAGTTCAGGATCTTGACGAGAGAGGGTTTTCCTTTTTGTGTTGTCCACCGCAGTCCGCGCAAGCCCCTGCCCAATACTCGAAGTCCATTCTAGGGAGTCCTCATGAAAACTGCGCGGTATGACGTGCCATCCATCCGGATTCGGACCCTGAATGACGCGGAGGTCGCGGCTTCGGGTGACTTCGTCCTTTATTGGATGACTGCCTTTCGTCGTACACGCTCGAATTTCAGTCTTCAGCGGGCAATCGAATGGGCGGAGGAGCTCGACCGACCGTTGCTCGTATTCGAGGCGTTGCGATGTGATTATCCGTGGGCCAGCGATCGGCTGCATCAGTTTATTGTTCAGGGGATGGCCGACAATGCGCGCGAGTTGGCGCAACACGGGGTTCGGTACTATGCCTATTTGGAACCCAAACCCGGGGCCGGTCGAGGGCTGCTGCAGCACTTGGCCGATCACGCGTGCGTCGTAATCAGCGACGATTTTCCCTGCTTTTTTCTGCCTCGAATGATGCAGGGCGTCGCTCCGCACCTGCCCGTTCGCTTTGAATTGGTCGACTCGAACGGCCTGTTGCCGATGCGGGCTGCGGACCGCGTATTTCCGCTGGCGCACGCCTTTCGGCGATTCTTGCAGAAGACGCTGCGGCCGCATCTGGACGAATTCCCCCAAACCAATCCATTCCGCTCGTACGATCAGCCCTCATTGAAAAAACTGCCCGCAAACACCGAGCGAAGATGGCCCGCCGCCGATGTCGAGACGCTCGCCAGCAGCCAGGATTCACTCGCCGCGTTTCCCATTGATCACGGTGTCGAACCCTCTCCGATCATTGGTGGCAGTCGAGCTGCGGCAAAACAATTGAAAACGTTCGTGGAGAAACGACTGTCCGACTACTCGGAACTTCGAAATCATCCGGATGCGGATGCAGCCAGCGGCTTGTCACCCTACCTGCATTTCGGTCACATCGGCGTTCACGAAGTGTTTGAGAAAGTCATGCGGCACGATGGTTGGTCGCGCGATCAGATTTCCCCCAAGGCACACGGGGGAAGGCAAGGCTGGTGGGGCGCGAGCGAGCCGGTGGAAGCATTCCTGGACGAGCTGATTACGTGGCGAGAAGTGGGCTATAACATGTGTTGGCAACGGGAAGATTACGACCAATTCGAATCTCTTCCCGATTGGGCACAGACAACGCTTGCCAAACACACGCGAGATCGGCGCGAGTACATCTACGATGAGCAACAGTTGTGCGAGGCCCGGACTCACGATCCACTCTGGAATGCCGCACAGCGACAACTGGTCAGAGAGGGGCGAATCCACAACTACCTGCGCATGCTGTGGGGAAAGAAGATCCTGCAGTGGAGCGAAACGCCAAGAGAAGCGTTGCGGGTGATGATCGAGCTGAATAATCGCTTCGCTCTGGATGGCCGAAACCCGAACTCCTACAGTGGCATCTTCTGGGTGCTCGGTCGCTACGACCGAGCCTGGGGTCCTGAACGCCCAATTTTTGGCAAAGTCCGGTATATGTCGTCCGAGAATACGGCCCGCAAGGTACGACTTACGCAATATCTGCAGCGCTATCAGGAAGCGAGTCCGTAACCGATCGCCCCGGTCACCAGGCAGTAGTAGGCGAAGAGGACGAGAGTCCTTCGAATGACGCGCCCTTCTTGACCGATCAGGCCGACAACCGCGGATGCGGCGACGACGTTGTGAACGCAGATCGTATTTCCGGCGGCACCTCCAACTGCCTGCAGGGCGACAATCCAGATCGGATCGGCACCAATCCGCAGTCCGACCTCAAACTGAAATAGCGAAAACATCATATTACTGATCGTGTTGCTGCCGGCCACGGCCGCTCCAATCCCACCGATCCAAGGAGCCAGCAGTGGCCAGGCGTGCCCCGCAAAAGCCTCGCCCCCAGCCGCCAGCGCCAGCGGCATCTCCGGATAGCCGGCAGCTCCACCGTCACTGCCGATGAAGACACGAACCATCGGAACGGTGAAAATCAAGGCCATCGATGCGCGGAGCGTCGTCTTGAGAGACTTCTGCCAGGCTCGGCCGTAACGAGGTGCCGAAATCCGATGTGCCACACAAGTGATCAACGACACCACGACAAAGATCGTGCCCGGAAGGAACAACGGTCGACTGACGTAGGTGATCCGCGTTCCCAGGATCTGAGGCAAATCCAACGTGAACGAGCACAGCCAATCCTTGATCGGCAACTGGGGCAGTCGGCTGACGACGAGTAACACGGCCACCAACAAGTAAGGCAGCCAACTGCGAAAGATGCCGAGGGAGGGACTTGGAGAATCCGAGGACACGGCCGCTGCGGATTGCTGGACCACCTCCGGTAGACCCGACGCCTCAGCCCTCCCAACACAATCCGACGTACGATCCGAGGTGGCGAGTCCGATCGGCTCGGTTCCCAACCATTCCGGATCCCAGGATTGGCGGTCTTCGAAATCCCACGGCGGTTCATCGCGTGGCAGGAACCAACCACGCCGCGCCGCCGGCACAACCAAGGCGAGCCCGAGCAGTCCTCCGACGAGCGACGGGAACTCCGGACCCAACAGGAAGGCGACGAGCAAATAGGGAATCGTCATCGCCCACGCCGCGAATAACGCAAAACGCCAGACAGCCAACCCTTCGCGGTAGGACCGATTCCGCCCATAGAAACGCGTCATCCATGCGACGACGAACAGCGGAACCAACGTACCGGCCACCGCGTGCAGTACGGCAACTCGCCGACCGATTAGAGCCAGAAAACTCATCCAATCGCTGGCCCCCAGGCTGATTGCGTATTGTTGCACCTGAGGATCGTTGGCGAGCCCCGTGTTGATGCCCACCATGATGGGCGTACCGGCCGCCCCGAACGAAACGGGCGTACTCTGAATCATCATGCCCGCCGTCACGGCCGCCATCGCGGGAAAACCGAGCCCAACGAGTAGAGGAACGGCGACAGCGGCCGGCGTCCCGAAACCGGCGGAACCTTCCATGAAGGTCCCAAACAGCCAGGCGATGATGATCACCTGGACCCGTCGATCCGGTGAAATCTCGCGAAACGTCTCCCGAATCCGGTGCAACCCGCCACTCTGCTCCAGCGTATTGAGCAAGAGAATGGCCCCCAGAATGATGTACAGAAGCTCGCCGGCAATCACCAGCCCCTGGACTGAGGCTGCGGCAACCTGCCTCAACGGAACTTGCCAAACACCGACGGCTAGTCCGGCTGCGACCAAGTAGCAGATCGGCATCGCGCGACTAGCCGACCATCGCAGCCCTACCAGGAACACGGCGACGGCGACAATCGGCAGGAGGGACAAGACCGCCAAGTTCGCCGTGTTCACCTGACATCCCTCCGCCAGAACGTGCCCCGAACGGATCCCGGCTGCGGTCCGCCGCGCCCCCCAGGTTACGCACGAGGCGAGTTAAGCCGTCGATCGAAGTGAGACCACGGACTCGACGGAGCAGACGGATGGGGACCGGTCAATCCGAGAGCATCCGTATCCAGCCTGGTCCGTCGGCACTCAAGAAACTACCACCCGAAGCCGCGGTCATCAACGGTTGAACCCGAAACGCCGATTGGAGCTCGCACACACGTGCTTCCCGGTCGCTTCCATCATCCACTTCGCGGCGCATCGACAACTTTCGAACCGGAGTGGGGGGTGCCCTTGCCTTGGAACACGACCGTGGTAAGTTGGGTGCGGTGCCGTCATTGAGCGGTCCGGTGCCTTTTGATTCCTTAGCGTGCGTCAGGATGCGTCAAATGGGACTCTACGAAAATATGATGAATGATCCGGTCAGCGAGTTGGCGCTGCGGCAGCCGATCCTCGTGAAGCCGACGGATACAATCCAGACAGCCGTCGAAAAGATGCGGCAGCAGCAACTGGGATGTGTCATTGTCGTGGATGCCGAGGGAAAACCCTTGGGGATCTTTACCGAAGGCATGCTCACGCGACTCGTCGCCCGACAGCAGTTCGCTCCGGGAGACCCGGTCGAGCAGTACATGGAGACCAACCTCCCGTCAGTGGGCCTTTCCGACGCCGTGGTCAACGTCGTCGATGCGTTGCAGACCCGAAACATTCGCTTTTTGAGCGTATTGGACAATGAGGGCCAGGTGACGGCTCTGACAGGCCAGAAGGGCCTGATGGAATACGTCGCCGACCATTACCCCGGACAGATCATGGTCCAGCGGGTCGGTGTTCCCCCCTATTCGCAGACTCGGGAAGGTGCATGACGATGACGAAGAAACCAAATAACCCCGCGGGGCCGGGCGCCGAGTTTCAGGATCCGTTGGAAAACTACGATCCCAAGCAATACAACGATCCGCTGGAACGTGCCTTGGCGGAAGACAGCGTGCTCACGATCCAGGCAACGCCGTATGCGAGTGTGTCACCCGACACGCCGATCGCAGAGGCCGTCCGACAGTTAGCAGAACTTCAGGTGGCCTGCTTGCTGGTCGAAGAGGACGGCAAGTTACAGGGCGTGTTTACCGACCGTGACGTGCTCTACAACGTGGCGCTCGAATACGACCAGGTCAAAGACCGACCAGTTCGTGATGTCATGACCGCGAACCCCATTTATGTCCGGGAAAGCGATTCCGCGGCAGCCGCCCTGTGCGTGATGGCAGTCAACGGATTTCGACACGTGCCGGTCCTCAGTCTGGATGAACAGATTCTGGGCATCGTCAGCCCGCAGCGCGTCACCAACTTTCTACGCCAGAAGCTGCGGCCGACGCAGGACGACTGAGGCGTCCGTAAAGGCGGGACGCTTGTCGGTGGCGAGTCTTCCACATCCAGCTCGTATCGAGTTGATGGAGCATCTTACGCATGGTATGCCGCATCCTTGGGATCACGACCTTCTTTGTTCTTTCGATCCAGCTGACGGTTAAGGCACAGGACTGGCACCCCGCCGAGGGGCCCTTGAAGACGCGCTGGGCAGCCGACGTCTCAGTCGACTGCCCCTGGCCGGAATACCCGCGTCCGCAGATGGTTCGCTCATCATGGGTCAATCTCAACGGTCTGTGGGACTACGCGATTCGACCGCAGAGCGAACCACAGCCCCAAGAGTGGGACGGCAAGATTCTCGTTCCGTTTCCTCTGGAATCGGCCCTCAGCGGCGTCATGAAACCGCTGCGTCCGAATCAGCGGCTGTGGTATCACCGCACGTTCGAAGCCCCGGAAATAGGCGAGGGACGATTGCTTCTCCATTTCGGCGCGGTCGATTGGCACACGACCATTTGGCTCAATGGAAAACAGGTCGGCGAACATCGCGGGGGATACGACCCGTTTCAGTTCGATATCACACCGCTCCTCGTCGACGGCCAGAACGAACTCGTCGTTTCCGTCTGGGATCCCACGGACTCCGGATGGCAGCCGCGGGGAAAGCAGGTCTTGAACCCGGGCGGGATCATGTACACCGCCGTGTCGGGGATCTGGCAGACCGTCTGGTTGGAACCGGTCCCGGCCAACTTCATTCGGTCGCTGAAGGTCGTTCCGGACATTGACCGCGGAGTCGTCACCGTCACGATCGACGCCCAGCGCGCCGCCGAGGTCCGACTTGTCGCTCGTTCAGGCCAGTCGGATCCCGTCAACGCAGAAGGTCCGAGTGGACAGCCAATCGAACTCGCTCTGGCCGGTTCATCGCCCCCCAAACTCTGGACGCCCGATGACCCTCATCTGTACGACCTCGAGGTTTCCCTCGTCCAGGACGGCACAGTCGTAGACGAAGTGGATAGCTATTTTGGGATGCGGAAGATCGAAGTCCGCAAAGATGACCAAGGGATCAACCGGTTGTTTTTGAACAACGAACCGTTATTCCAGTACGGTCCCTTGGATCAGGGATGGTGGCCAGATGGCCTTTACTTGCCGGCAACGGATGAAGCGCTTCAGTACGACATTCTGATGACGAAGAAATTCGGGATGAATCTGGCGCGAAAGCATGTCAAGTACGAGCCGGCGCGCTGGTACTTCTGGTGCGATCGCCTGGGCCTGTTAGTCTGGCAAGATATGCCGGCAGGGGGTTCGGAGCGAAATGACGAGAGCAAGGAGAATTTCCGGCGCGAGCTCAAGGCGATGATCGATACGCTCCACAATTATCCCTGCATCGTGATGTGGATCCCATTCAATGAAGGCTGGGGCCAGCACGACACGACCGAGATTGTCCGCTGGATCGAGCAGTACGACCCGACCCGGCCGGTGAATGAAGCCAGTGGCTGGACCGACCGCCAGAGCGGGACGATTTCCGACATGCACAGTTATCCCGGTCCCGGCATGCGACCGGTGGAGGAGGACCGCGCGGTGGTCCTCGGCGAATTCGGTGGCTTGGGCATGCCCGTGCGAGGACACTGCTGGCAGGATGAACGGAACTGGGGCTACGTCTCGTTCCAAAATCCCGAGGAGCTGACCGAGGCGTACGTCGGGCTGTTAACCGCGATGCGCCCGCTGATTGGGAAAGGACTATCCGCTGCGGTCTATACACAGACTTCTGATGTGGAAATCGAAGTCAACGGGTTAATGACGTACGATCGCGAAGTGGTCAAGATGGACCTCGACCGAATCGCCGCCGCAGCGAAGAAACTGTACGGACCACCCCCGATTCTGATCCCTGTGGTGCCAACGAGTCGTCAAAGAGCTCAGCAATGGCATTACACGACGGAGCCTCCCGCAGAGAATTGGTTTGAACCGCAGTTCGATGCACAGTCCTGGAAAACGGGTCCAGGTGGTTTCGGTACGGAAGGGACACCCGGCTCCGTCGTGGGAACGCCTTGGCGGAGTTCCGACCTATGGATTCGTCGTACATTTTCGGTCGGATCGGTTCCCTCGATCGGTCAACTCTGCCTGGAGATTCATCACGACGAGGACGCAGAGGTCTATCTGAACGGCCAATTGATCAAGAAGCTCTCCGGCTACACGACGAACTATGTCCCTGTCCCGCTCGACGAGTCAGCGGTGAACCTCTTACGGGAGGGATCCAACACGATCGCCGTCCATTGTCATCAGTCGCAAGGAGGCCAGTTCATCGACGTCGGATTGGTACTTCAAATCGAGCCCGACAAACCGTGATCAGTGGAGGCTGGAGGCTGGAGGCTGCAGACTCCAAGCCTCCCGCCTTCCGTCTCCCGTCTCCCGCCTTCCGTCTCCCGCCTGCCGCCTCCAGTTACTCGCTCCGTAACCAGACGAGGAAATCGGGGCGCGACCGCTGCTCCGCGGGGCGATTCTGCCGGGCGTAGTAGGGAATGGCCTGCAACGGACTTCCATCCGCCCAGGTCCCCCGCAGAACGGTGACGCCTTGCAGCAACTCCGGCCGCCACTCGACTGTCAGTGGGCTGTTGGCGATTGGCTGCGTGATCTCCGGCTGATCCACCCGCTCGGCGCAATAGATCAGCGGTCCGTAGCGTAAGGCAACCTGGTCGCGATTCGCCGCAACTCGTTCGTCGGACGTGATCCGTTGCGCTGCCAGGGGGAGTTCGAGGCGAATGGTATCACCCGACTGCCAGTCACGCGTAATCGATACGTACCCCCGCTCCTCGGACACCTCGATCGGTTGACCGTTGACGGTCAAGGATTGCAGTCCGCGAATCGGTGGATCCGCGTGATAGAGCGAACTCGTTTGGCGATTCGGCACTCTCAGGTAGACCGAAAACCGTGCCGGCTGTTCTGGATGGACAGTAAGTGCAACCTGACCATCCCATGGATAGTCGGTCTTCTGCACGATCTCCAATCCTGTGCCCGCGACATTTCCTACGTTGACCGTGCTGCCGATGTAGAGGTTGACGTAAACGGCATCGTCGGCCCGAACGTAAGCCCACGTCGGAACCATCAGCAAAGTTCGGGGGATATTCCCGACACAGCACGGACAGACATGCCAGGACGTTCGCCGTCCGCCATCGAGCGGATTCGTGTAATTAAACGCCTGGCCTTCCAGGTCGATCGCTCCTAGAAGCGCGTTATACATTGTCTCTTCATAGAGATCGGCGTACTTCGCATCGTGGTAGGCGAGATTGAGCTTGTATTGGAAGAAGATCAACCCACAACTCGAGCAGGATTCACAGTAGGCGTTGTGCCGCAGCGAGTAATCCGGCCCAAAACCTTCGGAAGTCTCGCCACTGCCAATCCCGCCCGTCACATAGTACTTGCGATTCACCATATTGTCCCAAAGAGACATCACGGCGCTTTGGTAGTCCAGATCGCCCGTTTCGGCCGCGACATCGGCCATCCCGGAATAACTGTACACCGCGCGGACTGCGTGCCCGACTGCTTCGTATTGCTGCTGTACCGGCACGTGACTCTGGTCATATTCGCTGCCTTCTTGACGACAGTCGAGCAAGAACTTCGCGAGCGCGATGTAGGAATCACCTCGCCCGTCGCCCTCGACGTCATTCACGAAGCGGCCGAAACGCACGAGAGCCTGTTCCATCTCCTGATGACCGTCGTACCAGTCTTTTTTCCCTGGCCCGAGATTCGCAACCCAGCAGTTGGCCAATTTCTTGGCCGCGTCGTACAGCCGAAGGTCTTGACCATTGGTTAACGTGTAGTGGTTGATTGCGGATTCCAAAAAATACCCCGCCACGTATCCTTCGTGATCTCCACGATGACTGGGCGACCAACGTTCTGGCCACCGACTTCGATCAGCCAGCGTGTAGGCCGTCTGCAAATATCCGTCCGATTCCTGCGCCGCGAGAATCTTCGGAATCCAATCCTCGAGTGTCGCCCGCATCTTCTGCTGAGCCTGCAGGATATCGCTGTCGCCTTGTGCGTCGACCATCAGGGCCAGACAGATCGATTCCACGGTCTGATGAACCCATGCGTTGGAGAACACATAGCCCTTGTGAAGACCATGAGGTTCACCACGAATTGCCTTGGCCGCCTCCAGGAAGTTGTCGATCCCTCCCTGACCTTCGGACAAGTCCGTTCGGTTAATCTGATCAATACAATGCGGAATCCATTCGACTATCAGAGCCTTCGCTCGCGCGGTCCACAACGGGCTGTCCAGTCGGTAGCCTTTCGTGTAAACCACATCCAATCGCTGGCTTGGTGGTGGAGTTTCTGCTCGAACGCGAACTACGGATGAAGCCTGCAGCGGTTCCGTACCAGCCGTCAGACGCAGTACATAATCACCGGGTTCGTCGAACGTAGCGGTGGTGGCCGCCATATTTTGTTCGGCAATCGTTACCTCTCCAGGCCCCGATTCTTTACTCCATGCAAGAGGAATCTCGCCGGGGCTCTTCTTGAGCGCCTTGACGGTTGCTGACAGATACGTCTCACCCCCAACAATGACGACCCGGTCACGTCCCGCATCAACAGATGGAGGAAAATCGGGGGACTTCCCTGAATCGTAAACCTTCCACTCCAGAACACCGGTCGAGAATTCTTCGTTCGAGTCGATTTCCAATCGCAGTCGGTTCGTACGAATCTCGTCAAACGACGTCCGGTTGTACTGGTCACCATTCACTCCGAAACCAGAGGCATTGGGGACCGCAACCATTTCCGTTCCGTCCCAATACAGCAGTCGACAAGCTCTTGGAAGTCGTACGCCTCGGCGATCATCCCACCAGTACACATCGACTTCCTGCGTAGAAATCGGCTGGCTCCATTGATACTCCACCCACTGAGTGCCTCGGCGAGGCCAGTTCCCGTAGGAGCCGCGCCGCGCGTCTCGCGAACTGCGCGGATTCACTCCGTCATGCAGCGCTCCGACGGACGTATCTCCCGACACATACGAACTGGAAGGAACGGCGACCGTTGCCAGGTTGATGCCTGTCGCGGGATCGGTCACCGAATTCTCATCCTGGCCCCACCCGAGGCTCCCAACACAAGACATGGCAACAGCCAGCGCCACGATGACTTGATTCTTTTCACGATGCCGGATCATAAAATTCGTCCTTTCGGAGAAGTCGCACACTTCAATTCTTTACTGTCTCTTTACTGTCCAAGACCATGCTCTTTTGCTGCAGGCTGCAGACTAGAGGCGGTTTCAATCCTGGGAGGGCGAGGCCGGCCTGTTGAAGATCTGACAGGCTCGTCCGTCGCGGACCCGATCA
>CAZFWV010000193.1:0-1996 GCA_964522605.1 uncultured Pirellulaceae bacterium
TGGTGCGCGGAGGTGTTGGTATGCACCGGCGACTCACCCCATATTCTGTGGGATTGTGCGTGTGGCTGTTCTTTCTGCCGCTTGCCTCACGAGCCGAGCACGTCTTTATCGCGGATCAGGATGGCCTCCATCAGTTCAATGAAGCCTGGCAGGAAGTCGGGATGCTGGACTTGGAGTTCTTCGCAGGGTGGCTGGCATACGACGGCCAGGATAGTCTCTACTTGGCCGGAGGCAACAAGATTGGAGGCTACCAGATTGGACGCTACGATTTATGGAGCCGCGAGCTGAGTCTCTACGCGACGGTGGAGCGGCAGGTGAATAGCATCGCGGCGGATCCATCGGGCCTTGTTTTTGCGGCCGTAGATCAGGGCGGGCTGATTTGCGTGGGACCGGATGGAAACGTCGCGGAGGCGAGAATCTACGCGAATCGTGTGCATGCGGTCGGGAATTCCGAGGTACTGGTTTCGAGTGGCCGGGGAATTCATCGGTACCGGTGTGACACATCGTTGGGACAGTTGAAGGAAGTAGACTTCCTCGAAATACGTGGGTTTCATTGGATAGCCGACCTTGACTCGCAAGGCACGTACTACGAGCACACTGTCCTCAAGCCGGAGGGGCGGCACTTGATTCGCCCGATCGACGACTCGGGAAACGAGTTGCCGGGAAAGGTCTTCACGGTCGAAGGGATATTTGGAGGAATGCATTTCAACAGGCAGGATGAGTTGTACTACGTGGATATCTTCAGCGGTGCATTGAATCGCGCCGCTTGGGAGGCCGACGACGGAAGCACGGGTAGTCAGGAACGTGTGATCGGCGGCCTCCGCCCTTCGCTCGACTTTGCATTCGTTCCGTCGTTGTCAGAGCGGTTGGACTTTGATGACAGCGGACATTTCGATTTGGACGACGTGAATGTCTTCTATGACGCGGTCGATCATGGCACCGAAAACCGTTGGCTGGATCTGGATCGAAATGCGCGTGTCGATGATGAGGACCTGTATCTGTACGTCACGCAGGTCATTGGATCACCGCCGGGCGATGCCGATCTGGATCACTCCTTTGACGTCGACGATCTGATGGCGGCCTTCACGGCGGGCGAGTACGAAGATGGTATGCTGCGCAATTCCACCTGGGGTACGGGCGACTGGACGGGCGATCGCGAATTCATGACCGACGACCTCGTTGCCGCCCTCCAGGCCGGTGGCTATACGGAGCGCGCCGCTCCAGCAGCACCTCTCGTACCGGAACCATCCACCGCTGCCCTCGCCGCGTGGATTTCACTCTTGCTGCTCGGATACTTCCGAAGAAGTCACTTCTGAACAGCCTCCCCGCCAGTGCAGCACTAACTGCACCACCTCTATCTCTTTCGGCGAGACAGGCAACTTGGCGAATGGACTGAGTTGGTAGATCAGCCCCAGAGAGATCCCGATTGGGTCTGAACGACGACCGAGCCATTGGAACTTGAAGACACGTTGCGGCGAAACGCTAAGCTGCGACGGTTTGTCCATCCGATTCGACTTAACGTTGTACCAGATCTGCAGCGGTGGTTTTGGCCTCAGCTGCGCGCGTCGGCGAGCAGAGGGCCGTCGTGTGAAACTGCGTGTACCTCAGGCCGCTCTTGGACAGCCAGGCCATCGTCAAGGTGGGGATCGGACCGCCAAACGCGCTCCGTGCCGCCGCGCCTGATCGTCCCGCAGCGAAGGAGTATCGCTACGTCGTTTGCACCGACATGACTCACGACGATGACAATTCACTGATCCGACTGCTTCACTATTCAAATGAAATCGACATCGAAGCGATCATTGTCACGGAACAAGGTCCTGAAACCAATCGGATCGCTCACTGGCCAACCAAGATGTGGAATCGGGCCCAGGAGATCATCGATGCTTACGCTCAAGTGGAGGATAATTTGCGGCTGCACGATCCAGACTTCCCTTCAGCAGAACAGATCCGGCGTATCACAAAGAAAGGGAAGGGATCTGCTCAACGCATGACGGGA
>CAZFWV010000193.1:2096-12932 GCA_964522605.1 uncultured Pirellulaceae bacterium
GACTATGTGGGCGAAAATCGAGATTCCGAAGGCTCCGAGTTCCTGCAAGACGTCTTCGACAGAGCAGACGACCGTCCCATCTACGTTGCCTTCTGGGGCGGCCCAATTACGTTTACCCAAGCGGTATGGCGTTATCAGCAGAACCACACCGAAGCGGAGGTTCGGAAGTTGCTTGACAAGCTGATATTTCACTGCATCACGCTGCAGGATGTGACGTTCGACTACTTCGTTGACCTGGACGCATTCGGGCGTGGGTTTTACGGAGACTATGAGGGGAAGCGGTTGGCACCGTCGATGATGCTCTGAGCTATAGGTGGTTTTACTATTCCGGACCAAGTTCGATTACACAGCCGCGGTGGGCGGCCAAATCGATGGCGACGGAAGATCCCTTGTCCAGAACACTGCCGATGATGTGTCGGCCCGCTTCATCAATTCGCCAGCACTCGGCCCGCTCTGGAAGTGGGTCGACCACACAAAAGACTTCCGAGGAATGGCTGGCGACCGATGGCGCTCTGCGATCATGAACTGCTGGTGATGCAAAGCGGAGTTGCAGTGCTTGCGGTGTCGATGCCAGGTTGACCAGGGCGATCCCGATGCGGTTGTCTGGCGCGCGATAGGCAGCGGCAAGTAGCTGCGGTGCGCGCAGGCGGTAAGTCGATAGTTGTCCACGCTGGCCTGCATAAATCGACAACCGGGAAATCTCCAGTTCCGAGTCGGGAGTCGTCACGATGGGGGGCCGAAGCATTGTGCCGAACTGCAAGAATTTCAGAGCATGACGTCGAACGCGGACGAGATGAAAAAGGAACTCCATCTCTTCCGATCGCTCAGCCAGCAGTGAAGGGCGAAAATTGGCCAGCGTCAGTTGTTGTCCCCAAACGAAAGAGCGGGCCTGTTCGAGTCGAAACTGGGGTGAAAACCGTCGATCGAGCAACTGCATTGGCTGCGCGGGAGCGAACTCGGCCGGCCACAACTCGTCGTAGGGCGGGAGCGTGAGCGATGAGTAGTTGCCGTATTGGATCGCGTAGGGATGGTAGACCGCCTGAAAAAAGGGGATCGGCTCCCAACCGTCGGGTGCAGCGTATCGTTCCCGACTGACCTGCAGGCTGAGCATCAAGTCCAGGTGGGGAAGCCAGGACTCCCCGACGCCTTCCCCAGCCAGAACAACCTGGTTGCGAGTGCCGTCCGCGCACCGACGGCGAATCTCCGACGAGAGCGCGCGAAACCCATTCATCCAGTAGGTTCCTCCGCCCAGTGGATGACCGTGCGAAGGATCGTAACAGGCCAGACTGCTGCAGGCTTGGTCCATGTAAATCCCATCCACTCCCAATCGCTGGACCGCTGCAGTTGCCAAGCCGGCATACTTGTTCTGCCAGAACGGTGTGTGCAGACACATACTGGCACAAGGCGCTTTCGTGAAAATGTTGTACACCTCGGGTTGCACGCGACCATCGAGCCCCTTGACCGCGTATTTTTCGGCGTTCTCCTCTTTCCAGCTGTTTGTCGTCATTCCCCACAGACGCTGATTCATATAAACGATTGCGCGGATGTCGTGTTGATGAGCGGTTGTCAATGCGGCTTGAAAGGCTTCGTTGCCTTCGCGGGGTGGCAGGTAGTCAGGAAACCCGGTGTCGTACGCGCAGCCGTGCCACCAATGCCAGAAGACCGAAACGGGCAGCTTCAGTTGAGACTGCACTGCAATCGCCGGTTCAATCACCGACTCGGAACGACCTCGATTCCAAACCCAAAGGGACGTCTGTGCGACCCAGGGTGCAACCCGTCCGAGCCGCAGTCGGCTTTCCTGCGCCCAAGACTGTTTTGTTGCCCAGGTTCGATATCGCTCGGCTGCCGTAAACCAATCTCCGTGAAACGTACCGACAACAACTCGGTAAGGCAGTTCAAACGATGAACCACGTGTTGCCTCGAGTGTGGCTTCTGGGAAATGGCAGATCCAAGCCGAAACGCCCCGGTCCTCCGTGCCGGCAAAGACAAAACTCTTGCGAAACGCGCGGACGTCATCGCAAGAAAGGTAGAACCCGGGCCCATCCTGTTCATACCAGGCGAGGCATTGCATGGACGTATGGCCTGGGTAATCGAAATGCAGCTGCCGACCCGTACCGTCGCTCGAGTGCAACATGTCGCGGGGCTTCTCGGCCAACTGTCCCATCCAGTTCGGCACGGCCAAACGCTCGTGATCCAGCTGAACAATCGATTCCAGGTTTGGGAAATGGATTTCGGACAGTGGAACGTCTGCGCAGTTTTCCAGCCGCAGATGCCACGTGCTGGCCGCTTCGTCGTCGACGAGCTCGATCCGAACACAGACACGCGTGTCGGATGCCCCGGGCAGCTCAAACCCTTCCCACACCAGTGTTGCAGCGTGCTCACTGGCCTGTTCCAGATGGAACGATTTCGCGTCCGATGGACGCAGCCATTGCTCGCCACCGCCGGGCGTCGAAGCCACGCGGATTCTCCAGAGCGACGCATTGGTCTCGGCGTGATCAACAAGCGGTTGGCTCGACGTCTCTTCGATCAACGAGAGCCATCGCCCACTCGTCGATTCGAACGTCAACTGCTGCTGACCATTGGAGAGTGTAATGTTGGGTGCGGCCCGGACGGAAAATGAGATGCCGAGCGACAAGTAGATGAAGATCAACGCTCGTACCATCTCATGGATCGCGCGGATGATCCGGTGGCTTGCACGGGGAGCCATTGTGGTTTGCGGCACTTGACCAACGCCATCAACGATCAATCGGTACGAACGCCACGGCATCAATGATCACGTGGCCGTCGGTCCCCTCAAGTTACGATCGCCAACGCGGATTGGTCAATGCCAGATCCAAAGGCGCCCAGTTCCGAAATGCTTACCAGGGCGCAATCGTTGCGTTCGATCGAGCCAACCTCCTATTTACGGCGGCGCCGTCAATGACCTAGGGTGACCACCGGGAGTCCGGCTTTCGCCGCGGCCCCTGTGAATTCGAGGGTCCATGGTCTGCGGTGTTGGAGCAAACGCGCCGGAATGTCTCTGAATTCATCTGGAACGAATTCGCCACCGTCGAACAGCTTGGTCTCGCACGAAGGGCAGCCATGGAGCGTTTTCTCGGTGATTACGAAGTCGGCAGGAAATCCGGGCGGTATTTCGCCGCAGAATTGCCCTCACTGCCCTTTCGGAATCGAGCCTTCGGGCTGGCGCTCTGTTCCCATTTTTTGTTCCTGTACTCGGACCAACTCGGACAGGAATTCCATTTGACGTCCATCCATGAGATGTGTCGTGTGGCGGACGAGGTGCGAGTGTTTCCGCTGCAGACGTTTGACGGAGCACGATCTCGGCACGTCACACCTGTCATGGAGTCGTTAGAGCGTCGCGGATTTGCCGTGTTAGACCGCAGTTCCGCCGTGGTTCCGTTGATTGCCTGACTGATCGACCCCTATCCCGGACTTCTCATTGCAGCCTGACGTCCCGGCAGAGCGTCGATCGCGAGATCTGGGCGGAACAGACGTGGGACTGAACTTAACCGGCAGACAAAGAGCCGCCAATCTTGTCTGCATCTTGTGGCAGGGCCAAACGCGGTATTTTCAATTCACGGACGCCAAGATCGCTATCGGCGGGTGTTAGGCGGGTGGAGACGAGTTGCGAGCTTGGTGGAAGTGGACGCGGCTGCGAAGACGTCAAAGAAGTCTCAGGACTCTGGGGGCGTTCCCAAGTGCCGTGGCTTCGATGAAACGCCTTCGATGCGATGATCCAGGAGCTCGACCGTCACCAAGGCTGTCCCCTCCTGCCGATCAAAATACAAGCATCACGGCTGTCAGAAGACCTGCCCCATAGCGATGAACGGCGATTTCGCCGCGGAGTCGGCGAGACCGTAGCCTGCAAACAAGGGGCCGATCGGGGTGTTGACCGCCAAAAAGATGCTGCCGGCCAAGACCGGCCGATTACTCGGCGCATTGAGCGTGGTGCCATCGAAGTAAGCGATCTCGGCGCTGACTCCTCGGTACACCGTAACACGTGTGCCGAACATCTGTGCCATTTCACGCATGTAGACGGCGGCCGCCTGAACTCGACGAGCCGCAATGATCTCGTGCTTCGAGTAACCAGACAATCGCAGAAAACCCCCAGTCGTGCTTTCGCTTCGTAACGTGGTGCCCGAGAACAAATCGTCTACTACGGCCTCACACCGCAAGATCGCCACATGCGGGCCGTGCGATCGAGCATAAATCGTGCGAGCAGCCAAAAGGTCACTCGACTCCGCATCGCCGAACCAATTGCCGTAAAGCGTGTAGTTCGCCTCCGCAAAAAAGCCGCCGGTGGGAAAAAAGTAACTGTCCAGAGAATCAAATTTCAGTCCCAGGTAGCCACCTCCCAACGATGCGTAGTCGTCGGGTGTCTTCAGGTAGGCCGGACCGGTGACCAGGTCTAAGTTCGATGATTCGACCAATGTCCCCGCGGTTGCCACGGCATAGTCACCGATTGTACGTCCGGCTTCGATGCCAGCCCGGTAGCGGCGCAGGATGAACTCGGCCGTCTTCTGTTGTTGAATCACGATCGGCTGGACGTATCCTTCGAAGGAAAGATAGGGTCGCAAGAAATACGACTGCGACGGTTCCAGAGGTTGAAAGAAATCGGCTTCCAGTCGCTGGCGACTTCCCAACTGGCCAAACAGCCGAGCCTCTCCCCCGAGTTGATTAAGATTTCGCAGACTCAAACTGGCGGAGGATGTGTAAAACGAGTCTCCGGAAAAATTCTCCTCGAGTCCTACACCTAAGCTCAATAAACTGGCACCCCGCGGATCGGGCGTCGTGAGGATGGACAACTCCGATTGCCCTAGCCCGTCTTGGCTCAACTCATAGTCGACGTTTCCAAAGTGGTCCGTCTCGTAGATCCGCTGAATGTCATGCTCCAGCTGATCCAACGTAAAGGGTTCGCCCGGCCGTACGGTTAATCGTGCCGCAATCGATTCGGTCATCATCAGGGGCGACGAGTTTTCAATTTCAATCTGGTCGACCACGATGCGCTCGGCCGCCTCAAGTTGTACGCGACTGGATGCGGGTGGATTTGTCGTGCTTGGTTCGGTGTTTGGCGTCGGAGTAACAGTACTGTTCCGCAACAGGCCTGCCAATGCACGAAGTTGATCGTCGGATTGGTGAGCGGCTTGCGCGCCAATCGCCACGGCCTCGCGGGCACGGGCAAAGTCCAGCGCGCCAATCCCACGCATGTCTGGTTGGATGAGAATGTCCAGTTCCGATAAGCCTGTGGCTTGGTGCGAATTGTCATGCGCGGCCATGATGCTGAGCGCTTGGGAGGATACGGAGAACAAGCTCGTCAGCTGATCGCGAGATTTCAAGTCCGGTGGTATGCGTACCACAATCACAATGTCTGCACCCATTTCGCGGGCAAGATCGACCGGCACATTGTCGCGAAGCCCGCCGTCGATCAGCAGACGATCCCCGCAGCGGACAGGAGGAAAAACACCAGGGATCGACATGCTGGCGCGAATCGCGGTCGCCAGATTGCCGCGTCGAAAGACGACCGCTTCTCCTGTTTCCAAATCGGTCGCCACAGTCCGAAAGGGAATTGGAAGTCGATCGAAATCACAGACTCCGTTCGCCGAGGCAAGCATTCGCCGCAGTTGCAGTGTCAGACTCTGACCGCTCACGAACCCGCTTCCCAAACTCGCCTTACCCGCATGCACGCCCACGGTAATGGCCGGAACGAACAGGTAATCGTCCGTCTTGCGGCGCTCGTACTTCATCGCATGAGACTCGGGTTCGGCCAGAATCTCGTCCCAGCGGAATTGATAGACGATCTGCTCCAATTCGTTGGCGGTCAGTCCTGTGGCGTAAAGTCCAGCCACAATTGAGCCCATGCTCGTTCCCGCAATACAATCCACCGGAATGCCATACTCCTCCAAGACCTTCAGCACGCCCACGTGGCAAACACCCGCAGCTCCACCTCCTCCCAGGACGACTCCAATTCTGGGCCTGCCCGGGTGGTTTCCCATCGCAGGTGGGAGGCGCCTCAGGGCCTGCGGCGAATCGTCGTCCACCGGCGGTTGGACTTCGGGCAAGGGGCTGGGCAGCGTTTCGTACTGTGGTGAGGATGGACCGGGCCACTCCACTGATGAACTTGGGATGTCGCGCGCGATCGGATGCTGCGCCGTTACGTTCGACCAAGGCAGACAGAGCGAGACGAACGCCAAGAGGTGTGGAAGTTTGCGGCAAATCACGACGTAGTTTTCACAACGGCAAGTGGAAGATTGACACTGCCACCATTCACTACTTGCTAGCTCAGCTAGCCCGTTGCTGGGGGCTTGGTGTGGGCAACCCCAGTCTCACGAAACTGGCAAGATTGCGCGATTCGCTCAGACAAAGCGGCGAAGATTAGCAACTTTCCGCTGTCACGACAACGACGATTGAAGTGACGCGATTGACCCGGGTGCACGTCAACACTTGCTGATTGGGGCGGTGGTCGGAAACGTCAACAGAAGAATCGTGGGGTTGAAGTCACTTGTGGACGGCCAAGGGTCGAGGAACCGCAGTGCGGCAATGCCGCAACCCAATCGGGTGCTACCGCACCCAGGTAAAGGTCGCTCCCGTTGGTCGCTTGATTTCTTGCCGAGAGACCAACATTTTCACCGGTAGCAGTGCAGAGTGACGAACAGGATTTGTGGCGATTCGTTTAACCCGCAGCCGTCAGGCGAGGTCGGCTTCTGGATCCGGTTGTCGCGGGCCGTAATCTCCGGAAACGCGCGGCGTGAGCCTGCGGTCGAACGAACCTCGTCTGAAGGCTGCGGGCTAGATTCTCCTCGCCTGACCTCGTTGTTGGCCACGGTCCGGCACAAACAGGGGCGTCTGCTGGGCAGAATGGAAGGCCTTGGCTTTGAGCTTTGGGAAGAGGCCAGCTTAGCAGTGCTGACGAGCGATGTCGTGAAGTCGTCTGCGATCGAAGGAGAGATGCTTGACCCGGAGGAAGTTCGCTCCTCAATCGCCCGCAGACTTGGACTCGATATCGCTGGAGTCCCATCGGACCAAGCAGCGATTCTACAGTGCATCATCGGAGAAGGTCGTCAACAGCAGGAAGTCGATGACGCCGGCCAGCAAACGATACCCCAACGTTCCCGGGAGAGGCGCCTGCGATGTGTAGGGCAGCAGGGCCTTTCGCAGTGCGGGATAGTCGGAAAATCGCTGTTCCGGCCTTTTCGCCAAGCAGCGCAGGATGACCTTTGCGAGACCGTGGGGAATTTCCGGCCGAAATTCCCTCGGAGAGGGAGCCGGCTGTTCGAGCACCGTCGCCAGCAGCCGCATCATCTGGCTGGCCTGAAATGGTGTCCGACCGGTCAGCAGGTAGTACAGCGTAATCCCGACGGAGTAAATGTCGGACCGGACATCGACCTCGTCGCCACGCAGCTGTTCGGGAGAAGCGAAGGCCGGTGTTCCCAGAATCGCCCCCGTTTCGGTTTGGAAACTGTCCATGCGGGGTGCCGTGGAGATCGACAGCCCAAAGTCGCCGATTTTTACGCTTCCGTCACTGTCGACAAAGCAGTTGGATGGCTTGATGTCGCGATGCAGGACGCCCGCATTTTCGGCTGCTTCCAGGCCGGCGATGATCTGCAGCACCGCGTCCACCGCCTCGTCGATCGGCAGCGGACCGGCGGCCTTGACGCGATCTTGCAGGGTCCCCCCCTGCACCAACTCCATCGTGATGACGGGCGTTCCTTCAATTTCTTCCGTGCCGAAGATGTAGACCGAATTGGGATGATTGTAGGAAGCGGCAAGCCGTCCCTCGCGCAAGAAGCGGTGACGGTGCTCGGGCGACTCGAGCCTATCGCTGAGGACCTTCAGTGCGACGCGACGCCCGGTCTTTCGATCTTCCGCTTCATACACGGCCCCCATCCCACCGCTGCCAAGCAGAGCCGTGATTTCGTATTCGCCGAATGCCTCGCCAATTCGTGGCACCAACGGCGGTCCCGCCGAGGGAACCGCGACGGTTTCCATGCCCACGGCCAGCAGGCATTTGGGGCACAGCTCCTGCGGTGAGTCAAGCGGCAACGGAGAACCGCATTGGGGACAATGATCATCAGACATCGAGTACCCTTTTCGTAAGAACTCGGGATTCACTCTCTTCTGACGAACACCGGGCCGACTGTAACGGGCTTTTTTGGAAAATGCTCATAACTCGAATACTGAGAAGAGGTTGCGAATTTCGTCGTCGACGTCAGCCGGATCCCCAACGGTATCCGCAATCGCCTCCCGCAGAAGTTGGCGGTACCGATGGCGCAGGCGTGAAGCCGCCATGCGGGCGGCGCTCGGCGTCAAGCCCAGCCGCTGGGCGACGTCCGCATATCGTTCGCTCCCCTGATCGCCAATGACGAAAGGCTTCAGTTCATCGAATTGCCGCAATGCGTTCGCCGCACGAGATTCTTCGCGCAGCCGCTGAAGCGTTGATTCCAGCAGCGTCAGAGCCCATTGCCGGTGGAAGACGGCTTCGGCGGAAAGACCGCGGCTGGCTTCCCACTTAATGTCTGAATCTGCGGCGGCGAAGTCCAGCGATAAGACGGCTCGACCACCTCCCCGCTTCTGTGCTCGTGACTTCTGCCATTGCTTGGCGATATAGTTCCGACAGGCGGTCAACAGGAACGCTCGGAATCGGCCTCGTTGCGGATCAGCCGCCGTCAGGTAGTCCTTTTCGAGAAGAGACCCCATACTGGCGACATCCGTCAGCGCGATGGTCGGGAAGGTTCGCTATACGGGCCGCCCAGTCCACTTCCACCGCATACAAGTCCATAACATAGGGTCCTTCGATCAGAGGCGGAGCTCTCGGGAGATGGCGAATGTACCGCGCGATCAACAGTAGTCGATATCGACTTGTTTTCCCAGACCTGTAAGGAACTGGGCCAGTTTCTCCACAAGGCTTCGGCGGAACGAGATATAGCTCGGCAGCAAGGGGCTTTGGTAAAACTCGTTTACCTTCTGACCGACTAGGAAGTGAATGTAATCGGCCTGGAGTAACTCCTGTGCCAAGCGCACTGCGCCGTTCGGGTCGGCTGGCAGTTGACCCGGGCGTCCGCCCGCCTGCGTGAGTAACTCGCAGCACCGCGACATCGTAATCACGCCTTCCGTGCAGAACTCGACTTGGCTCAAGTGGCCGATCGGAGGAACATCGCGGCGGAGGGAGGTCAGGTTGATGCGGACGGGTTCGCCGAGTTGCGTGGCGACGATTTCGGAGGTGGTTCCGCCACAGACGACGCGTCGGCCGGGAAAGCAGAGCAGACGCTGCGCACACTCGGCGTCCTGCGCCGGATCGAGCGGCGGTCCGGTGAACACCATCAGCGCGTTGCGTCGCCGAGCCCAAACGCCCAGGAACGTGGCGTCGTCGCCGGGAAGGTCGTGGTAAAGCATGCGCGTTTGTTCCATCACGCGACGGACGGCTTCGGAGTAGTTGCCGCCCAGGAGCAGCGATGACTCAAGGAACCGCGCGATGTTAGGCCAGCCCCAACCGAAGTTGAGCTGCACCCCAAGTCCCGCATAACAAACCCCGTCGCTGATGGCACCCAGAAAATCGCCTCGCCGCATCGTACCGCGCGCAAAACCGATCTTTCGGCCGAGAACGGTTTCCACTTCCAGCGGCAGATGGACCAGCTTCCCGCTCTGAAAATGAAACGGTGGCGGATTATCGAAGTTGATCACCTGGAACTCGCCGGTTCGTTGGTCGACCTGCAGCACGGTGAAGGTCGCATAGGCGATTTTGCGCACCTTGCAAATGGGCAGCGTGCCAATCACCGTCTCAATGACCGCCTCCAACGGCACATTCTCCTGAAACAGTTTGACGAGGATTTCGGCGGTCAATGTCGCCAGAATACTGGCCTTCACGCCACTGCCCAGTCCGTCGGAGAGCACGGCGATCAGCTTGTCGTCGGTGCGCGCGGTTTTGACCGTGTCGCCGCAAAGTTCCTCGCCGTGCTTCTTCAGGCTTTCGGTCCGGAGGTCGAGGAAGAGTTCATAGTCAGCTGGACTTACCATCGAGTAACTCCACCAGCTTCAGCAGACTGGCCTTGGTTTCTGCCGTCGTTTCGCCCAACAGACTCGCAATCTCTTGCGCAACCTGCATCTGTTTGTCCACCACACGATGGACTTTGTCGATCGCCTCGCGCTTGAGATGCAGGACCCGCTGAATCTGGTCGCGCTCATCGGTCAAATCGACCAGAATACAGGCAATCAACTGCTCCTCCTCAATCGCGAACATGACCTGACGCACGAAGAGGTCGACGGCAGGATAGTCGATCTGACGCGTCCTGACATCGGTCGGGTTCTGACAGAGGTCCTCCAGGTCGCTGAGCTCGCCCAGGACCTGGTGCGCCGGTTGACCCAGCAGATCGGCCTCTGTTTGGCGAAACATGCGGCAGAACGCAGGATTGACAAGCTGAACCTGCAATTCATGATTGAAGGCAATCAGGCCGTTCGGGTCATAATCCCAGAGCGTCTTCCAAACGGTGGCGTGGTTCATGGTTGTGGGCCTCCCAAAACAACCTTCGCCCGCTGGTGGATCGCGGGCAGAATCTGCTCGCGGAAGATCTGCTCCACCGTTTGCGGCCGCAAGTTGACGAATCGTCGCGTTCCCAGGCGTGCGGAGACGCCATCTGAGCAGGCATCAAGGCAGAAGGCACCTTTGAGTTCCACCTCGATGGGCAGATTACTGTCGCGCAGCAGTCGCTGCAAAACGGGCAGGACGTCGTAGACGCCCATCTGATGACAAGCGGATCCCATGCAGAGCGTCAGCTCCAGACGCTGTGAGCTCGTCGCATGCTGAGGTGTGTCGCTCATGGAGTGAAGTCCTGGAAAGACGAG